>JAAXWL010000040.1:0-7248 GCA_013334975.1 Chlorobiaceae bacterium
GTTCAACACTCTTTTTCTTCTGTATGTGATCATCGTCTCAGCCAGCCTGTTTGCTTTTATCCAGGCGTTCGCTTCGGTCGATTTCGATATCATTGCCTCGCGGATTTCCGAACGTTTACCTGTTCGTTCTCTGGCGATTTTTATGTTCGCTGCGGGTTCGGTGACGATGTTTGCCTGGGGCTTACCTCTGGTGGCAGCGCTGATGCGGGGCGGAACTCCCGAGAGAATGGATCACTACACCACGATGGTTACTTTTGCACTGGATCTGGCGATTATCACTCCTTCGACGTTTCTGTGCTCAGACCTGGTTCTGAAGAAGGAGCCTCTGGGATATGTGATCTCGTTGCCTTTACTCATAACCATAATACTGCTTGCGCCGCAGATTGTCCTGAGCACGGTTTTCCAGAGATCGGCTGGCGTTCACTTTACGACCCCTGAAATGGTTGGTCCTGTGGCGGGATTTGTGATTCTCGGATTGATAGCGTTCAGATTGCTGATCAAGATTCTGCGGGGGGTCAAGGCGGAGGAGCAATGAGCAAAGAGCAATGAGCAATGGGGGATGAGGAATGAGCAATGGGGGATGAGGAATGAGCAATGGGGGATGAGCAATGAGGAATGGGGGATGAGCAATGAGGAATGGGGGATGAGGGATGAGGAACAGGGAGTAGGAAAACCCAGGTGCCAATACCCAGTCCCCAGTCTCTGACCGGGAATGGGTAATGGGTGATGGGTGGGTTTCGGGAAATATGGTACGCCCACTCCCCTGAGGCAAAAGTGCATACCGGGTTGAAGCTCGTCTGATGCTATGAATACTATTGAGAGGTTATTATTCGGACTGAAGTCCGGGACAATCGGAAGATGTGGGGTAATGAGTGTCGATGTGCTGAGTGAAACAGGGAATGAGATCCATGGGTGACACTTGTTTCGGCATTTTTGAGTATCAGGTATAATAATCGAAAATTATCATTTGAAGGCACACTTGCTTTTGCAGTTGTCTCGATGGTATTTCACAGCTTTTTCAGCAATATATATATATAGCTTTTAGTTTCAGGCAGATGCTTCTGATAACGGAAGAGCGAAACGCGTCGATTTCCTGAAAAAAATGGCCATATATTTCGATTAAGGGGTCTATCCAGGAGAAGAGTTGTTTTCATTGATTGCTTTATATGGATATATTCAAAAAAACTTTCCGGGAGTAGCTGACTTTTTTTATCAGTTTCTTTTTGGCAGGAGCCGGTGTTAAACCGGTCGTTTTAAAACATAAAAAGATTGCATCAAGAAGGGGGGATTTTCTGTGAAAAAAGCGTTTTTATTCCTGATAATGTTGATATGCTTTTCGTTTTTCACGAAACCGGTCTTGGCTCTGAACCTTAACGGGGTGCTTGATGCAGCGATGGATGGGGTTAAAGCGGTGACTCTTTCTGATGCTGATGTCGTAACAATGTCAAAACAGGTGGCTGAATACTCTGACAAGAATAAGCAGCTGGCTCCTGACAGTGACAAATATGCGCAGCGTCTGAAAAGTCTGGTTTCGAAGGTTCGCCCGGAAAAGGGGCGCACGTTCAATTTCAGGGTTTATCTCACCAAGGAGGTTAATGCCTTTGCTCTGGCGGATGGCAGCATTCGCGTGTACAGTGGGCTGATGGATATGATGGATGACCATGAGTTGCGTTTTGTGATCGGCCATGAGATCGGTCATGTCATGAACGGAGATTCAAAGGCTTCAGTCAGTCGTGCTTATACCATATCTGCAGTACGTAAAGGAGTTGCGGCGCAAGGTGGCCGTGCTGAAAAGCTTGCTTCATCGGATATTGGTGAACTGCTATCGACGTTCGTAACCGCTCAATACTCCCAGAAGCAGGAGAAGGCAGCCGATGATTACGGATTCGATTTTATGAAGCGCAACGGATTCAAGGCGGCTTCATCTGTGACGGCGCTCAGGAAGCTCGCTACACTTGGCGGTGATCACAGCTTTCTTTCCAGCCATCCGGAGCCTGGTCTGAGGGCCAGTCGTCTGGAAGGTCGTCTGAAGTGATGTTTTGGCTCAGACCGGAGGCGCAAGGAGGGTCATTCCGGAAAAAAAGCTACCGGTATTGCGATGCTGGGGCCATGGAGCACAAGTGCGTGAACTTTTTTACCGGAAAAAAAGTTTTCTGTATGGTTATGGGTATGATAATAAAGCCTTTCGCCAGTACTGTTTTTCTTTTTTTTGTTAAATATTAGCAAATAATAGTTGTATCTCATATATTCGATTCGAACCGGTAATCTTTGCTGAGGTGGTATCCTGCACCGTAAAGTTACAATAGCTTTTCTATTCTTATATTATTCTTTATCATTACGTCATGGTATGGGCATGGATTCGTACTGTGGCACAACATCAATCGTTTACTCGTCAATGGCTGAAAATGTAGCTCAACGTATTATCAAGCACATCGAACAAGACAAATATCTCGATGCGATTCAGTGTGTTCAGAATGCGATTCTGGAAATCGAGGTGAAACCAGAAATCGCCGGTTCTGACAGACGGAAGATCAAAACACTGACTGCCATTATGGACAAGATCAGTGAGGCCGCCATGTTCGGTACGGACTGGGATGAGGGTCGTCGGGCAAAGAAGGCGGCTATAGTCAGATTGCAAAAAGTCTGCCCTGCCTGATTTTTAGAAAATACACGAAGCGTTTCTGTCCAAGAGGGGCTGCCTTGCAAGTGCCTGGCTCTGAGAGACTTTACATCGCGAACCTCTCTCTTTTGCAGAAGCTGTCTCAGCTTGAAAACTGAGACAGCAAGGGTTTTTTATCGAGACCGTACTGGTGTTACGTCAGAATCATTCCGATAAAGCAAAACGATGATTTCTTGACTTGTTTTTGAGGACGCTACCCGCTTTCTTCATTCTTGCCCCTACAAGTTTAGGTGTATTTAGCCGGTAACTGTTATCTTCCGGTATAAATACCTGAAATCCTTATCGCTATGAACCTTTTTATTCGTCACTCTCCGGAGTTGATTGTCAGCCGGATTGCCTTGGCATTCGTCTGGATTTATCAGGGGATCGTGCCGAAACTGGTCTGCCAGAGCCCGATTGAGCTTGGCTTGCTGGCGCATCTTGGACCCGCATTCGGTTTTCTCTGTTCCATAATGGGTTATGGGGAGATTCTCTTCGGCCTGCTGCTTCTTTTTTCACCCTGGCGCTGGCCTTTTTTATTGAATATAGCCGCCATGCTGGGCCTTCTGGCCTTTGTTTCCGTTACCGAACCGGGCCTTCTGACCCAGCCGTTCAATCCGGTTACCCTTAATGCCGCACTGATCGCCTTGTCGATAACAGCATATTCGGCAATGGCAAGCGACGCTTCCCGGCGATTAATAATGAAAAAAGAGAACCAATGAATCCGATACTATCCGAACCTTCGCTTCGTGGAATATCGAGAAACTTTCTTTTCGTTTCGGTCATCATCATCACTGGGGCTGCTTTATTCGGCGGCGCAGGAGTGCTGCTGAACCATGCATTTCTCCTCAAGGTCCATCCTTACCTCTTTTTTACCGGTTTCGGAAACCTCGCCATCCTGTTGCTTAATCGCTACCTGACCTCGGCAATTTATCCGGAGCTGAGAATCGATCCTGGTCGTCAGCGTCAGTTTATGGTGATCGTTCTGGTTTCTGTTGTTCTGGTCGCTGTTTCGGAGGCGACCGATCTGCCATTGCTGAAGGTGGCTGCCGGTATCCTTCTGATGGCTGTCGTGGTCTTGCCTCTCTATGAAATTTTTACTACCCTCTCGGTCTCGAAAATCTGGAAAGAGGTGTCGGTACGGTACTATATTTTCGATGTGGTTTTTTTGCTGAATGCCAATCTCGGCTTGTTCGCACTTGGCCTGAAAGAGGCTTTTCCGTCGAATGGCATTATTCCTTTCTTTGTCACCCGGTCTGCCTATTTCCTCGGATCATCGTTTCCATTGAGCATCAGCGTCATGGGGTTTCTCTACACGTATGCCTGGCGCCGTTCGGAAAAGAGGGAGCTGGCTGCGAAGCTTTTCAGTCTCTGGTTCTATATATTTGTTGGAGGAGTACTGTTTTTCCTGGTGGTGATTCTGATGGGCAATTACCTGGGTATGATGTTGATCAGTCATTTACTGATGTTTGGTGTCATGGCGCTTCTGGTCACCTTCACGGTTTTTCTGAAGAACCATTTCCGGAACCATTTCGCTCATCCGGCACTGGCGTTCCTGCTCAGTGGTTTGGCATTTCTCCTGGCGACCAGTGCCTTCGGTATTCTGAATATTTATTTCGGACAGGGTATCCATTTCGGGAGCTATCCGCCCATAAGAGGCGACAAAATGTGGATTTACCACGCTCATACGCACTCTGCCCTGATGGGATGGATTACCCTGTCATTTATCGGAATGATGTATATCGTTTTGCCGGCCATTCAGAGGGAGGGTTCGCTTGAACTGCTTTATTCCGGAGATCCTCTTGAACAGTTGCTCGATCAAGAGACCATGAACAGGGCTTTCGTTCAGCTCTCTGTGTTGCTTCTTTCAGGCCTGGTCGTCATTATCAGTTTTATTAGTGGCGACAATCTTGCCCTGGGCCTTGCCGGCCTATTCTATGCAGCGGGGGTACTCTATCTGGTGCGCAATCTGTTTCATGATCCTGTCTTTGATGCAGATGACAACTCCTGACCATTTCTTGAAGCCGCCGCATTGTCGTTTTCTGTTGCATTATGTTACTGCAGAATGATGGTTCTGTCTTTCAGTTATATCTGCTGCGGTTGCGGAATCCCGTCAGGACGCAATGCTGCAAAAGGGGATTGTCGGATTGAACACCATGAGGGAAAAGGAACCAGGCAGGTTTCGTGCTGGTTTTCGTGAAGCTGAGATGGTGGAAGCGACTCTCGAATATGCCGATCTTCGTTCAGCAAGTAACCATGCCCGTTTCGATGAAGCGACGGTTTTCCGGGAAATGGTGCTTGCGAATGGAAAACGGGCATCGAAAGTGTGGGCTGAAGCACACTGCTGCTTGCTTCACTGATGAGCTTTCGATGATAAGATGAAGACAAGAAGGAGAAACATCTATGTCACGATTCGAAAAAGCTTTGGTTACCATCACCATACCGATGTTCAACAATGAACGTTATATTGCTGAAACGATTGAGTCGGTGCTATTGCAGACGATGCCGGATTTCGAACTGCTGATTTATGACGACCATTCGACTGACCGGTCGCTTGAGATTGCCCGTTCGTTCGATGACCGCAGAATACACGTTTTCACCAGCGACCGGAATCTCGGGCCGGAAGGCAACTGGAACCGGGCGGTCAGTGATGTCAGAGGCAGTTATGTCAAGCTGCTTTGTGCCGATGACCTGCTCTATCCGGAGTGCCTTGAAAAACAGCTTGCGGCATTCGAAGATCCGGAATGTGACGGCGTGAGTCTTGTCTCTTCGCAGCGAACCATTATCGATCCAGAAGGTAAGGTGCTGGTCAAAAAGGTTAATTTTCTGGACGGCGGTCTGAAAAATCCTCAGGAAATCGTCAGAAAGATGGTGCGGATGGGCACTAATATCATTGGTGAGCCAGTCTGTGGTCTTTATCCTTCAAGACTGTTAACCCGGACCAGAGGGTATAGTGCGCGGATACCGTATACCGTCGATCTTGATTTCTGGGTTCAGTTGCTCAGCCTTGGCAATCTCTGGATGATCGATGAACCACTCTGTGCTTTTCGTATATCAAACCTTTCCTGGTCGTCGAGGATAGGTGAGATGCGCCATGAACAGTTCCTTGCGTTCATGAATGAAGTGGCGCTGAACAAGCGTTTCCAGGTAAACGATCTCGATCTTTTCATCGGTCGTTTCAATTCAGCCGTGCAGTCCATGACCAGTCTCATGGGGTTCAGGTTGTTTGCCGGGACGACAAGCGTGAAAAGGGATATTCCCGTAGAGTGATCGCTGATTAGTGTTGCGTCAACGGAAAATAGTCGTAATTTTTTTACCAATGAAATCGGTATCGGTATCGAGTTTCACTTGAAAGAGATTGATTATAACTCACCGGGTATTGTGGTTTATTGTGATAAAAATTTGATAATTAAACAGATAAAGATAGGCGCGGGTTTTCTGTTTTCACATAAATAATCGATTTGGATACCGATACCGATTTCGATCTGGATAAAATCAACGGCTCAGTATCATACGTCAGTATAAGTGTGATTTTTCACCAGGAAGAGAACGGGAATCCGGAAAGAAGAGCGGATCGGTGATGGAATCATGGATTGATAATGGTAAAAAAACGTGTGTGCAATGAAATTGCAGGCAAAGATTGCCCTGGTGACCGGGGCGGCAGGTGGAATAGGCAGTGCGACGGCTCGTTGTTTTGCCCGTGAAGGTGCTTTTGTGGTGTTGGCCGATATTGATCGGGAAGGTTGCCATCGTGTTCTTGACCAGATTGTTCGGGATGGCGGCAAAGGCTCCTGCTCGGTGCTCGATCTGACATCGGAGGAGGCGGTCGTTGAACTTTTTTCGGGTATCAGGCGTGATTGGGGAAGGCTCGATATTCTGGTCAATATTGCTGGTGGTGATTGCGATCCAGCGGCGCCGGTTGAGGGGATGGATATGGAACGGGCCATGAAGAACCTTGACATGAACCTCAAGTCATGCATGCTTTGCTGCCGTGAAGCGGCGAAAATCATGAAGCCGCAAGCTTACGGCAAAATCGTGAACATGAGTTCGCTGGTCTACCGTGGCAGTCCGAACCAGTTCAGCTACTCTGCTTCGAAAGGGGGTATTTATGCCTTCACCCGCTCCATCGCCCTGGCTCTTGGCCCCTTTGGTATTACCGCCAATGCGCTCGCTCCCGCGCTGGTTGAGGTGGATGCTTTTATACGGGCTCTCGGTGAGGGGCGCTGGAATGCCCTCGCTAAAGCAACCGCAGAGCGTTATCCGCTCGGTCGCATCGCAACGCCAGACGATGTAGCCAATGCAGCCCTGTTTTTCGCATCTGATGACGCATCCTTTATTACCGGTCAGATTCTCGAAATTTCAGGAGGCGCCAGGCTTTAGGGGTGGAAGAGATGATGAAGTTGACGCTGTGGACTTGTTGGACGAATGTACTGTGGGATGTGGATGAAGTGGGCAATAAAAGCAAAGAGGGGAAGATGAAGTGCTGAGGAATGAGCAAAGAGCAATGAGGAATGAGCAATGAGCAAAGAGCAATGAGGAATGAGCAATGAGGAATGAGCAATGAGGAATGAGGAATGAGCAATGAGCAA
>JAAXWL010000040.1:7348-21426 GCA_013334975.1 Chlorobiaceae bacterium
GAGCAATGAGCAATGAGGAATGAGCAATGGGGGATGAGCAATGAGCAATGGGGAATAGGGAATAGGGAGTAGGAAAACCCAGTCCCCAGTCCCGAGTACCTGACAGGGAATGAGCAATGGGTTTTTCCTAATACCTGATCCTCCCCTCTGTTTTGCGATTTTTTTGCGATATGATACGTTCTTTGTTGTATATTTTGTGAACACAGTGTAGTGTATCCGGGTCGATTCACCAGTTTTAATTCATACCCTATGTCACTCTCATCAGCCCGCGTTTTCCTTGACAGGCTTATGGCCGAAGAGGAATTAAGCCATCGGTTAGCCGGTGAACTTTCAAAAAAAAGAATGGAACTGATACGTGAGGCCGGTTTCGAGTTTACCGAACAGGAACTTGAACAAGTCAAGTCCAATCTGCCTCCTGGCGCTCTTGGTCACGTTGCTGGCTGGTTCTGCCAGATACCGGTAGAAAACCAGCCCATACGCGGCAGGAGTTGCGGCGGCGGATTATGGCACTGAACTGTTACCGCTCTTTGTAACCGCAACAGCGTTTATTAACCATTGATCGGCGTTTTGACGCCCCAAAACAACGGAGGTCCGGCTATGTATCCGATTCAGGTAGGAAATTATGATTTCAAAAGGTTTTACCTCTGGTTGCAATATTATGACAAACTGCCAGCGTTCACCGAAATCGTCATAGAGGTGTTTTATCCGAACAACATGCAGGCAGACGGGCTGGTAATGTTCAATCACGGGTTCCTGATTGGTACCGATTTCCTGTTCTATCCCAAACTACTGCTCAGTAAGATTACTAACCAGGATACACCTCTTTACGAAATCAATCCTTCGTGGTATTACAACTACTCTCAGGCGGCTATCGACAACAACTGGGCGCTCGCTTTTGTAACCACCTGTCATCAGCAGTTCGATATCATGCCATGGACTGATCTGGGTGGCAACCCGAGAGTCGGACAGGCAGCCTATGCCGCAGCCTCCTATCTCATCCGTTACGGAGCAACGTACAAGTACCAAGATGATGCAGCGGTTGCGAAAGCAAAATTTCTTAATTCAGATGCCGCGAAGAACAACAGCATGGACAATCGGGTTATTTTTGCCGGTCATTCGGTTGGCGGCGCTCATGCCCAGGTCGCTGCAAGCGGTTTTGACGCCTTGCAGAGGATCGGCGCCAAAAACCTGATGCCTTTCGATCCCATTTTTTACAACAGGGAGTTTATTCCTGACCACACGCCGCCTTTATCTGAATGGAGTGCGTCAATGAGGGCCAAGCCAGCCGGCTTGCTTCAACTTTCACCGGTCGATGGTGCTGGCGGAAGGACCGTTCCATTCATGGCTCCCGGAATGAAGCCCTACAGGGAGTACCTTTCCGGTGTTAACCTGCCGAACCTGATGGTAACCGGCGCATGCGACAGCGCCTGCCTCGATGCGGCAAACTCATGCCCGCCTGCATGGATTGATGTACAGGACAGGTCGGAGAGTCAATATGCCCAGATGGCTTATAGCAACAGCAATTCATGGGCCGCGACGTGTATGGTTGAGCGAGGGAGTCATTGTGGTTATCTTGGTCATTGTAACGATCTCTGCAAAGAGGCTGACAAGAAGAGCAAATGTGAATCTTCGGTTACACCATACGCAGCCAGGGAGGAGGAGTTTCATTTTACCGGTCAGTTGCTCGACCACTACATCCGCTTCATTGAAGGCTGCGATCAGGCCAATTGTACCTTTGATGACTGGAAAAACGGCAGCCTGATACAATGGCTCAACAAAGAGAAGCCGGAAGACAGCGGAATCTCCCTGAAACCTCTTGATGGCAGTTACGTACATTTTTCTCACTGAAAGATGGATATCGCTTTGAGGAACCGATCAGCAGGATGAGCGGTTGATTGAGGTAAGCCGGATTCTTTTGAGGATACCGGTATTTTTTGCATTGAACTCCATTCTGCCATGATCGAAGTCCCCTTCAGTGATCGTCTTGATGTACTGATTCAAAGACTCAATACCACCCCTGAGGGGCTTACTGAAGATGAGGCCTTCAGGCGCCTCGAAGTGTACGGTACGAACCGTCTTGAATCCTCTTCGACCACAAGCCCCTGGAAGCTTCTTGGTGAGCAGTTCCGCAACGTGCTGATCATTACACTTCTCATTGCTACGGTTCTCTCTGCATTTCTCGGTCATGCGATCGAAGCGATTGCTATTTCGGTGATCGTCCTTTTCGCGGTTTTACTTGGCTTTATCCAGGAGTTTCGGGCGGAAAAGGCCATAGAGGCTTTGCGGCGCATGGCTGCCCCGGCGTCGATGGTCATTCGTGACGGAGTGGCCCGGATGGTGCCGGCCCAGGAGTTGGTGCCAGGCGATCTGGTGGTGCTTTCGGCAGGTGACCGGGTACCGGCTGATGGACGTCTTGTCGAAGCGGTGAACCTTCGCGCCGATGAGGCTCCTCTGACCGGCGAATCGCTGCCCTCTGAAAAAGAGTATGACGCAGTGCTCGCACCAGGAACTCCCATCGGAGACCAGCGGAACATGGTATTTGCCGGAACGGTTGTGGTGTATGGACGAGGTCGCGCTATCGTGACCTCTACCGGCATGGCGACCGAATTCGGACGCATAGCCGGTATGCTGCAACGTGTCGGCACGGAAAAGACTCCCTTGCAGAAAAATCTTGACAAGGTAGGGGCATCACTGGCCCGGGCTGCGTTAGTGATTGTGGCCGTCATTGTTGTGCTTGGTATGCTCCGAGGCCAGCCCTTTATCGAAATCCTCATTTTCGGCATCGCGCTTGCCGTGGCGGTTGTTCCCGAAGCCCTGCCAGCGGTTGTCACCATCTCGCTTGCTCTCGGTGTGCAGCGCATGGTGAAGCGCAACGCGCTCATGCGGCGTCTTCCTGCCGTGGAGACTTTGGGCAGCACCACGGTCATCTGTTCCGACAAGACCGGAACCCTGACCAGGGATCAGATGACGGTCCGGCGCCTCTACACCGGGAACAACTCCGTTACGGTGAGCGGTTCGGGATACCGGCCAGAGGGCAACATCACCTCTGTTTCCGGTGAAGCAGCGCTTTCGGCTCCGGTTCTTCAGATGCTTCAGGGAGGTATGCTTTGCAATGATGCCAGGCTCGAACGTTCGCAGGACGGGGAGTGGACTATTGTGGGTGATCCCACAGAGGGGGCCTTGATTGTGGTTGCCAGGAAAGCCGGCTTTGATGAAACAGAACTCCGGCAGCGTTTTTCCAGGATTGACGAGCAGCCGTTTGATTCCGGTTCGAAGCGCATGGTTACCGTTCATCGTTCCGGGGAATCCACGGTGACCTACGTGAAAGGGGCTCCCGAGGTGATTCTGCCCCTCTGTTCTCAATTGCTTAATAATTCGGGTGACTATGACCGGCTTGACCAGAACGCCATGGCGCGGGTTCTTGGTGAGGCTGATTTGATGGGGCGTGATGCCCTCAGGGTGCTTGCCATAGCAAGCAAGCAAAACAACGGAACAGCAGATGCCCTCTATGGCCTGACTTTTCTTGGACTTGCCGGTATGATCGACCCTCCTCGGGATGAAGCAAGGGAGGCCGTTCAGCGGTGCCGCGAAGCGGGCATCCGACCGGTCATGATTACCGGCGACCACCCGGTGACCGCTCGCGCTGTTGCCCGTGAACTTGGCATACTCCGGAATGGCAGGGTGGTCAGCGGCGTTGAACTCGATGCGATGGATGAGGTTGAACTTGTCGGGGCCGTTCAGGATGCTGAGGTCTTTGCCAGGGTCTCTCCTGAACACAAGCTGCGTATTGTCGAAGCTTTCCAGAAGCGGGGAGAGGTGGTCGCCATGACTGGTGATGGGGTCAACGATGCACCAGCTCTCAAGAGAGCCGATATCGGCATCTCTATGGGAATCGCGGGTACTGACGTGTCGCGTGAAGCATCAGCCATGACGCTGCTGGACGATAACTTCTCATCGATCGTCTCGGCCATCGAAGAGGGGCGGGGAATCTATGATAACATCAGAAAATACCTCACCTATCTGCTTTCATCGAACATCGGCGAGCTGGGGCTTATGGCAGGAGCGACCATCTTCGGTCTGCCGCTTCCCCTGACGGCGGTGCAGATACTCTATGTAAATCTCGCGACTGACGGACTTCCGGCGCTTGCCCTTGCGGTCGATCCGTCGGAACCCGGTATCATGAAGCGCTCTCCGAACGATCCGAAGCAGGGAATTTTTTCCCGTTCCGTCATGGCGCTGATGCTTGCCGGCGGCATCTGGTCAACCATCGTGAACCTGACGCTCTTCGAATGGGCACGACATTCCGGCAAAAGCCTGAAGGAGGCCATGACCATGACCTTTGTTTCTCTGGTGCTTATCCAGTTTTTCAAGGCCTATAACTTTCGTTCGGAAAAAGAGCCGGTATTCAGGCGACCATTTGCGAATCGTTGGCTGAATCTGGCCATTCTCTGGGAGCTTGTCATGCTTGCTGTCGTCATCTATGTACCGTTTTTCAACGTTCCGTTCGGTACCTACATGATGCCAACCGGCGACTGGTTGATTGTGATTGCCTGCGCTGTTACGGTCATTCCCGTCATCGAAGTGGTCAAATGGTTCATCAGACGAGGATAATTCGGCGGTTGAGAGGGAGCTGCTTGCAGCACCTTTCTTTACCGGCTAATGAAGATAGAGATGTTCATGCGTTGCTCCAGCGGAAACGAGGATGTTTTGAAGAGAGCGGTGAGGGAAAGGGTGTACCTCAGTTGTTGTGACAGGAGTTCCGTTTGAAACTCTGTATATTCAGAATATTTGCTTGTTACGCCCGTCTTGAGGGGGTGCTCTCCATCAACCAATCCTGCATCTTCCTGTGAAAAACAGTTTCAGAAAAAAGCCGCTTTCACTGCTGCTCGAAGAGATGAAAAGCGAGCATCGACTGAACCGGATCCTCGGCCCGGTGGCATTGACCAGCCTGGGTGTCGGGGCGATTATCGGTACCGGTATTTTTGTGCTTATCGGTGTTGCCGCCCATGACAAGGCAGGACCGGCGGTAACGCTCTCGTTCGCTCTTGCCGGATTCGCCTGCATTTTTGCAGCGCTCTGTTATGCTGAATTTGCGTCCATGGCACCCGTTGCAGGCTCCGCGTATACCTATGCTTACGCGACGCTCGGCGAGCTGTTCGCCTGGATTATCGGCTGGGATCTCATTCTTGAGTACGCCGTTGCTTCGGCCTCTGTAGCCCACGGCTGGTCACACTATTTTCAGGATTTCATCGGCATCTTTGGTTGGTCGCTCCCTGCTGCGCTTTGTCGTGCGCCGATCGATTTCGATCAGGCAACCGGGACCTTTATTCCGACAGGAACGATGTTTGATCTCCCTGCGGTGTTGATCACCCTCGTCATTACCATCGTTCTCGTCAAGGGTATTCGTGAAAGCGCCGGTTTCAACACCGGGATGGTGATCGTCAAACTGGCTATCGTGCTTTTGGTCATATTTCTTGGCGCAAAGTATGTCAAACCCGAGAATTGGCAGCCCTTTGCACCATTCGGGTATTCCGGGCTGAGCGTTTTCGGTCACACCATTCTTGGACAAACCGGTCCCGGTGGAGCACCCATAGGGGTCCTTGCCGGTGCAGCCATGATTTTTTTTGCCTATATCGGTTTTGATTCGGTATCGACCCATGCAGAAGAGGCGCGTAATCCCCAGCGTGATGTGCCGATAGGTCTCATTGCTTCACTGATCATCTGCACTGTGCTCTATATCGCCGTGGCCGCAGTTATCACCGGTATGGTGCCCTACGACAAGATCAACATCGACGCACCGGTCTCTGATGCGTTCAGGCAGGTTGGTCTCGGTTGGGCGCAGTTTCTGGTTTCTCTTGGTGCTATGACCGGTATTACGTCGGTACTGCTGGTTATGATGCTCAGTCAGCCGAGGATATTTCTTGCCATGGCGCGTGACGGTCTGCTTCCGAAGAACTTTTTCGGTTCGATCCACGAGAAGTACCGAACTCCCTGGAAATCGACCATTCTAACGGGTTTCTTTGTCGCCCTGCTCAGCGCGTTTCTTCCTTTGCGCCTTCTTGCCGAACTGGTCAACATCGGAACTCTTTTTGCTTTTGTCGTTGTCTGCTCGGCGGTACTGATCATGCGCAAGACCAATCCGGATGCCGACAGGCCATTCAGGGCGCCTCTGGTTCCGTTGGTTCCGATCGCCGGTATTCTGACCTGTTTGCTGCTCATGTTCTCTCTGCCGGCCGAAAACTGGTGGCGTCTGATTATCTGGCTGGCCATAGGCTTCTGTATATACTTTTTCTATGGTCGCCATCACAGTATTCTCAATCGTCTTCAGGATTGATCGGTTACCGTAGTGTTGCGTCAACGGTCAATAGTCGGAATTTCCTGTATCATCGGTATCGGTAACGAAAAAAGGAGACCATAGTACGTCAAAAGCACATGATCTTCTTAGGAATTAAACTGACACAGCCATAAGCCGGTTTTCTTTTTTCATGTAAATAATCGATTTCGATCCCGATGCCGATTTCGATCTGGATAAGTCAATGGTACATTAAGATACGCTATATTAAGCTTGACGTGACTGCAGGTTCGTTCTGAACCCTTTGCTTTCAGGGGTGGCAGAACCGATGCCGTTGTCGGGTTTTCGTGCCGTCTACCATGCAATAGTGTTGAATAGTGAATGTTTCTTGTTACTCTTTTAGGGCTCATGAACTCCTTTGATTATATTTGAGCCTGATTGAGTGCTTTTCAGAAAAAACGAAACCTATTTTCCGGAGAAAAAGAGATATGCAGACCATTTATGCCGATGGAATCGCCAACATGATTCTTGTCGATGGCGTAGTCCGTGTTGACCTCATCAATGTCACCTCGGTCGAAAAAGACAAAGAGCCCAACGTTCGCCCGGTTGCCACGCTTGCCCTTTCACTTCCTGCGCTTATCCGTACCCATGACCAGATGGGCAAGATGATCGACAAAATGGTTCAGGACGGCATTCTCACCAAAAACAACCCGGCCAACTGAGAATTCAGCAAAGGAGTTACAGGGGATCAGGGAAAGAGAAGACGAAGAGCGGTTCACCGCTCTTCTGTTTTATGTTCCGATTTCCTCCCGATAGGTATTAGGGAATAGGGAAAACCCAGTACCCAGTACCCACTACCCAGTACCCGGTACCCATTGCTCATTGCTAATTACCCATATTGCCCATAGCCAGGAACACGGGTTCCAGGCTGTTTGCTGATCAACCCGGGATTGATTATGAAAAGCAGAAATTCAGAACATCCATATCCGTATTATGGACAATCGAGGGCGACCGTTTATATTCGAGAATAGCTGAAGTTCAACAAGCATATTCATGATAGAATCGATGGTTCCGTGTTCGTATGAAGAGCGGGTTTCACTTGCCGCCACAGGATACTACGCCATAGGTGGAGAGGCTCGCTGGATGCTTCGTCCGCAGAACGTGGGTGAATTGGCAGCAGCACTCGAATGGTGTCGCCGCTCTTTATTGCCGGTTATCGTTGCTGGCAAGGGAAGCAATATGTTGTTTTCCGATGAAGGATTTCCCGGTGCGGTACTCTCTCTTGAGTTCATGAACCGTCTGTTCAGAATCTCTGAAGACCTCTTTTTCTGCGAAGCGGGAATTGACAATACCGCAGTGGCTATCGCCCTCCAGCAGGCCGGAAAGAGTGGAGGAGAGTGGTTGTACCGGCTGCCGGGTACGATTGGCGCCACGGTACGTATGAACGCTCGATGCTATGGCCGCGAAATCTCTGCGTTGACCAGGAGCATCGTCACTGTCGGACTCGACGGCACGGTTCGATGGAGGCAGGCGGAAGAGGTTTTTCGCGGTTACAAGCGTACCAGTCTCATGTTGAGTCCGGAAATCGTTGTTGGTGCAGTGCTCGAATGTTCAGGACAGGATGATCCGGAATCCATCGGCAGGAAGATGCAGGAGTATGGTGATGACCGTGACGTGAAGCACCAGTTCGATTTTCCGAGCTGTGGATCGGTTTTCAAGAACAACTACGATGCGGGTCGGCCGAGCGGCCAGATATTCGATGCACTTGGCTTCAGGGGACGTCGTGAAGGAGGGGCCCAGGTAAGCGATCACCATGCCAATTTCATTTTTAACACTGGTGGAGCCAAAGCAATCGATGTCCTCCGGTTGAGCGCCGACATGCGAATCGATGCGAGCCAAAAGGCTGGAGTCGATCTCGAACTTGAGCTCCAGTGCGCAGGCCTCTTTGAAGCCTCGTTGCTTGAGGCTTGTGGTATCGCTTTCACGCCTGAGCCCTCCCGACCAGGGTATGGCTGGACGGGGCTTTTGCTGTTTCCCGCTGGAGCGAGCGCCGTTTTTCCACGCACCCTCATCGAAGGTCCCATGCTGGACTATCACTGCCGGGATTGCGGTATCCCGGACGGCATTATCGTCAGGGTCGAACAGCTTATCTCGCTTGAAGAAGCCGGACGGACACCCAACCAGCCGTTCATACGCTGGTCAACGTTCGACAGCTCCGGAAGTGCTTTTTCTTCGGGAATTGAAGCCCCAGAGGGTGTTTTTGTAGAGCGGTTGTGGGAGCAGAGCGTTTCTGAACTTTTCATAAGCCATGGAAGCACTCGTGATGGTTATCTCGAATTTGAGGTTACTCCCGATGGAAAGTGGCTTGCACTATGCTTTGACGCTTCTCGCCGAAGAACACCAGGGCACGAGAAGCCATCTGCCGAGCATTGGGACGGCGGCCGTGTCAAACCGTTCGCCGGAGGTGAAAGCTTCGGTATGGAGTTCAGCTTCGCCCTGCTTGAACCTTTTATTCTTGACAACCATTTGTCAATGCAGTGTTGCGCAAGCCTCGGAGAGGGCCGATACGGCCTCTTCCCCTGGTGGTGCATCGATACCCAGCCCGACTTCCATCAGCCGGCACGCTGGTGTCCGGTTGGACTGGTGTAATAATCGGTATCCAAATCGGTATCGGTATCGAAATCGATTATTTGTGTGAATACAGAAAACCGGCTTCTGGCTGTATCAGTTTAATTAGCGTATGGTTATAACAATAAACCACACTTCACGGTGATTTTGTTTTAGCCTCTTCAAGTGGAACTCGATACCGATTTCGATGATAAAGTAAATTCCGACTATTTACCGTTGACGTGACAATAGTTTGTTGTGAGCGTCCCCTGTTTTTTTTTAACGGTAGTTGGCTTTTTTGTACTCTTCGCGAAGGTCTTTTATGCCTGTGGTGCGGTCGTTACCATCGCTGATGATGCCGAAGTATTCGAGAATGATCCTGAACACGAGCCAGAGTCCGGCAAAAAGTATCTGGATGCTACCGGAGAGATTACTGAAGAATTTCATAGTTATGCCTGATGTGTGAGGCGCGAGCGCATCTTGTACTGAAGTTAACCTGAATATAAAAAAGCCATTCGTCGAATGGCTTTTTTATTGTCAACACAAACAGGCTTACTCCCTGAATTGTTTTTCAGCTTCGTTCCAATCCTCTTCGGGAGTGCCGAAGGGCATACCACGATCAACCCAGCGGAAATAGGCCGCTACCTGAATGTGCTCATCGAGCACCTCCGATTTTGCAGGCGCAGCAGGTTCAGGTTCTTCGGTAACTGGAGATGCTGCTTTTGGCGACCGGGAGGTTTTTTGTGGTGCTGACTCTTCGGATACCGTATTGTCAGTGGTTTTTTTAGCAGATTTCTTTTCCGGTGTTGCTTCCGGTGCTTCTTTTGATGTCGCTTTTTTTGCCATGGTATTCAGCTGTTACAGTGATTTTCTTGGTGAAATGTTGGTGATCAGGTTCAGGGCTTTCCATTGTCCTGTGTTCTTTATACGCCAAGATAAGCAATTCAGTGAGTGAGTGTAAAGAGGGAGAGCTCTTTTTTTTAACAACCCGTAACGGGATGTGTGAAGTCAGGAAGAAGCAGTGGAGGATAAAAGACAAGAGGGGATTGCCGGGTGCCGGGAAACAGGAGATTATTGGTTTTGTTATTGTCCATGAAGTTCACTTTACCTTTTTTTTCAGGTTGGTTTTGAAGAGTGCCGGAAAGGAGATTATGGCCAGAATGGCGATGCCCTGGACCATCATGAAGATGTCTTTGGGAACCATGGTGTTGACCGCGAGGCCTCCGTAATCGAGCCAGGCGAAGAGCAGTGCCGAAAAGATAAGCCAGACCGGGTGTGCTTGTGCCAGAAGTGCGACGGCGATGCCGATGAATCCGGCTCCTGAGGTGAGACCAGCTTCGAACCAGTGTTTGTAGCCGAGGATGAGGTTTGTGGCACCGAGTCCGGCGAGGGCTCCGCCAAGGGTCATGGCCACAAGGGTGTGTTGGGCGGTGTTGATACCTGCATGACGGGCGGCTTCGGGATTCAGTCCTGAGGCGATCGTGGCGTAACCGTAACGGGAACGATACAGTAACAGGGTGACGGAAGCCACAGCAACGATGGCGATGACGAAGGAGAAGTTTGCCGGAGAGTGCCAGCCGAGGTCAGAGAGGGTATCGAGATTTGGCAGGAAGCCGCCGGGAGTGATGGTTTTGGTGTGTACGGTCGAGGGGAGGGCGAAGCGGTTGGTGAGCAGGTACCCTGTGAGGCCGAGAGCGATGAAATTGAGCATGATGCTTGAAATGACCTCGTTGACCCCATAACGTACCTTGAGCCAACCGGCAAGCAGTGCCCAGGCTCCTCCTGTGATCATTGCCGACAGGATCAGTACAGGAAGGGCGATGAATGCCGGTGTCTCTTGTGGCATGGTGATGCCGCAGAGTGTAGTCGCGAAGGCTCCCATGAGGAGTTGGCCCTCCCCTCCGATGTTGAAGAGTCGTACCCTGAAAGGCACGGCAACGGCAAGGCCGGTAAAAATGAGTGTGGTAGCCCTGAAGAGTACCTGTCCGCTGCCATACCCTGAGGTGAAGGTCGAGCGGAGCATCTTGCCGTAAACTTCGAGGGGGTCGCTGCCCGTGGCCGCGATGATGCCGCTGCCGGCGGTGAGAGCGAACAGCAGTGAAAGGAGAGGGATGAAGGGTTCGACAGTTTTGCGTGACATGGGCAGGAGGGTTGTTTCAGGTGATGTGCATGCCTATCTGTTTTTCGAATCCCGACTCCTTCTCGCGTCCCTCACGAACCTCCGCTTCAGTGAACTCATGGCGGATGGCGCCTTTGAAAAGACAGCCAATACGCGTTGAAAGAGCAATCAGTTCTTCGAGTTCGGATGAAATGAGCAGGATGGCCAGACCGTTTTGGCGCGCTTCAAGTACCTTTTTATGGATTTGTTCAATGGCGCCGATATCGACTCCCCGGGTAGGATGGGCGAGCACCAGCAGCTTGAGGCCGGGGCGCTCCATTTCACGGGCGAGCACCACCTTTTGCTGGTTGCCGCCCGAGAGTGAACCGATGGCCGGATTGGTACCCGGGGCGCACCGTATGTCGTAACTCTCGATCAGGGCTTTCGCAAGGTTTTCCGTTTTTGTCCGGTTGAATCCGGGACCTTGGTGGAACTCCTTTTCACGATGTCTTCCAAGCAAGAGATTTTCCTTGATGCCATATTCGGCGATGATGGCCGATTTATGTCGGTTTTCAGGAATCATCGAGACGCCGAGTCCTGCAATCTCAGCCGGGTTCATTCCTTTGACCGGCTTGCCATCGATGGTGATTGAGCCACCGGAGAGAGCTTCACCTTCAAAGGTGCCCCAGAGGAGTGAGAGCAGTTCGTTCTGTCCGTTGCCCTCCACACCGGCAATGCCGTAGATTTCACCGGCGCTGACCTTCAGACTGAGTCCTCTGAGTTTTTCGACTCCATCCAGCCCGGAGCAGGTGAGCCGGTTGATCGACAGCACCGTTCTGCCTGTCGATTGGATCGGATTGGCTGTTCTCAGCAATACGTCACGGCCAACCATCATGCGGGCGAGGCTCTCTTTTGTCGCCAATGCCGTCGAGAGCGTGCCAACCAGTGTACCTTTGCGCATCACGCTGACGGTGCCGGACAGGGCAAGCACCTCATCGAGTTTGTGCGTGATGAGCAGGATGGTTCGTCCTTCGGTGACCAGAGAGCGCAGGGTGATGAAGAGGCGTTCGGTTTCGGTGGGTGAGAGCACAGCGGTAGGCTCATCGAGAATCAGCAGCCGAGCCTGGCGGTAGAGCAGCTTGAGGATCTCCACACGCTGTTGCTGACCCACCGAGAGGTGGCAGACCAGTGCTTCAGGATCGGTTTCGAGCCCGTGTTGCTCTCCGAGTTTTCGAATCTGTTCGGCGAGGTGACTCGAAGGTATACGGAATCGCCCCTGTTCCCTGCCAAGGATGATGTTCTCGGTGACCGACAGGGATGGTACCAGCTTGAAATGCTGGTGAACCATGCCGATGCCGGCATCGATCGCCTGGCGCGCCGAGGAAAAGTGCACCGGTTTTCCATCGATCTCGATGGTGCCGGAGTCAGGGCACAAAAGGCCGTAGATGATGTTCGACAGAGTACTTTTACCGGCGCCATTTTCACCGACCAGTGCGTGGATCGTGCCCTTTTCGATTGAGAGGCTGACGTTGTCATTGGCCTTCAGGGGGCCGAATCGCCGGGTGATCCCGGAGAGCTTTACCGCTGTTGCCATAGAGGGCTCCAAAGCCTATATCCAGCTGATGACCGTCTTGATCGCATCCTTGTTGTCGAGGGCGACCCGGTAGGCCAGTTCGTACTGGCTGACGGGAAAGACTTTGGTGAAGAACTTCCCGGTGTCGAGTTCATCACGTTCCAGTAACGCCATAGCCTCCAGAAGATGCCGTTTTTCGGTGATGCATGAAGCGATGATGACCGGTTCCTTGTGCTGGATAAGCCGATAGTCATACCCGAGGACTTCGTAACTGCCCATGAGGAGCACACTGGACCTCTGCTTCATGAGGCGGACCGTTTTTTCGACCATCAGGATGCGACCGGTGGTTTCGATGACCAGGTCATAGCTGTCGTTGAAGTCTTCGGTGAAGTCCACGATGTCCATGGCGATGTTTTCAGCATGGGATAGCTGACCGCGCAGTGGGAAGTTCTCGAGGGCATCAACCTTGCTAAGGCCACGCTGGTAGAGGTATTCCGATACCATAAGCCCGACCGAGCCGAGTCCGAGGACAAGCACGCGCATCGAGGGGTCAAGTTCGATCTTGTTCATGGCGCTGATCACGTAGGCAACCAGTCCCGTCAGGAGGTCGCGGTGCATCGGTTCACGACCGAGTGCGAGAACGTTATCCTCTGATGTGGGTATTACTTCAGCATGACAGCCATAGTAGGGGTCGACACCGAGCCAGCGGTCACCCTTGAACACATACACGAAATCGCCCTCATTCAGCCCGGTGACCCCGGTTCCGGTTCTGAGCACCTGGCCTATGGTTTCACTTCCCGGCATGACCGGGTAGGCGAGTACTTTGTGTGATACCGGCTTGTTGGTCAGCAGCAGTCGATCCAGTCCCGGGGTAATGGTGCTTGCGATGGTCCTCACCAGAATATCGCGGGGATGGTCGGCCAGGTAGGCCACAGATTGAAGTTTGAGCTTGTTGGCTTTGGGAAGGACGATTGCCAGTGATTCTCCCTGCATGATCGGATACTTGCGGTTGATGATTGACGCTGATGGGTCAGATTTTCAGTATGGCACTGAGCAACCAGGCTACCAGGCTGATGCAGAGTGAACCCAGCATGGCCCACCAGAAGCTCTGGACGGCGAAACCATCGACCAGCCATGCCGACAACTGCAACAAAAGGGCGTTGATCACCAGCATGAACAGGCCAAGTGTTACAATCAGGAAAGGAATCGAAAAGAAGACAAGCACCGGTTTGAGCAAGGCGTTGATCAGTCCGAGCACCAGGGCCACGATGAGCGCAGCGCCAAACGTCGTTATCGATATGCCCGAAAGCATGTGGGCTGTCACGTAAACGGCTGTGGCGTTGATGAGCCAGTATATCAGGATCCTGAGCATGGCGCCTTTTCCTCCCGGAATCGTCTTGATTTCAAGTGAGTTCGAAACTTAATGTACAATATTTCGGGAAAAAGTGGGATAAGGGGGAATAGGTAATAGGGAATAGTGTTACGTCAATAGTAAATAGTCGTAAATT
>JAAXWL010000143.1 GCA_013334975.1 Chlorobiaceae bacterium
GCTATTTGATCACTGGGGGGAATTGGGCGATGATTTGTTTGACCACTTCGTCGATTTCGCGATGGATTTTATCGGATGAGTTGTAATCTTTGAGGAGTCCTCGTGCTATGCCGCTCCAGGCAAGCTCGCCGGTTTTGGTGTCGGTGACGTCGATGATGAGTGTTCCCTCTTCATAATAGCTGACGGGTGGATACGGATAGGGGTCATGCCAGACGGTGGTGTAGCCCCTTCGGCCCCATCGGGAGTAGTAGGCGAAACCAACCGGAGGGTTGACGACCATCAGCTCCCGGACTTTCGCACGGGCAGTAAGGGTGAAATTGACCGGGCCGGTTTCCGTGAGCATAAAGCCTTTGGCGGCAAGCTCACGATTGACGGCGGTTTTGATATGCTTGAAGGTCAGAGGGTACTTGACCAGCATGTCGTCGCTGCCATCCTTGTTGCCACTCTCGTTCCATCGGTAGCTTTTGTAGTTTCCGAAGGGCGCCGAGTTGTCATAGTCACTGATGACCGTGTAGGAGGAGCACCCGGCAAGCGTCAGCAGGGCGATGATCAAAAACAACCAGAATCGGGTTGGCATGGTTTTTCTCCCGGATTGTGTAGTCTGCTCTGAGTCCATATCTTGTTCACTAAGGTTGGACGTTAATCCGGATTAAATCCGGCAATGTGCCGCCTTAAAAAAACGAAAACAGGGACAGGGTGAGTACTTTCTGTAGAAATGTGCTACCATGGGCACGCTTGAGAGGGCTCAGGTGTTCTGTTTCAGAATCGCAACTGCCTGACGGATCATAGCCTCGGTTTCAGCGGGGATTATCATGTAAAAAAAGAAGATGATGAATGATACTGTCCGAAACCGGATCATCACGATTGCACGAGTATTGTTTGTTGCGGCTCTTCTTTTCACCTTCTATAAAGCGACGGCGCCTTGCCTCGTTGAGCCGCAGCCACCCTACAAAGACAAGGTGCTTCATGCTTTTGCATTTTTTATGCTTTACTTGCTTGCGGAACAGGCATTTCCCGAACACCGGCATTTTGGCAGGAAGGTGCTGTTTCTTGTGGCTTTTGGCGTTGTAATCGAACTGGTGCAGTTTTTCCTTCCCTGGCGAAGCGCCGAGATGATGGATGTTGTGGCCGATTGTGCAGGGATTGCCCTGTGTGTCGCTCCGGCTTCGGTCATTCGCCGGATGATGGGGTTGAGAGGCGAAGGGGTCGCCTGAAGCCCGGATTATTGCAGGTTTATCAAGAGAGGATTTCAGGATGAGTAGTATGGCAGATGAGCTTGTTATTTGTGACTTCAGTACCAGTTGTCTCGAATGGCGCAATCTTGACGATATCGTTATGGGTGGCATGTCAAAAAGCACGATGCAGATTGACGAGGTCGGCATGGCGACTTTTTCAGGTATTTTGTCAAGTGATCGCAAGGGGGGGTTCGCCTCGGTACGTGCCGTGCCTTCAGCGTGCGATTTCAGTGCCTTTGACCGGTTTGCGGTCAAGCTGAAAGGTGATGGGCGCTGTTATGATTTCCGGGTCAGAAACCATCACGATTCCGATGGTCTGGTCTACGGTTGCAGTTTCGTTACGGTGCCTGGAGAATGGATGGAGGTGGAGTTGCCTTTTTCAGGGTTTCTGCCTATGAAAAGGGGAGGCAGGGTTCCTGACGCAGCTCCTTTTAACCCGTCGATGGTTGGCCAGATATGCTTTCTTGTGGCCGGGTTGCAGAAAGGAGCGTTCAACCTGCAAATTGACCGGATCAGGGCGGTCAGAGCCTGACTGCAATGCCTTTGTCGCGCAGATACTCTTTTGCTTCTCGTATTGAGTGCTGGCGGAAGTGGAAGATGGATGCAGCCAGTACGGCATCGGCATGCCCGTCTGTAAATCCCTTGTAGAGGTGTTCGAGGTTGCCGGCTCCGCCGGAGGCGATGACCGGAATGTGCACGGTGGTGGAGATCATCCTGAGAATTTCATTGTCGTAACCCTCCTGGGTACCGTCGCGATCCATGCTGGTCAGGAGGATTTCACCTGCTCCAAGCTCCTGAACCAGGTGCGCCCACTCGACAGCCTCGTATCGGGTTGGTTTTTTCCCTGAATGGGTGTGAACGATGTAGCGGCCTTCGACTTTTTTGACGTCTATGGCCACGACGACGGCCTGCGAGCCGAATCGTTCAGCGATACGCGAGATCAGTTCAGGTTCGCTGACTGCAGCCGTATTGACCGAAACCTTGTCGGCGCCGTGCAGGAAGGCATCTCTTGCCCGTTCGACCGAGCTGATGCCTCCACCTACCGTCAGCGGGATAAAAACCTCACCTGAAACTTTCAGCACCTCTTCGAGGGTTGTCCTTCTCGACTCGAGTGATGCGGAGATATCCAGAAAGACCAGTTCGTCAGCCATTTCGTTGTTGTAGAACCTGGCCTGTTCGAGAATCGATCCGGCATCCCTGAGACCTTCGAAATTGATGCCTTTGACGACCCGTCCGTCACGGACGTCGAGACATGGTATGATACGTTTCGCTAACATCGCATGATACTGTTTAATAGTCTGATTCCGGGCCTTCCGGTCGGCTTCCGACATAAGAAATCACAAAACTTTGAATCTGCAACAATATATTAAAGTATTATATTAAGCCGCATTCAAAGCCGCCAACAGAAAAAGGGATCACGGTCATGAAATTTCCTGTCTGCGAATACGCCGAATCCGAAGAGGGGTTCTACTCACAATGTGCAAGCTGTCCCATCGATACCAGCAAATCCGGGTGTGCGCTGGATGCGATCGGGGAGGGCACCTATCAGTTCAATGGCGAAACGCCGAATGGAGGTGTACGGGCGGTGTTTTTTTTCAGGAATGCTGAGGGGGTGCAGGTGGCCAAACAGGAGGCCGTGCATGTCGAAATCCATGAGTTTGACGAGCAGGATATGCTTGTCTCCATTCATTATGGTATGGTCGATCCCGAGGGCATCATCTACCTGAAAAAGTCCTGAGAGGGCAACTGAAACTTTTGCCAGCCGGTCAAACACCCATCAAGGCATTCATACGATGTTCGATATTCACAACAAAACGACCGATCACCACGATGTGCGGGATCTGACCATCATCGGCGGCGGTCCAACAGGCATATTCGCGGCGTTCCAGTGCGGCATGAACAATATTACCTGTCGCATCGTCGAGAGCATGTCGCAGCTCGGCGGACAGCTTGCCGCGCTCTATCCCGAGAAGCATATCTATGATGTCGCCGGTTTCCCTGAAGTTCCGGCGATCAGCCTTGTGGAGAGCCTCTGGAAGCAGGCAGAGCGCTATAATCCGGATGTGGTGCTCGGCGAGACGGTGACGAAGTACACCAAGCTTGAGGATGGTATGTTTGAAACCCGAACCGCAACCGGCAACGTTTACCGCTCGCGGGCCCTGCTTATTGCTGCGGGTCTGGGTGCTTTCGAGCCACGGAAACTGCCTCAGCTCGGCGACATCAACCATCTGGTCGGCAAATCGGTGTTTTATGCCGTCAGATCGGTGGGCGATTTCAGTGGCAGGCATGTGGTGATTGTTGGTGGTGGTGATTCTGCGCTCGACTGGACGGTTGGGCTGATGAAGACCGCAGGTTCGGTGACGCTGGTGCATCGGGCTCATGAGTTCCAGGGCCATGGCAAGACAGCTCACGAAGTGCTTGTCGCTCAGGAGGCCGGGAGGATTGCCGTGCATCTCGATACCGAGGTACGGAGCATCGAGGAGCAGGCGGGAACGCTTTCGCGGCTGCATCTTCGTTCCCGAGAAGGAGATGAAACGGTGGTTGATGCCGATCGGCTGCTGATCCTGATCGGTTTCAAGTCCAATCTCGGGCCGCTTGCCGGCTGGGATCTCGAGCTGTGCGACAATGCGCTTGTGGTCGATACCCACATGAAAACCTCGGTGGATGGCCTTTATGCCGCCGGGGACATTGCCCACTACCCCGGCAAGCTCAAGATCATCCAGACCGGACTCAGCGAAGCGACCATGGCCGTGCGTCACAGCCTCTCCTACATCAAGCCGGGAGAGAAAATTCGCAACGTGTTCAGCAGCGTTAAAATGGCCAAAGAGAAAAAGGCCGAGAACAAGGTTACGTAAGCTTCATGTCAGTTCCGCTATCCCGAAAGCCATCGGCTCTCCAGGCATGGATGCTGGCCATTCGTCCGAAAACCCTTCCGGCAGGGGCCATGCCGGTTGTGCTTGGTTCAGCGCTTGCCTTTGCGAATGGAACATTCCGGGTTCTTCCTGCGCTGGTTGCACTCATCTGCGCTCTCGGCATTCAGATCGCCACGAACTTCATCAACGAGATTTACGATTTCAGGAAAGGCGCCGATACCGCCGAGCGTCTCGGCCCGACCAGGACGGTAGCGGCGGGTATCATCAGCGAGCGTACCATGACGCGGGTCTCCATCGGGCTCGGCCTCTCCGTTTTCGTGCTGGGGCTCTATCTGGTCGCCATAGGCGGCTGGCCGATTCTGCTTGTCGGGGTGCTTTCGCTGCTTTTTGCCTGGGCCTATACCGGAGGCCCTTTTCCCATTGCCTATTCCGGTCTTGGTGACGTGTTTGTGTTTATCTTTTTCGGTTTGGTGGCTGTTGGCGGTACCTATTACGTCCAGTCGCTCACCCTGCCCTTTCCGGTGCTCATCGCTGCGGCTGCTCCCGGAGCCTTTTCGGTCAGCATTCTTCTGGTCAACAATATTCGTGATATCGACACCGACCGGAAGGTCGGCAAGATGACCCTGCCAGC
>JAAXWL010000144.1 GCA_013334975.1 Chlorobiaceae bacterium
GAACTCCGTTCCGGTTCCGCTACGGGAACTGTTGTCGAGAGCTTCAATGCCGCTACCAGCAACCGCCTGACCATCTCCGGCGCCGCGCTGACAATCGATCCTACCAGTAACCTGACCGGTAACACACACTACTTTCTGACCTTCGCCAGTGGGACCATCAAGGATCTTGCCGGCAACAACTATGCGGGTACCTCTTCCTATGACTTCACGACACTTGATACCACACCACCGACGATCATTTACTTCAGCCCGTCCAATGGTGCCACAAACACATTTGTTTCAGGCAATATCTCAGTAACATTCAGCGAAGCCTTCAATTTTCAGACTGGAGGCATTATTCAGATTCATGCAGGTTCAGCCACGGGCACCGTTTTCGAAAGTTTTGATGTAACCAACAGCACAAGGTTGCTTCATTCCGGCAATATCCTGACCATTGATCCGTTGGGACAGATGGCCTACAGCACTGATTATTATATAACCTTCTCGGCTGGATGCGTCGAGGACTTAGCCGGCAACGATTTCGCCGGACACAATAGCTATCACTTTGCAACTTCTGCTTCCGAAGAAGCAGCATCCGCCAGCGGCTTTCCTTTAGGCACTGCCGGCATGGCTCTGGCAGGATCGGCAGGACTCGGTTTATTAGCCTGGTTAATTCTGTAAACTTCTGGGAAGCGAGTAATCAAAGACGGAGTAATCATTGATGTGGTTTAATAAGTCGAAAAACCATGGTTCACCACCCAAACATCAGACTCACGGCACCCGTTTGTGCACCCTTCCCGAATCAGCCATATTGGGTCATTCAACCGTTTTTTCGACTCATTAAACCACATCACCAAGTTTTATTTGCCTGACTCACACTGATTTGCGAAATTGACACTATAAAATTCAACGCAAGAACCTGATAGTACGGTTACAACCGATGAAGTCTGGTTACGAAAACGACTCACCATGAAGTCTCCCAAAGACAAACTAATTCCAATTTCCAATCAAGATAATCATCCTGGTGTCCCATCCTGCCATCCTGAACGCAGTGAAGGATCCAGTCCCCTGAGACTCAACGAAATCATCATGGATGCTTCTCCCGAAAAGTCGGGATCAGGATGACAATAACGTAACCAATGCCTGGCTTTTGCTTTGATAATACAATCATTATGATTGCATATTGGAATAAGAAACCGGTTCGCTGAATTCCTTAACCAACTTTTTCTGAAAAGGAGCGGTAGCATGAGTAACAAAAACAGAAAAACTCGAGATCTGATTTCCGGAATTCTGACCTGCATGCTGCTGGCACCGGCGCCTGCCCATGCTGCGCTGATCGCTTATGAAGGCTTCGATTATGTTCCAGGCTCCGACATCCGGGGGCAAAGCGGAGGTTCAGGCTGGGCAACCGGAAGCTCTTGGGCCGGGTATGATCCGTCGGCAACCTGGCCGGGACTCATTACCTCCTCTGGACTCTCCTTTGGAAAACTGGACATTCAAGGTAAGGCACTCACTACCGCCACTACGCCAGGAACCATTCCGCCGCCCTCTTCTGCGCTCTATTGGCGTAACCTTCCACAGTTCGGACAAGAGGGGAGCACCTTATATGTGAGTTTTCTGTTTCGGCCTGAGCCGGAATTCGGCTATTATGGAGGAATAAACCTCACCGATGAATTCGGGAACGGAATATTTGTCGGCAAGTCGGGTGCTTCAGGATATAATAATTATGGACTTGAAGGCCCACTGAACGACATCGAGTCTTCAGGCGTTCCGGTAGCAACGGGCGAAACCGATTTGATCATCCTGAAGGCTCAGTTCCTGGCGGGTAACGATATCTATTCTATCTTCGTCAATCCCGCACTTGACGGAGTGGAACCAGGAGCTGCTTCGGCAAGCAAAACTGATTTCGACCCCGGCAACCCTCTGATTGGCACGACGTTCATCTTTAACAACTACGGCAACTACACTATTGATGAAATCCGGATAGGTACAACCTACGCAGACGTGACGCCGATTCCGGAACCCGGCACGCTGACGATGATCGCTTTTGGACTATCCGTAATTATCGGCCGAAATCGCATCAGAAGGTCCGCTGCACTGAATAATTTATCTTTTTAGCCAGGAGAACAACAATAATACATCAGGGATAGTAACGACTATAACTGCTGACTAACTCAATGACCACCCTTATACTCTCGGTATAATAAAGCGAGAGTATAAGAGGTTGTTTTCCCATGGCGTTGCGTCAACGGCAAATAGCTGGAATTTCTTTTATCATCGGATAAAATCAACCGCTCTGTATCATACGTCAGTATAAGCGTGATGTCTCAATAGCGTCGCGTCAACGGTAAATAGTCGTAATTTCCTTTCTCATCGAAATCGGTATCGGTATCGAGTTTCACTTAAAAGAAGCTGATATAACTCACCGGGTATTGTGGTTTTATTGTGATAAACAGTTAATAATTAAAAAGATACAGATATACGCAGGTTTTCTGTTTTTAGAATATAAATCGATTTCGATACCGATACCGATTTCGATCTGGATAAATCAATGCACCTAAATACACGCCATTATAAGCGTGATGTCTCACTATCCTCTATTTCCTGACCGAGTATTTTTTACCGTTAATAATCAGATCAGATAATACGTGAGGTAATTTCGATTGACTTTGATCTGTCAACCAGCTTGACTGTAATTTCAGGCACAATATTTGTAGTGTCGATATTATATACCTCCACTTCAAACAGATCACTTTGATTTATAATTGATGTAAGATCTGTAACATATTTCGTGACACCAAGTTGACCGATGGGTAAAAGACATTTTGAATTAAATGGATTAACAAGAAAAATACCATAATTCTTAACCGACTGAACCTGTCCTACAAAGATATCCCCAATATTGGGTAACGAATTCTTAATAACATTTGAAGTACCATCAGTTGCAGCAATTTGTGCAGATTTGATCAGAGTGTCTTTTTGTTTTGGTTTTATTTGCTCAATAATTGATCGCATTTTATTTAAATCGCAGAAGTTCATTCCTAACTCCGACACTATCTCGATTGAACTTAATCCGATTGTAGAATACACAAAAACATTTTTCCCTTTTGATTTTATTGCTTCAATCAAGGGTAAAAAGTCACCGTCACCGCTGAACAGGATAAAAATATCATACTGATCAGAAGACACTAATGCATCAATAACCAGCTCGATATCCAGATTACCTTTGAGAACCGTTTCTCCGGATTCCTTTATGGTAATCTTTTTTAAAAGTTTCGATTTTATCGAATAACCTGTTGAAATTAAAAACCTGTTGAAAGCTTTTTGTTCATCGCTTGGTGGTTCAGGTGATGCCACGTAATATCGCGCCTGAACAATCTTGTATTGATCAGAAAAATATTTTAACAATTTCTGAAAATCAACAGACCAGCCAAGATGTCTTTGCGTATAATATAAATTTGCACCATCAATAAATATCGCTACCCTGTTCATAATCACTCTGTTTATTACTTTTGAATCGAAAAACATTCCAACATCTGCCTGATTAAGAAAAAGCAGATAATCGCTTACTGTATAAGATAACCCAAAAATCACAATCCAAGGCCTGTCAATTAGTAACCGCAAACCTTCAGGGACGTTGTTCGGCTCCCACAAATTCTCACCAAGCACCACGCTCCATTCAAATCAACGCTCATCCATCCTGCTTCAGCATGTAACTCACAGCGTTGGTCGTCACGCCTAATTGCCTTGCCGTCTCGGCAAGCGATATGCCGAACTCCTCCACCCCTTTCCGGGCAAGCTCTCTTCGCAGCTTTGGCAACACGCCTCTCTTGCTCCCTGTTCGTAAATACGCTGTCGAGACACCGACAACATCGCACCCCTTTTCGATAGCTTCAACAAACTGATCCAACCTTTCATGCTGCGGAATCACCACATCCGTTCGCCCTTCGGCTTCACCGAGCACCCCCCTGACAAACTCTTCGCCGCCCAGTATCCGTTCGTCGCTCATCACTCTTTCGCCCCTTTTGCGCATCGACAGCACTTTTGACCAACCTCCATTTGACCGGATCAGCCCGCCTCCTGACAGCTCCTCTTCTCGATCAATACCCATTTCCTCTTCCAGGTATGCCAGATACGCCCTCTTTGCCGATCCCTCTTTTCTCCCGAAAAACTGCAACACATACTCACGATCCATCCACTCATAGCTGACATTGTTCATCAGCACAGCATGACCGCTCCAAGGATAGATAGCCAACTGATCCAGTGAACCTACCTGCCCTGACTTCAACGGATTGAGATGGATGTAAGCCACCAGTTTATCAAAGTATGCTTCTTCTTCGCAGATGATCGATTTGTAGCGATTCTGGAAGAGATGTCCGACCCGTTTATGACGCCGATTGAAGTATTGCGCATAACCAGACAGCAAACGTCTCATGAAGGTAGACAATCCGTTCGAACCACTCTTCAACAGGATATGGGCATGATTGCTCATCAGGGCAAACGCATATATGCTCGTTCCCGATGCTGTTGCAAGCTTTCCCATACGATCCAGAAATGCTTGCCGGTCAGTATCATCACGAACAACAAGCCCCTGCTCAATTCCCCGAAACATCACATGATGCAACGTCCCCGGCGCATCCAGCCTCGCTCCTCGTGGCATAGCATCTCTCTTTTCAGAAAGTTAGAAATACTTCTCTTTCATAATATACGACAATTTCAATATAATTTTCGGCAACGGAACAACGTCCCCTATTCT
>JAAXWL010000145.1 GCA_013334975.1 Chlorobiaceae bacterium
CCCAACCATCAGCGATATAGCCAGAGGAATCGACACACTGGTCAACAAAGTGCTCGAACTGGCGTGAATAGGCTCTTATGGGGTGATAACTTCACTCTGGTTCATAAGGAACACCGAGCTCCCTGGGAGGAACAGCCTTACCGACAAATCCTGCAAGCACCAGCAGCGTGATCACATAGGGCAGCGACTGCACAAGTTGAGATGGCAGCCATCCAGACTGGAACCAGATTTCCATGGCTTCTGCCGTTGCAAAAAAGAGGCTTGCCAATGCGGCCCCCACTGGGGTCCATTTACCAATGATCATGGCTGCCAGCGCAATATAGCCCCGTCCTGCGGACATATTGTCTGTAAAGCTGTGCTGCTGGTAAACCAGGAATGCTCCACCGAGGGCGGCAAGTGCCCCGGAAATGAGTACGCCTGAGTAGCGCATTCGGCGCACGTTGATGCCCGCAGTCTCGACGGCCTCGGCGCTCTCCCCTGAAGCTCGAAGGCGCAAACCGTAAGGTGTCCTGAAAAGGACGAACTGACCGATGGCTACGGAAAAGAGAGCAACCACGAAAAGCGGATCAAAAAGCAGCAGTGGCTCCTCCATCCCGGCAATACGGGCAGAGTTCATTGAACTGCCGAACAGCAGCGTAAGACCAAATCGGGTCGCCCCCATAACGAGAATATTGATGGCAATACCGCTGACAATCTGATCGGCCTTGAGCGTCACGGTCACGAAAGCATGAAGAGACGCCATCAGCAGACCCAGAAGAAGAGCACAGGCCACCCCCCACCAGGCCGAACCGGTCAGATGCTGGCCGAAAGCCGCCCCGAAAGCACCGGCAAGCATCAGCCCTTCAAGCGCCAGGTTGATCACCCCTCCGCGCTCGGAAAAAACAGCCCCAACCGATGTCAGGAGATAGGGTACCGAAATCCTGAGTACCTGCAGAATGAATACGACCGTGACGCTCTCCATGGAATCAATATTGTGAAACCTTTTCCGGGTTTTTTCCGAACGCTTTTTCTGTTAAATTGCTTGTTGGGAAAAGTAGTCATCCGGGTGCTTTTTTTAAGCATCTGACAGCTTTTTCGTGTGCTTTTTTTTCGGTCAACAAACCAATCGGGTCAACCAACTATTAGTCAACATGCCGAATTCTCACGCTAACGAAGATTCCCCCGCCACCAAGCAATACATCTACAGTTTTGCGGGTGGCAATGCAGAAGGGGATGCCTCCATGAAAAACCTGCTCGGAGGCAAAGGCGCCAACCTGGCGGAAATGGCCAACATCGGTCTACCAGTTCCTCCCGGATTCACCCTGTCGACAGAGGTATGCACCTACTACTACGATCACCAGAAAACCTACCCAACGAACCTCTTCGAAACTGAAATCCCTGCCGCACTCAACAAAGTTGAAGATTACCTCGGCAAGAAATTCGGCGACCTCGAAAACCCACTGCTCGTCTCCGTACGCTCAGGCGCACGCGCCTCGATGCCCGGAATGATGGACACCATCCTCAACCTTGGCCTCAATGACCGTACCGTTGACGGCCTGGCAAGAAAATCAGGCAATGAACGTTTCGCCTGGGACTGCTACCGCCGCTTCGTCCAGATGTACGGCGATGTGGTACTCGACCTCAAACCGGCAGACAAGAAGCAGATCGATCCCTTCGAAGAGATTCTCGAACACAAGAAGCACGAGCTCGGCATCTCCCTCGACACCGAATTCACCGTCGATGATCTGAAAGACCTTGTTGGTAAATACAAAAAAGCCATCCTCGACAAGACCGGAAAAACCTTCCCCGAAGATCCTGTCGAGCAGCTCCGTGGAGCCATCGGCGCAGTCTTCAACAGCTGGAACAACGAACGCGCCATCGTCTACCGCAAACTGAACCACATCCCCGGTTACTGGGGCACCGCCTGCAACGTTCAGGCGATGGTCTTCGGCAACATGGGCGAAGATTGCGGAACCGGCGTAGCTTTCACCCGCGACGCAGCTTCAGGTGAAAACATCTTTTATGGCGAGTTCCTGATGAACGCCCAGGGTGAGGATGTCGTTGCCGGCACCAGAACCCCGCTCAAAATCGAACAGCTCGCTCTGGACAACCCGACCATTTACGGCCAGCTCGACGATATCCGCTCGATCCTCGAAAAGCATTACCGCGACATGATGGACATCGAGTTCACCATCGAGAACGACAAGCTCTTCATGCTGCAGTGCCGCGTCGGCAAGCGTACCGGATTTGCGGCCATCAAGATCGCTGTCGATATGTTCAACGAAGGGCTGATCGACGAAAAAGAGGTACTCCGCAGGATCGAACCCGAGCAGCTCAACCAGCTCCTCCGCCCGGTCTTTGACCTCAACGAAAAACGTACCGCCATCGAAGCCGGACGGCTTTTGGCCACAGGCCTCAACGCTGGCCCCGGTGCTGCCTGCGGACGCATCTATTTTAACGCTGATGACGCCATGGAGGCCGGTAATCGCGGTGAAGAGGTGATTCTCGTCAGAATCGAGACCTCGCCCGAAGATATCAAAGGTATGGCCGTGGCTGAAGGTATTCTCACCGAACGCGGAGGCATGACCTCTCACGCCGCTCTCGTTGCTCGCCAGATGGGCAAGGTCTGCGTGGCTGGTTGCGGTGCTCTCAGGATCGACTACAAAACCGGCGAAATGCGCGTCAACGGCAAGGATATCGTGCTCAAAGAGGGCGATTACCTTTCGATCGACGGCAGCACCGGTGAAGTGATCGCCGGCAAAGTCAACACCAAGAACTCCGAAATTCTTGAAGTGCTGATCGACAAGACCCTGAAACCCGAAGATGCACCCACATGGAAAATCTACGACCAGCTCATGCAGTGGGCTGACAAGTATCGCAAGCTCAACATCCGCACCAACGCCGACCAGCCTGACCAGGCTGAGATCGCCATAACCTTCGGTGCCGAAGGCATCGGCCTCTGCCGTACCGAGCACATGTTCTTCGGTGGCGACCGTATCGACGCCATGCGTGAGATGATTCTTGCCGACGACATCGCCGGACGCAAAAGAGCGCTCGACAAGCTGCTCCCTTACCAGAGGGATGACTTCTACGGCCTCTTCAAAGCCATGGGCGCCCGTCCGGTCACCATCAGGCTCCTCGATCCGCCGCTGCACGAATTCCTTCCGCACACCGACGCCGAGATCGACGATCTGGCCGTTAAAATCGGCAAATCAAGCGCAGAGATCAAGGCACGTATCTCAAGCCTGCACGAATTCAACCCGATGCTTGGCCTCCGCGGCTGCCGTCTTGGCATTCTCCATCCGGAGATCATCGTCATGCAGGCACGCGCCATCATTGAAGCCGCCTGCAAAATCAAGCAGGAGGGCCAGGACATCGTCCCCGAAATCATGGTTCCGCTGGTCAGCACCGTCAAGGAGCTTGAAATCACCAGTGAGATCATCCACAAGACCGCCCGGAGCGTCATCGCCGAAAAGGGTGTCGGCGTGAAGTACCTGGTTGGTACCATGATCGAGGTTCCCCGCGCTGCGCTGACCTCTGACCAGATTGCCAAAGCTGCCGACTTCTTCAGCTACGGCACCAATGACCTGACCCAGATGGCGCTCGGCATGAGCCGCGACGACTCCGGCCAGTTCCTGCCGATCTACCAGCAGCAGGAGATCTTCGACCGCAACCCTTTTGAAAGCATCGACAAGGATGGTGTCGGACGCCTGCTCAGTTTGTCGGCCAAAGAGGGCCGTTCGGTCAAGCCAGACCTCAAACTCGGCATCTGTGGAGAACACGGTGGTGACCCTGCGACGGTTGAGTTCTGCCATCAGACCGGCCTGAACTACGTTTCATGCAGCCCCTATCGGGTACCAATCGCCCGCCTTGCTGCGGCCAGAGCTGCGCTGAAGGGATGAGCATGGTTCCATGAACAAAAAAAAGGCGGCTCAGGACGGGGCCGTCTTTTTTTTGTTCTTTTTCGGCTGAATGCTGGTCTCACCGGTCATGCACAACCATTATATCAATGCTCCGAGCGCCCCTCATTTCATGTCACACTGAAACTGACGTATAACACAAGGTCGTTAATCGATCCGGATCGAAATCGGTATCGGCATCGAAATCGATTTTTTTATATAAAAAAAGAGACCCTACTGCTGTCTGCATCTTTTTTATTATCAAACAGTTATCACAATAAACCACCATACACGGTAAGTTTATTTCCGCCTTTTCAAGTGGAACTCGATACCGATTTGGATACCGATTACGAAGATAAAAGAAATTCCGACTATTCGTCAGAATCAACCGTCAGTCATGCATTGCCAACGCAACACGTTCCGGACACCAACACTCATCTCAATCGAAAACAAAAAAAACAGGGAACTCTCAATCGATCTCCCTGTTTTTCTCATAATCTCCGGAATATCGATCCGGCGAATTATCAGAGATTTTCCTGTTGAAGCCCCCTCAATCTGCGTAACGGTTCGAGGTAACCCCGAGCACTTCATAAAGAGGGCAATACCCGATAATGGCCGTGACAAGGGGAATCAATCCAACTGCTCCGATGAGGTTCTGGAAAATAATACCGTACATCAGCAGGATCACGCCAATAAAAGCACGAACGGCACGATCCTTTTGCCCCATATTTTTCTGCATGGTTGCTCCGTAAAGGTTTGAGATCAGGTTTGTACGTTTCTGCAGGAGACTTTCATAACCCATTTCTTCCCTGCACTCAGGTTACTTACTGCCTTGCTCGGAAAACCTGAGGG
>JAAXWL010000041.1 GCA_013334975.1 Chlorobiaceae bacterium
GATTCAATTTCACGGCGATCTACGGTTACAAGCTTTCCAAATTCTCCAACAGGAACATTTATCAATGCTTTTTTATAACCACTTTTTACTATATCTGAACAAAGACAAATAAGATTATTTTTGGAGCTGTCCTGCAGTATCGTCCAGTAAGAATCACTTAATTTATTAATCTTGTCAAATTTTACTACTTTTGTAACAGAAAGATTATCAATTTGTCCTTTAAAAGCACTCACAACTGAATCGAACGGAAAACCAAGCATAGGCACATCAGGCTTGTCCCCGCTTTTATAGCCATTTTTATAAAGTTGTCTCATCGCAGCAACTCCAACCTGAATGCCTTTATCAATATCAGGTTTATCAATATCTGATATAAGCTCCTTTATAATTCCTGCAACCAGTGTTGATGTACTGCCAATCATCATTCCCTTTCCTGTCAACCACTCACCCTCCATGCATAATTTATCAAAAAATAATTTAGACTCATTACGCCCCTGATCATTATTTGATATCATCAATGCTCCTGCCGTACCAAACGATATAACACAGTATGCTGAGTTCATCAAACCATCAACTTCAGCATTATTTTCCAACTCCCAAAGCAATTCCTGAGCTGTTTTTTCCCAAGATATTCTGGCACTGACCTGTATTTCTGATTGCCTGAGATCATCAACATTCAAAACAACAACAAGTTTGTCACTGTATTTTGTTATCAAATGCCCCCAAAGCCGTCCTCGGGCGACCTTAGGTGACATCTTTACAACAATCCAAGGCTTGTCATCTTCACAAATAAACTGGTCAAATATTTTTTCCCATCTGAATTGATCGTCCCTGAATCCAAGATCACTATCATCTATAACAATTATATCTGCACGACACTTATCTTCACATTCAATCAAGTATTTGTCAATATCACCTTTCAAACCATCGCCCTTATCCACCCCAAGAAATTCTTTTATACGCCATACACTCTGCTCATCAGCTTTATCTTGATAGCGCATCCAGACAGAGTAACTGTATGCTATTCCCAAAGGATTTTTCAAATCTATATCTACATTCAAGACCTCAGGATTCAATAACGTTCCTGACACACCTCTTTTTTTATTCTCTATTTCCAGTATTGTTTCAATAAGTTTTGCTAAAAGACCTGCACTACCGTATTGATAATTTATACTGCACCTCGACTTACCGGTCCATTCCGTAGGACTTGTAAAATCCATTGAATCATGAGCGATATTACAATCTACAGTTATATCGCCGGCAACAACAATTGTCAGATTTTTTTTACCTTCAGCCATATTATATACTATTTATGATTTATAGTGCTTCTAATAAAGTCAAAAACTATATCAAGAGTATATTTATCCACATCACCATAAACATTACCTTTTTTTATATATTTAATAATGCAATATCACGCTTCCCAATGAATATTACAAGTCTATATCTATTTTTTTCTAATCAAGCGTCACTTCCAGTCCACTTCCATCAAGTATCAACCAATCAATTCTCAATTATACTCCTTTACCATTCCGAACCCCTGGGCATTCTTCTCACCGAAACCGCACTCGTAACCGACCTCGATCAGCTCCTTCGGGGCCACCATGCGAAAAGGCGCAAGCGTCCCCTTCGCCTTCTAATCATCACTCCGTCCCTCCTTCAGGGTAACCAATTTCTGCACCCTTCCATTCACCCTCGCCACATAATCCGGATCGAGATCGAAAAGCACTTCTTCCTCATTGCACACAATGCTCTTGCCATGCAACACCTCATACTTCCGCATGAGGTTCGCCACAAGCACTCTTTTCAAATCAGGATCGCCATGAAAAAGGTATTGCGGATACCGATCCGCTTCACTCCGCCTCGTACATTACAAGCGGCGAGAGCATCAAAAAACGCATATCGTCCGAAAACTCTGGAGAATCGAGCTTCTGACCGTCTCGACACGAAATCGCTCCTTGCCTACTGAAACAAACGGCTCATGCAACAAACCAAGAACCAGATGCTCGATAAACTCCACCTTCGGTGACGAAATCGTCAGATAGAGTTTCCGCTCGTTCGTGCTCTTCGTCCCATTCTCATGCATCACCCACTTCCGCCCATGCCCCGGACTCAGCGGCGAAAAAGTAAACAGCTTGAACGCCTTGTTCGCCAAACGGTACCCCTGCTCATGTAACCGCTCCGCATACTCACTCGAACTCCGATCGATGATATTGTAACCTAAGTTGAGCGATTTTGCATAAAAAAAAGCTCTCGACAGAATGGATAAAGTGTTATATAGTAATGAGTAAACTCGAAATTACCATTACAAAAAACACAACCAGACTGGTGGAGAGCTTCATGCAAAAAGAAGCGCACATTTGGGGACGTTCCTGAAAACGTTAAGTTTATCGAACAGGCCTTGACCGCAATCACTATCACTGTCGATTCCTCCAAAACAGCGAACAGTCGTTGAGCCTTCGGTTCAATGTGCGGAGCTGGGGCTCCGCGTTCCCAGGGTTATGATAAGCGCGTGCCGTGGGCTGTTATTGAATGGCGGTACCAACATCGGTTGGTTTACCGAATAACCGTCAATATTCTGGAGAAATGATGTTTACTGTCGGGAAGTAGCTTTGATATCTTTTTTTATCTCGTGTGATTAATGCAATATCTGATACTGCAGCATGTGCTCCGATAAAAAAGTCTGGCAAGGGAGACCTCTTTTCACCTTTCTGTTTTCGGTAGTTGAGAAATGCTTTACCGGCAAGAAAAAGAGCTTCCTTTGGTATTTCCAGCATCTGAAATCCGCCTGACGCAATTGCTATCTCAAGTTCCTCAACCTTTTTAAACCCAATGGATATTTCGGAATAGATGATCTGATTGATGTATAAAGGGGTATGACTGGCATATTCAGAAAGTGTGGCCTCAGACCAATCTGCCCAGAGAGGATCATCGAGAAAAACATCCAGAATGATGTTTGAATCAACAAGCAGACCGTTCATACTTCTCTGGTGAGCGCCATGATTTCGTCCGTCGTCATTTTAACAGTTGCAACCCCACGAAGCTTTTTAAATTTGTGACTCGCCTGGGTTGCCTCTTTTCGTTTTACCATCACGATGCGCTCTCCCTCTTGCAGGAAATCGACTTCTGTGTCCGGGGTTATCCCTAACTTTTCCCGTATGATAACAGGTATAGTCACCTGCCCTTTTGTGGTCACTTTCATTCCGCCCTCCTGTATTACGTATTACCAGTAAGAATACCACATTTCGCCTGATAAATCAAAAAGATGAGTGGGGACGTTGATGACTGGTTACACTTGAGATGCTGGCGGATTACCGGAAATGGGCAAGCACAGGGGCTTGCCCCTACAGGGGATGGGTGGCAAAAATCTAATCTGACAACGAAGAGGTTCCCTTATAGGGGGTTAACTACTGGTCGGTTGTTTTTTCGATAAACTGACCATTCGCGTACTTGTGCAGAACGCTCGATACGAATGTTTGGTAAGGAACGCCCTCCTGCATCGCACGAACTTGCAGCGCCCGCAAGTCACGAGAGGTAAGTCGGATATTGATGCGGGTATCCTTCTTGAACGTTGCCTCCGCAGCAATACGATGGAGAGCAATGTGCTCATCGGGATTTGGTACCCGCTTTAACTCGCCCGCTTCAAAGGCGTTTAGGATTTCCTGTTCTTCAATTTCAGGTTCACTCATGAGTAGTACCCGGATAGCGTTTGGTTGCTTTGCGGCTTGGAATGATGGTTTTCAGAAAAATTTCTTCGTTATTCTCTACAAATGGTACGAGGTATGCGTAACCTTCAACAAGAACGACCGAAATTTTTTGCCCCGGATAGCGTTCCTGGTTCGGGTGCTCGAAAAGATCGACTTCGTTTCCAAGCTGGATATTCAGAACAATATCCTCGAACGAGATTCCCCGCTCCTTCCTGAGCATCTCATTTTTCTCCGAGTTCCAAGCGTAACTCTTCATACATGAAGCCCATAAAAACGTATACCGTTTTACTTTCGATAAATAACAATCTATTGACCTCTCTTCCCTATACTGGAAAGCTAACGAAGGTTTTGGTTTATCCCAAGTCTTGCAACCATAACCCTGTAGCGTAAAGAATGACAAGAACGGGGACGTTGATGACTGGTTACACTCAAGGTGCTGGCGGATTACCGGAAATGGGCAAGCACGGGGGCTTGCCCCTACAAGGGATGAGCGGCAAAAATCTAATCCGACAAAGGGAGCGTAAAGAACGGGGACGTTGATGACTGGTTACACTTGAGTTCCGGGTATTGTGCCGAAAAAGGGCTTGCCCTGAGGATGGCTGCGGATTCACTGCCCCCGCACCTTCATACTTTTCTCTCTGCGAGCCACTGGCGGACAATCTGCAGGAGTTCAATGGGGGTGGTTGCCCGGCTCATGGCGGCGCGCCACTGGCTGTCGCTGGCCATTTTGCTGATCATGCCGAGCAGTTTGACGTGGCTGTCGGGACGACTGAGGGGTGAGAGCATGAGAAACATGATCGTTGCCGTATTGCCGGAAGCGGAATCGATGATGCCGAGTTTGCTGACCCCTATGGCGAGAAGGGGTGAATCAAGGCCTTCGAGCCTGGCATGTGGAATGGCGATCTCTTCGCCGATAAAGGTCGCCCCCTGCTTTTCTCGTTCGAGCAGGGCACGCCAGGCGTAGTCGAACGGAATTCCGGGATGGGTATCGCAGATCACCTGGAGCAGCTCCCGGATGGCCGCATCCTTTTCAAGCACCTCTTTCCAGAGCTGCACGTTGGCATGAAAAAGGGGGGCGTCCCGCTCTTGTTCTGCCCTTTTTCCGGTAAACAGATTGTTCCGGATATCCTTGAGATAGTCGGTGGCTCTGCGCGTTTTCTGCTCTTCGGCAGCCTGGCGAATATCGGCCACAACGATGGTGATACCGTGGCTTTCCCGGAGCAGCCGTTCGATCATCGTCGGTTTGCCGAGCATTCGCTGCCAGAGCGGCAGACTCCTCCCAGGGTTGCCGACAACGATATGACCTACCCGGTACTCTCTGGCGAACTGAAGCACCGTTGCAACCAGATCATTCCCTTTATAGATGAAAACCGTCGCGCCGAGCTGCCGGGCAAGGGTGAGGGTGTTCGACATTTTTCTCTGAATGCCGGCATCGATCAGTTCCGGTCGTTCCGAGAACTTCTGAACATAGACAGCATACCAGTTACGGTTGAGGCGACCGGCAATTCTCGAAGCATACCGCAGCAATGCCGCGCTGTTTTCCGTTCGTGAACTGAGGCAGACCATCACCTGATCGGGGCTGTTCGAAGGCGACTCCTCCTGCATGGGGCCTCTGCGGCTTGAATCGATCTGTGCAGCCACCTCCCTGAGCGTCAGCTCCCTGAGTTGCTCAAGGTTGTCCTGGATGAAAAAATTGGAAAGCGCCGACTGGCTCTTTCCGGCCAGATAGACTTTCCCCTCCTTCAATCGCTGAAGCAAGTCTTCTGTGGCGATATCGACATTGACAAGCTGATCGGCCTGCATGACGATCTTGTCCGGCACGCGCTCCCTGACTCTGACGCCGGTTGCCCGTTCGACGGTTTCGTACAGGCTCTCGATATGCTGGATATTGAGCGTCGAAACCACATGGATGCCTGCTGCAAGAATCTCTTCGACATCCTGATAGCGCTTGGCATTCCTCGATCCCGGAACATTGGTATGAGCAAGCTCATCGACAAGCACCACCGCCGGATTGCGACGGATGATCGCTTCGGTGTCCATCTCGGTTATTTCGATGCCCCGGTAGGTCAGCGCTCTTCTCGGAATGATTTCGAGATGTTCCAGCAAGGCCTCGGTCTCTTGTCTGCCATGCGTTTCAACCATACCCACCACGGCATCGATCCCCTGCTGCCGAAGACGCTTCGCTTCAAGCAGCATCTGAAAGGTTTTGCCGACACCGGCACAGTAGCCCAGATAAATTTTCAGGCGACCTTGCCGTGAGCGCCGGATCATGCGCAGAAAACTGTCTGCCCTGTTTTCTTCCATCGAAGTGCTCTCCGGTAGTTACGAGGATGTGGCGCCGATTATTTCTGCAACGTATCAAGCTCCCTGTTCATTTCCAGCACATTGACCAGCCCCTCCCCTGACCAGAATGGCCGGTTTTCCCAGGCATGATAGCGCAATCGGCGCTCAAGCCCGGCAAGCTGCACTCCCCTTGCATGGGCAACACGGGGGGCCTGCCAGAGCGCAGCCTGAAGGGTGATGCAGGGATCGAGCCCGCTCCCGGATGCGGTCACGAGATCGGCGGGAATCGGCAAACCGGCATGAACCTGGTACGTTGCTACGGCTTTCATGGCGCGATCACGCACTTCAGCACCGGCGGGCGAGAGATTGCTGCCACCGGCAGCGGAGGCATTGTAGCCCACCGCTGATGGTCTTGGCCAGAAATAGCGCGACTGACTGAACGACTGGGCGATCAGGCGACTGCCGACGACAGCGCCGCGACTGTCCCTGAGCAGGGAGCCCGATGCGCGCTCCGGAGCCACAAGGCGGGCAATCCCCGAAATAACGAGCGGATAGAGCCCTCCGCACAACACGATCGTGACCAGGACGACTCTCAGGGAGGCGAGCAGGTTCGCTCCAGCACTTTCAGAAAAAGTATTGTTCATACCGATATCCTCCTTCAGAACAAACCGGTTATGGAGAGAAAGAGATCGATCAACCTGATCCCGATGAAAGGCACCAGCACACCACCAAAACCATAGACGAGCAGGTTGTTCCTCAGAATCGCTTCGGCTCCGAGTGGACGGTACTTTACCCCCCTGATGGCAATCGGGATGAGCGCAGGAATGATGATCGCGTTGAAAATCAGCGCCGAAAGAATGGCGCTCTGGGGCGAGGCGAGGCCCATGATGTTCAGGACATGAAGCCCCGGAATGGCCAGCAGGAACATGGCCGGAATGATGGCGAAGTATTTGGCGACATCGTTGGCGATGGAAAAGGTGGTGAGCGCCCCGCGAGTCATCAGAAGCTGCTTGCCGATCTCGATGATCTCGATCAGCTTGGTGGGGTCACTGTCGAGATCGACCATGTTGCCTGCCTCTTTGGCCGCCTGCGTTCCCGAGTTCATGGCCACGCCGATATCGGCCTGTGCCAGAGCCGGAGCGTCGTTGGTGCCGTCACCCATCATGGCGACCAATCGTCCTTTTTGCTGCTCTGTTCTGATATAGGCCAGCTTGTCTTCCGGTCTGGCCTCGGCGATGAAGTCATCGACTCCCGATTGACGGGCGATCTCCGCCGCTGTCAGGGGGTTGTCACCGGTCACCATCACCACACGCAGCCCCATCGAACGCAATCGCCTGAAACGGTCGATGATTCCGGGTTTGAGCACATCGGACAACTCGATCACGCCAAGAGCACGGTTGCCTTCGGTAACCACCAGCGGCGTCATCCCTTTGCGGGCAACAGCGTCAACCACTCCCTGAAGCTCTCCGGGTATGGCTCCGCCAAGCTCCGCAAGATAGTTTCTGACTGCATCCCCCGATCCTTTGCGCAACTGCTTTCCATCGGGCAGGTTCAGCCCGCTCAGGCGCGTCTGCGCGGAAAAAGCGATCGTCTCGGCCCCTGCAGGCTCCACCGGCAACTCCTTGCCAAGCAGACTCTGGCCGAGGGTGACAATGGAACGCCCCTCCGGCGTCTGGTCACCGAACGACGCCTCCACAGCCACACGGGCAAGATGACGGGCCTCCACACCATCGAGTGGAGTGAAGCCGGTCGCCTGCCGGTTGCCCATCGTGATGGTGCCGGTTTTATCGAGCAGCAACGTATCGATGTCGCCGGCCAGTTCGACCGCCTTTCCGCTTTTGGCCAGCACATTGGCAGAGAGCGCCCGATCCATGCCGGCAAGCCCGATGGCGGAGAGCAGCGCGCCAATGGTGGTCGGAATGAGGCACACCAGCAGGGCGACCATCGTCGGAATCGACAGGGTGATACCGAAATACCTGCCTATCGGCCAGAGGGCGCCGGTCACCATCAGAAAAGCGAGGGTCAGTCCGGCAAGGGTGACGGTAAGGGCGAGTTCGTTCGGTGTCTTCTGGCGAACAGCTCCTTCAACCAGCGCAATCATCCGATCGAGAAACGAGTTCCCTGCTGAAACGGTGATCCTGACCACAATCTGGTCGGAGATGACCCGCGTGCCGCCCACGACGCCCGAACGGTCTCCTCCCGCCTCCCGCACAACGGGGGCCGACTCACCGGTGATGGCCGATTCGTCCACCATCGCCACCCCTTCGACAACCTCGCCGTCGCCAGGAATCAGCTCCCCGATACTGACTGAAACCAGGTCGCCATCCTGAAGCTCATCCGAGCCGACCTGGGTGATCCATCCGTCGCGAATCCTCTGGGCCCTCGTCTGCTGGCGCGTCCGTTTGAGGCTGTCAGCCTGCGCCTTGCCCCGCGCCTCGGCCAGAGACTCGGCAAAGTTTGAAAAAAGCACGGTGAGCCAGAGAATCAGCATCACGGCCAGGTTGTACCGCGTCCCGGTTCCTCTGGCAGAGAGTTCAGAGAGGGTAATGAGTGTGGTCAGCACCGCTCCGACCTCGGTAATGAACATGACCGGGTTCCTTGCCATCTTCGCCGGATTGAGCATTCTGAATGACTGACCAACGGCTGACCTGACGAGCACAGGATCGAAGATCGATGCATTTCTGGCTCTCCGTCGCTCGGTTTTTCCGGGAAGGGTACCGGCCTCCTGAGCAGCACGGTTCTGGTTATTCATGGTCGTCTCCTGTTAATGAATGGAGGTTGTCAGAGCATCCGCCACAGGCCCAAGCACGGCAACGGGCATGAAAAGCAGCGCGCCGATCAGGAGCACACTGCCGAGAATGACGAACGCAAACAGTGGTGTGTCGATACGCAGGGTACCAGTCGTTTCGGGTACCGCCTTTTTGGCGGCCAGCGAACCGGCAATGGCCAGTGGCAGAACAATGGGAAGGTATCGCCCGAGCAGCATCACGATGCCGGTTGCGACATTCCAGGGCACCGTGTTGTCGCCAAGACCTTCGAAACCGGAGCCGTTGTTGGCCGCTGCAGAAGTAAACTCGTACAGAATCTCCGTAAAACCATGCGCCCCTTTGTTCAGAACGGTAGCCGCGCCCCAAGGTGTCGAGGCGAAAACAGCTGTGCCAACGAGAATCAGCAGTGGATGAACGAGCAACGCGAGCAGCGCAAGTTTCATTTCGTGCGTTTCGACCTTCCGGGCGCAATACTCAGGAGTCCTGCCGACCATCATGCCGCAGATGAAGACACCAACGATGATGAAGATGAACATGTTGATGAACCCTACCCCCACACCTCCGAACACCACATTCAGCCACATGCCCGCCAGCGGCACAAGCCCGGTCAGCGGGTTGAGGCTGTCGTGCATGCAGTTGACCGACCCGTTACTTGTCGCCGTCGTCAGGGCGACCCATGCCGCCGACGTGCCGGGGCCAAAGCGCAGCTCCTTGCCTTCAAGGTTGGCTGAAGCCGCGATGGGCAGGCCATTGAACGCTGCTGTCGGAGCACTCTCCAGATACTGGGCGAATCCTGCTTTCAGGAGAAGCATCAGCAACATCACCGCAAAGATGACCGAAGCATGGCGCATCCTTCCGGTGATCCGTCCGAACATCCACACCGAAGCCATGGCGATCAGCGGAATAGAGGCCAACTCGATACTGTTGGTCAGAAACGAAGGATTTTCGAACGGATGGGTCGAGTTGGGCCCGAAGTATCCGCCACCATTGGTGCCGAGCTGCTTGATGGCAATCATGGCCGCCACCGGCCCGCGGGCGATGGTCTGGGTTGCCCCTTCCAGCGTTCGCGCCACAGCCGAGCCCTCGAAGGTCATCGGCACACCGCCGAGCACAAGCAAGAGGGCCACCATCACGGAGAGCGGCATGAGGATCAGAAAAACCGACCGGAGCAGGTCACGGTAGAAGTTGCCGATAAGCGTTCTGCCTGAAAGCGCCCTTGAGAGCGCCGCAAGGCAGGAGATGCCGGTTGCGGCAGAGACGAACTGCAACCACATGAGGGCGAACATCTGCGAGAAATAGCTCATCGACACTTCGCCCGAATAGTGTTGCAGGTTGGTGTTCGTGACGAACGATGCCGCCGTATTGAATATCAGACTCGCTTCGAGCACCCCCTTACCGTCTGGGTTTAACGGCAGACTCTGCTGCAGGGCAAGCATGAGGATCACGGCAACGAACATCACAGCATTACAGACGAGCATGGAAACGATATACTGCTTCCACTCCTGCTCTTTTGCGGCCACTCCGCCACCCGTCAGCTTCACCATCCTTGTACCCCATCCATCCGAGAGAACTCTCGACATATACCAGCCCAACGGCCACGAAAGCAGCACTGGCAGAGCAATCAGGAGGAACATCACCACGATCGGCATGAGTGACTCCGGTTAAAATTTTTCAGGTGAAATGATGGCAACCATGAGATACACGGCACAGGCGACAAGAACCGGCAAGACGAAATATTCCATTGCAAACTCCGATGAATTAAAAATTATCAGCCACGGAGCACCCGCAAAGAGATCGGTTTTCTGTACCGAAATCCGTGTTCATGCCATCGTTCCGGCACGTTGGGGCTCCTCATGACGATAGACCGGCAAAGTAAAACTGAAGACTGAACCTTGACCCGGCTGGCTCCGGGCAGCAACCGATCCCCCCTGGGCTTCAACAAGCTCCCTGACGATACTCAACCCCAGACCCGCACCCGAGCGACTATCCTGACCCGGAACACGGTAGAACGGTTCGAAGAGATGCTCCATGTGCTCCGGATCGATTCCCGTTCCGGTATCCTCGACAAAAAAACGGAGGTACTCACCTTCACGCAGGGCTCCTGCCGTAACCGAACCGCCCGGCAAGGTAAACCGAAGCGCATTGGAGAGCAGGTTGGCAAAAACCTGCCTGATACCGGCAGCATCGGCGACAACATCAGGAAGCCCGGCAGCCACGGCCTCTTTCAGGGTGACTTTTTTATCTCTTGCGTCATTGGCGAACGGAGCCACACCTTCATGCACCAGTGCCGAAGACGCTGCCGGAAGCAGCTCAAGAGCACCATTTCCGGATTCGATGCGCTTGAGTTCCAGCAGGTCGTCGAGGATTTCAACCAGGCGTTCGCAATCTTCCCTGGCTCCCACAAGCAGATCGGCCTGCTGAACATTCAACGTTCCAACAGCATCATCGAGCAGCAGATGAACCGACATGCGCAGTGAGGTAAGCGGAGTCCTGAGCTGATGTGATACCGTGGATACCAGCCCCCGCTTCATCTCCTGGTGCTCGTGCAACTGCGTCACATCGAGGATCATCAGAATCGAACCGGCGACCTCGAGTGGGTCGGCAACCGAGATGATCGGCACGGCCTCTGGCCTGAAAAAGCGCTCCTGATTGCCGACAAACTCCTGGATGAACCCTTTATCGGGCAGTGTAACACACTTCATCTCAGTCATGCTCTTTTCAGCCAGTTCACCCATCCACGGGTACTGAATCTCACCGACAGCAACTCCCGGTTTCAGACCAAAAATACCAGAAGCCATACTGGTTGAAAACTCCACCCGGCAACTCGTATCGAGCACGGCGACAGGCATCGGCAATGCTCTGAAAACCTCCTCCGTTGCCTTTCTGCTGCGGGTGAGCCGGATCATGTCGCTGTTCCTGCTCTGACGCAAGGCAACCAGCATTTCGTTGAACGAACGGGACAACTGCCCTATTTCATCCCTTCTTCCGGTCTGGAGAACGACATCGAGACTTCCCCTGCGAATTTCATCGGTTGACGCGATCAGGTATCGCAAAGGTTTGAGCACCCAGCGATGAATCTGCTGGCTCAGGAGCATCGCCACCACAATGCTGGTCAGGCTGATAATCAGCACCCGCCATCGTGCAGAAACCGAAAGATCGAGCGCGGCATGTTTTTGTGAAATCATGTTCGATTCGTTCATGTCGAGAATCCTCTGGGTCAGCCCCCTGATCCCGTTGGAGAGCGGCTCAAGGGTTGCAGCGTACCGTTCGCGCCTCTCCATTTTTGAGAGTGAGCCATCCATCACCCCGTCAAGCACCGCGAAGTAACGCCCTGAAAGCTCCTGAAGCCGCAAAACCAGCTCCCGCTCTCCCGGCAGGGTGATATTGCGTCGTTCTCGTTCGAGTGCATCGAGAAATTTCGCTTTGGAAATGTTGGCCATCTGCGGCCTTTCATGATGCCGTTCATCGAACGATTGCAAGACCCCTCTGTCGATACTCTCCAGCGCATCCTTCATATCCTGACACGCCTCGACGCTCAGGTAATTCTGTTTCAGCACGATGGCAAGGGAGGCCCCCAGTTCGTCGATCTGCCTTATGGTCAGTACGCTGATGGTCGCCACAATCACCATCATGCCGCCAAGGCCGAGCCACAGTTTCTGTCTTATTCCTGCTTTCATGATGAACCTCATATCTGATGAATAACATTCAAAAAACGTGCCAGAAGAAACCCCCTGGAAAAACAGACCTCTGCGCCCGCACCAGCCCGGATAGCGTTACATCATGCACGATAGAGAGCACGAGTGCATTGCACATTGCAATGCCAACAAGAGCAGGGTACCGTTCTGACAGGAAGAAAAAAGGTGCACTCCAGGCACCGGAAAGGCCGAAAACCACACAACGACAAATGGCGCGCTGGCAAAACGATCGAACAGTCTCCGCTCTTACAAGCCGTACTGCCTGCGTTTTCTCCAGAGCGTCGCCTTGTCGATACCCAGTACCTCTGCGGCTTCATGCAGAGAACTACTCGAAGCCAGAACCCTGCGAAGGTGAAGTTCCGCGAGCGCTTCGAGGCTCATCCGTTCGCTGGTTCGGAAGGGTTGATGGAATGAAGTGCGCATCGTTTCGGGCATCAGTTCGGCGCCGATCATCTCAGTCGTGCAGAGAATCACGGCCCGCTCGACCACGTTGCGCAACTCCCGGAGGTTTCCGGGCCAGGCATGATTGCCCAGAATCTCAAGCGCTTCGGGGGTGAATCCCTGTATGAGTTTATGATTCTGGATATTGAAAAAGGTGAGCATACTGGCAGCAAGCGTCCCGATGTCGCCGGGCCGTTCTGCCAGAGAGGGAATGGTGATCTGAAAAACATTCAGACGATAGTACAGGTCCTGGCGAAAAAGCCCTGAGGCGACCGATTGCTCAAGTTCGGCATTGGTTGCCGTAATGATCCGGACATCGGCTTTCCGGGTACGCTGGTCTCCGACCCGTTCATACTCCCGATCCTGCAGAAAACGGAGCAATTTCGGCTGGATCGAGAGCGGTAGATCGCCGATTTCATCGAGAAAGAGCGTTCCTCCTTCACAGGAAGCCACCCGTCCGGGATTATCCCGCAAGGCGCCGGTAAACGAGCCCCTGATGTGGCCGAAAAGCTCACTTTCAAGAAGTTCAGGATTGAGCGAGGGGCAGGAAATCACGCCGAAAGGCTTTTCGGATCGGCGGCTCCATTGATGGATGAGGCGGGCAAGCACCGTTTTACCGGTGCCGCTTGCTCCACGGAGAAGCACCACCGCATCGGAGAGGGCAACCTGCCGGGCAAGGTCGAGAACCCGTTGCATCGAGGGATGAACCGAGGTCAGGGAGATATCCGGATCATGGCGATGCAGATCATCCTGAAGGGTGTTGAGACGTTGTTCGAGCGAGCGCATCAGTGCGAGGCGTTCGAGGACAAGCGCGAGCTGACCGGGCTTGAAGGGTTTGGCAAGATAGTCCGCAGCACCGCGTTTCATGGCTTCGACCGCCGTATCCACCGAGGCAAATGCCGTTATGATGACGATTTTGATCCAGGGAGAAGAGGCAAGGAGAGCCGATACCAGTTCAAGACCGTCGTCGGTGCCCAGTCGAAGATCGATGAAGGCAAGATCAAAACTCTGGCGGGCCGCTTCGGAAAGCGCATCGCGTGCACAGGAGACCGCCGTAACCTTGTGCTGTTTCGACTCGAAGAAGAGGGTCAGCGTCTTTCTGATATTCTTTTCGTCATCAGCCACCAGTACATTCATCGATGACCCTGATAGTTTCGGTTCAGCGCTTTCCATTATGGATTCCGTTTCAGAAAATCAGCCAGGACTCCCTTGCCCCCTTCACTTTTTCCACCCTCAACCTGCTGTCGTGTCAATGGTAAATAGTCGTCATTGTCTTTATCATCGAAATCGGTATCGGTATCGGGTTCCATTTGAATGAGGCTGAAAAAACTCACCGGATATTGTTGTTTATTGTCATAATCATTCGATAATCAAACTGATACATCCAGAGAGCGGTTTTCTGCTTTCTTTATAAATCGATTTCGATACCGATACCGATACCGATTTGGATTTTGATGAGTCAATAGCACCAAAATATACGCCAGTTTAAGTTTGACACTTCACTTCTGTCACGTCGTCCAATGCTGGACGCGCTCCCTTGTCACCAGCGATGGTGCGCCAGCCTCCCGCAGCAGCGATTCGACAACTGGCAGAAAGCTCTCGATCATTTCGGAGCTGTCGACGATTTCGACCACCATCGGCAGGTCGCCGGCAAGTTCAAGAATCTTTGCGGTATGCACCTGGTGACGCAGCCCGAAGGAGAGAACTCCCCGAAACACGGTGGCTCCGGCCATACCTCGTTCAAGAGCTTCGCTGACCAGCAGTTCGTACAGTGGTCGGTGATGCAGCTTCTCCTGCTCACCGGTAAAAATCCGGAGCAGTTCCGATTCGATGAAGTTCATCATGGCCAGAGTTTGGCAAAAAGTGATCCGGTGACAATGCATACCATACCTCCGGCAAAACTGCCGGCGACGTACAACGTTGCGTAAAGCGCCTGCCCGTCCCTGAGCAGGCCGCTGGTTTCATACATGGCCGTGGAGAAGGTGGTGAATCCACCGCAGAAACCGGTCGTGAGCAAAAGGCGGGTATCGGGCGAGACCAGCGTGGTCGAAAGCGCCAGTTCGCTGATGAAGCCGATCAGAAACGAGCCAAGAAGATTGACCAGAAGCGTGGCATAGGGAAAGCCTGTTGCCGAAAAGGGCACAGCAAGCGCCACGAGATACCGGGCAACCGAGCCGGCAAAGCCACCCGCACCGACCAGAAGCACCCCTTTCAAATGCTGCCCCTCAACGGTCATGGCAGGTCTGGCGGTCCTCGATGCGCTTGTGCGCACAACACATCTCGTCATGAATGTTCATGAGAATGTTGAAAATACCGAGGCTGATAATGGTCGGCGCCCAGAGTCCGATAAAGAGCGCCACAAGCTGGCTGTTGGCCCAGCTCCCGAAAATGAAAATATAGATCGAGAGCAGAATCGACAGGAGCGCAGCAACGAGATAGTACATCGGCTTCATAGAGGGATCTGGTTTGTTGATTGGGTGTATTCTCTGAATGTAACATTTTACCCCTTTTCCCTGAACTTCTGATTGGCAGCATGACCCCTGCCGTTCAGCAGGAGGAGTTGCTCGTCCCTCTGTAGTTCAGCAGGGTAGTGAAAAGAAAAACAAGTGAAGCGACCAGAATGATGGTAGCTCCTGAAGCCAGATCGAAAACCCAGGAGAGCCAGAGCCCCGAGATGCTGAAAAGAGTGGAAAAGAGCGTCCCGAAAAGCATCATGCCGTGCAGGCTTCTGCTGGAACTTCTCGCAACGGCTGCCGGAATGGTGAGCAGGGCGATAACCATGACAATGCCGACCACCCGCACCATGATCACCACGGTCAGGGCGATAAGACAGAGCATACAGAGGTCGAGCGCAAGGGTTTTCAGCCCCGAGATACGTGCATACTCCTCATCAAACGAGATGGCAAGAAACTCCTTGTCGAACAGCCAGACCATGAGAACAATCAGACAATCGAGACCAAGTATCAGGGTCAGATCCGACGACGGCACCGTCAGAATGTTCCCAAAAAGGTAGCTGAAAAGGTTCGGTGCATAGCCTGGAGTCAGGCCGATCAGAATGACGCCTATCGACATGCCAGCAGCCCAGAAAGCTCCTATTGCCGTATCTTCAGAAATTTTCGCCTTTCGGGAGAGCAGCCCGATGCCAATGGCTGCGGCAAGGCCGAACGGAATGATGCCGGCAAGAGGATTCAGCCCGAGGTAATAGCCGAGGCCTATGCCGCCGAAAGCGGTATGAGCGATGCCGCCGCTGATGAACCCTATTTTTCTGACCACCACATAGGTTCCGATGATGCCGCAGGCGACACTCGAAAGAATCGCCGCCAGAAGCGCGTTCCTCATAAACTCGAAATGCAGGAGATCAGGCATGGTCATAATGTTTTGATGTTGCCATGCCTGCCGGATCGCGATGCCTGACGACATCGACCGGGTGGCCATAGAGCTGCTCAAGCGATGCTCTGTCGAGTGTCGAGCCGGCTTCATGCATGTCGAGGGTGCAGTTCAGACAGGCGATCCTTGAGACATGGCGACCGATGGTGCCGGTATCGTGCGTCACCAGGACGATCGTATGATGCTTTCTGAGTTCGTCGAGCAGATCATAGATGGTGGTCTTCATGTCGGGATCGACGCTGGCCGTCGGTTCATCGAGCAAAAGCAGGTCGGGCTCACCGGCCAGCGCCCTTGCGATGAGCACCCGCTGGAGCTCTCCGCCCGAGAGCGTACCGATCCGTCGGCCTGCAAATGCGGCAAGTCCCGTTATCTCAAGCGCTTCGAGCGCCTTTTGACGATCCTCCTTTCCGTAGCGCTGCATGAGTCTCTTTCGTGCAAGACGCCCCATCAACACCAGTTCGAGTGCGCTGATCGGAAACGAACGATCGAAAACGAGGCTTTGCGGCACATAACCGATACGACCTTTCGCGTGACCGGGGGCTTCGCCGAAAACGCTGACCGTTCCCGATGTTGGCTTCATGAGGCCGAGAATGACTTTGAGCAGTGTTGTCTTGCCGCCTCCATTCGGCCCCAGCACGGCAAGAAAATCGGCTTCATACACCGACAGCGAGAGTCCATGCAATATTCTGGCCCCCCCGATCTCGACGCACAACCGGTCGCACACGATAACCGGTTCACTCATTGCAGACTCCGGGCGAATACCTCCGTCGCGTGGCGAAGGTTCTCCTGATAGTTTCGTGCGAGGGGATCGACCGTCACGGTTTTGCCTCCGATATCCCTTGCAATCGCAGCCGCCTGCGCAGTGCTGAACTGGGGCGACACGAAGACTACACGGATACCCTCGGCACGAGCCTCTTCGATCACCCGTTGTAGCTGCCGGGGGGTCAGCGTCTTTCCTTCCACCTCGGCGGCAATCTGGCTGAGTCCGAAATCGTGGGCGAAATAGCCCCATGCCGGATGAAACACCAGAAAGCGTCGATGGCTGACTCCAGCCAGCCTGCTCCTGATCTCCCGGTCGAGCGACACCAGCTCCCGGTCAAGCGTCGCCAGGTTGGCTGCATAGTACGCCTTGCCTGCCGGATCGAGCGCCGAAAGTGAACGTTCAAGAGTGGCCGCTATCAGTCGGGCTCTGGAGGGTGAAAGCCAGAAGTGGGGATCGAGATTGCCGTGCTCCTGGTGATGCTCTCCGACAGGGGAATCATGCTCTTGCTCCTCCATCGGCAGAAGAAGTATCCCGTCTGAGGCATTGCAGACGGCGATGGAACGATTGAGATCAAGCAGGCGACCCATCCAGTCAAGTTCGAATTCGACCCCCGAGCCCGCCTTGACAAAAAGGTCTGAACGACCAAAAAGAGCCATCTGCTTCGGCGTCGGTTCATAGGTGTGCGGATTGCCCCCTGCCGGAACCATCACCGACACCGAGACCCGCTCACCACCGATACGATCGACAAAATAGACCAGCGGTTCGATTGAGGCGACCACCTGCAAGGTATCTGTTTTCTGCCGGTTGGTGCACCCGTGAAAAAACAGCACGAAAAACAGCACGAAAAACAGCAAGAGCAGCGGGCTTCTGCAAACAACTCTTCTCGTACAAACGGGCCTGATCGTCATGCCTGATCTCCGGATTCATTGAAAAAAACGGAAAGCGGATGCCTGAAAGATAGGGTAACAACAGGAATTCCGAAAAGATGCCCTATATGAACCGGCAGGTTTCCGCCTGAGTGACGGAGACCTGCCGGAAGAAGCTCATGATCGCAGGGAACGGTTCAGAGCGCTGACAATGGCCTTGATAGAGGCGAGACTGATGTTCGAATCGATACCCGACCCGCAGGAGAGTACCCCATTCTCGAAAGCAAGACGGATATAGGAGAGCGCCAGCGCATCGGAACTGTGGCCGATGGCATGTTCAGAATACTCGTCTACATGGAATTCAATGCCGGTATGGCTGACCATCCCACGAACGAAGGCATCGAGCGGACCGTTACCCTTCGCCTTAAACGTGATCTCCCCCTTTGGCCCCAGCACGGAACAACTGATGAGCGTTGAGACCTCATCGATGTGCTCCGGATCTTCATCACTCCAGCTGATGTTGCATTTTTTGAGCTGATAGGGTGAGGTGCTGCCGATATACTCTTTCTGGAACAGCTCATGAATCTGCTCGGGAGAGAGTTCATCACCCGTCCGGTCCGCCACCTCCTGTACCGCGTTTCCGAAATCGGGTTGCATCCACTTCGGTATCAGGATACCATAATCCTTTTCAAGGACATAGGCGATGCCACCCTTGCCCGACTGACTGTTGATCCTGACGATGGCCTCATAGGTGCATCCAACGTCCTGCGGATCGATCGGCAGGTACGGCACATCCCAGATTCCGTCAGGAGAGCGTTTGTGAGCCTTCATTCCCTTGCTGATGGCATCCTGGTGCGAGCCGGAGAAGGCCGTGTAGACCAGTTCACCGGAATAGGGTTGACGCGCGTGAACCGTCATGCGGGTACAGCGTGAATAGACCTCCCTTATATGGGGCAGGTCAGAAAAATCGAGTTTGGGATCGATCCCCTGCGTCATCAGGTTCAGCGCCATGATGATGATATCCATGTTACCGCACCGTTCGCCATTGCCGAACAGCGCTCCTTCAATGCGGTCAGCACCAGCCATGAGGGCCAGCTCGGAGGTCGCCACCGCCGTCCCACGGTCATTGTGGGCATGGACACTGATAATGGCTGCGTCACGGTTGCTGATGTTCCGGCAGAACCACTCGATACGGTCGGCATAGATATTCGGGGTCGAAAGCTCGACCGTCGAAGGGAGGTTCAGAATAACCTTGTTCTCCGCAGACGCACCCCACTCCTCCATTACCGCATGGCACACATCGAGCGCATAGTTGAGTTCGGTGCCGGTAAAGCTCTCCGGACTGTACTCGAACCTGATACCAGGATTGCCGCTCGCCTCCTTCAGCTCCCTGACCAAGCGCGTCCCGGCCACGGCGATCGAGATGATCTCCTCGCAGCTCATGCGGAACACTATATCACGCTGCTGACGCGAGGTGGAGTTATAGAGATGCACGACGGCGTTTTTCGCCCCCTGAATCGCCTCGAAGGTGCGGCGGATAAGATGCTCCCGCGACTGGGTCAGCACCTGGATACTCACATCATCAGGAATCAGATGGTTATCGATCAGCCTGCGCACAAAGGCAAACTCCGTAGCCGATGCCGACGGAAAGCCCACCTCGATCTCCTTGAAACCTACGGAAACAAGCAGTCTGAAATACTCCACCTTCTCATCAACACTCATCGGAATCGGCAGTGCCTGGTTGCCGTCGCGCAGATCGACGCTGCACCACACAGGGGCACGGGTTATCGTCTTGTCCGGCCAGGTTCTGTCGGTCAGGCCAACTTGCGGATAGGATGCATATTTACGGTAATTCATCGCACTCATGAGAGAGTCTCCTTTTGATCGCTTGGATAATAAAGTTCTGTAAAGTAAAAAAGCCGCTTACCCTGAGAGGATTGCGGCTTTGAAATCAGATTCGATGCAGTCAGCACAACTACAACACGCTCCCCCTCAGGCAGGTAAGGCCTGTTAGTGAAAGGGTAAGAAGCAACATGTTGGCGACCGTGTTCATACAAGAGAGCGTACCTTTTTAATCGTCTGTACGAAAAGATGAGACAATATAATCAATTCTTCCAACTCTGCAATGACCTCGCACGCGCTGCCCCCAATTGTCCGCTTCGGTTCGTGCGTCTTGCAAAAGAACCGCGAACCGGTGCTGGAGGTTCCCGGCCAAACTCTGCAAGAAACCGAAAGACAACATCCCGCACTTTTCAGCTAACCGATAACAATGCATCGATGCCCCGGCAAAAATGGCGGAAACTCCTCGACTTGTTACATGATAGCCACCGGTATCCGGTCGGCTACCGCACACAGCCCTTGAACAATGTGCTCCATCGCGATGACAGGATAATGTGAGACTTGTTTTTGTGTGTCATTCTAAGGAAGCTTGCCGACGAAGAATCCAGTTCTTTCGAGTAGCACCGAGGCGTTTCGAATGGATGCTTCATTTCATTCAGCATGACAGGACAAATAAGGCTAATTACTTGATAGATCGTGCATGTTCATGGAAAGATCCATATATGGCGCAATTTTGCGGGCGGCTTCGATCTTGGGGTAGCTGCATTTGTATATGCCCTTGCTTTTCAAAAATCTGTGAAGGTGCTCCCAGGTTCCTGAGTTATCCGGATTATTGAAAGACTTCGGGAACACCTCGCCTCGCAAACCCGAAAATGCGACCTTTAAGGCCTCGGTATCGCCGATGAACCATGCTTCAAGCTCTTCTATCGCAATCCGGTTGACAACCTGAAAGAAAAGGAAGCGCCGCATACTCTCTTCAGTCATAAGAGCGCCTCTCCCGCAATCACCCGATCGATCATCTTGCGGCTCTTCCAGCCCTTGATCTTCGTTTCGGCGGCATGAGCTTCGGCTTTTGAGGGGTACTCCTTTGTAAACACAATGTGCCAGGGGCGGTAACACGAAGTGAATCCTTTTTCAAAGCCGTTATGGTACTCCAGACGACGGTGCGGATTGGCGGAACTGCCGATGTAATAACGGTCAGACGTCTCCGATTTGAGGATGTAAAGGAAGTATCGCTCTTGCTTATCCACGGCAACCAGAGTAACGATGGATCAACAGATGAAAAACAAAAAAAGGAAGCGCCGCATACTCAAGCACTTCCTTTCTTTGATCTCTTGTAGGTTCGAATCCTGCTGGCTCCGCGATCAGGATTCGAATCTACATCCCGACATGGTCGGGATAACAGCCGAAT
>JAAXWL010000146.1 GCA_013334975.1 Chlorobiaceae bacterium
CATCCATTTTCTTCAGGTACGAGGGATAAACCAGAGAAGACTCAAGAAAAAATTCGTTCTGCAAAACTCCGAAACAGAACTGAACCTCCATCTTTTCAGACAGCAGCGATCTCTGCTGACCATCTATCAAGAGATCAAGCCTTGGGGATACATCCCAGTATTCCCTGAAATTCCCATACCCGGTAAATGCACGGAGAACTCTTTCTATAAGCAAGTGCATCTGCTGTACAACCAGCTCAAAGCCATCCGGATAATCATCAAAAGAGCAACCGGGATCACGCTCAAAATAGATCCCCACAATCTCATCCCACTCCGAAAATTCAGAATACAGCGATTCAAGTTATCGGTCACGCGAGGCTTTCACAGGTCACCTCCGAAATCGGTGATGTCAACCGCCAGCTCATCAATACCCCCGAAACGAAGATTGTTTCCAAAAGAAATCACAACCAAAAGCATCTGACCTCCTCTTTTTTACTTCATAAACCAGTATAAAGCTCACTTCAGGATACGACAGGGTCAGCCCGCCCAACGTGCTTGAAGAGAAAAGCTGAGGAAGACGGACAAAGAGCAGAAAACTGAGGCGTTGCCTGAATGGACAGCGGTGCTTCATGGCGTGATGAGGAACGGTAACCTTGCTTCATGAAGAAAGCCTCGGCAGTTGTCGTGAGCAAGTACAGTGACTCAACACCATGCGAGGCAGCAAATGATTCAACATAGCTCACAAGCTCTTGGGCGAAACCAAGCCCGCGACAACTTTGAGTAACGGCGAGTGACCGAAGGAGACCAACAGAGTGAAATTGCTCCAGACCGATAACAGCAACCACGGAACCTGTAACGCGGAAACCGAAAAACTGCGGAGGTGATGATGCAGAAATATCGGCAACCGGTAACTCACATCCAGTGAGCACCGGGAAAATTTCATCAAGCGATGTCAGGAGTTCAATGTTCATGAATGGGCTAACGTTTTGGTCTGCGGCGGGCCGCTTAAGGTATTTGATTCTGCTACAATGCTTCCGGCCCGTCCGCAGCACCTAAAGTCAGAACTCACGAGAACAGTTCTTTCTCAATACGAGCCATGTATATGTTGGTGTAAAAAAGATCTGGGTCATTTGCTCCTTGGTGCCTGCTGAAGCCACTCCTTCCTGATACCATCCCTGTACAAAGCTCTGGCATATTGTTCGGAATTCAGTTCTGCCTGATTACGCACCCTCTGAACGAATCCCTGTCTCTCAGCTTCTGCGTATCCTGAAACAAGTTCGTACTCTCTGTTGCCGAACTTCTGATACAACACCCACATGTAATCTCTCTGGCTCATAGTTACTACACCTGACAATGTTTAGATTGTTCCGACTGAATCAGGAAAAGCAGACGGTTGCTTGCTGTATAAATCAACTTTAAAATCATACTCACTGACCCACTATTAACTTATTAAAATGCAAGTTATCAATATTGACAATCAGTCTGATCCAGTATAAAAAACTCACAAAAAGACGACTGGAAGCAAGTTTCAGGTATGGTCAAAACGGCAGAATCATAGCCCACATCAGTTATTCGGGGAATCATGGCGTAACGGGTCTGTCCCGCTCATCTGAAAAACCGTCAGGAGAAGAGTGCATAAGTTCGACGGTTTGACCTTTGAGTATACTTACGAAGATTACAAATGTTTTACAAGAGTAAACGGGCGATCATGTTGCTTAACCGGCAAATACTTCTCTTATCCGGCTCTTGTGCAAAACGTTTTCACATCTGCCAGATCCCGACAGAGGTGCGAAGAGAGTATCAAATGCGGGCGCGGGACGCCCGCGCTCCCAGGGTTTTCAAGCGGCCCAATTCTCCACGAGGGTTTCGGCTTGTGCAAGGACGAGCTGGATGGCTTCGTCCTGTTTTGATGGGGGGTATCTGTATTTGCGGAGGATGCGTTTGACGAGCAAACGGAGGCGGGCGCGCGTTTAGCCTCTTCAAGTGGAACCCGATACCGATACCGATTTGGATGACAAGAAATATTCTGACTTTTTACCTTTGAAATGACACTAAATGAGCCATAGGTGATTTGGCTGGGAGGAGTGGCTTGACTATACGGAAGAGTGCAGATTATGATTGTATTGTTGCTGATTTCGCGCTAATTTTTCTGGTGATTCCGATTGAGTTATCCCGGCGTAAGAGCCAGTGTGAATGGAGAAGCCATACAAGGCAGTTTAAGTCGTTCGCAATGGACATCGAAGAATGTTTGCCGTAGCCCATCAAGCATAACCATATGAACAAATACCAACAGATGATCTACCATGAAACTTTCAGTAACAATTGACCGGGACGAAGACGGTGTTTGGATTGCGGAATGACTTCGATTCCGGGTTGTGCAAGTCAAGGCACAACAAAAGATGAAGTGATAGAAAATATCAAGGAAGCCATTCACCTGTGCCTTGAGGTGCGTGCTGAAAAAGGAATTCCATTGACTATCGAAAAAAGGCAAGTCGAGGTACCTGCCTGATGCCTCCTTTGCTGACATTACGTGAAAGAGAAGTCGTTCGGGTATTTGAAAGATTTGGATGGACGGTCGCTCGCTAAAAAGGAACCCTTCGCAGCTTGATCCGTGCTTCTGGTCCTACCGTTTCGGAATTCAATGAGAAAATTTAGCGTTAAAAGCTCAAGATTACACAATACTGCGCCTCAAGCTTCACGGTTGTTCTACGGGGTCCACTTCAATTTTGTAAAACATATCGAGGCAGCTATTTCTTTCTAAAAAAACCGCCACAACAATAACATCACGCAAGCTGGTAAATCGCAGGCCGATATTTTGGTGGCGGAATCGGTTTTCCGTTTGCCTTTGCTGCGGCCAACCAGGCTTCTTTGGCTAAGAGCACTTCAGCCAAAGCGTGATCTGGCGTTTCAGCAAAAGCCGAACAGGCCTTGAGATCAGGAATATCCGCTATATACCCTTCATCCTCTTCGCAATAATAAATATTGATATGGTAATCTTTCATCATTTCTCTCCCAATTTGAGGTTATTTGCCTCGAGCAATTGTAGTGATTGCCTTATTTGATTGGGCTTAGCCTTTCAGCTGTCATTCTGAAAATTTAACAACTCCGGAATTTCCGGATGAACCAATATATGATAACTCCCGTTGACTCTGTCCAACCGAAAACCGAACGCTTCAGCAAGTGCTACAGCTTCGGAAAACCTCACATTTTTTGTCCCCGATAACACCTTTTGAAGAAGCTTCTGCTTTTTCATGCCATCCTGCCTCTTGATTTTCTGCCCCTCAAGCGCTCAGAATTCACAATTCGCCTCGATACCTTTAACGTCAAACCAAAATTGGCGTTATTTCGGAATATCGCAAAGTCTGCAAAGCGGCATCCGTCAAGAGAATACCTGTGGACATCCCTGAAAAAAAATCAGGTTGCCCCACTCACAAATCCACTGCCCGCCTGACGACTTCAGTCTCCGGAATTTTTGTTCCTAATCTTTCGCAGCTCAAAATCATAGTAATGGGCAACAATTCCGTATTCCTGAGGCAAGACAACTGCTTGAGCCAGACGAAGTTTTTCGACAGTACGCGCCGTTTTCAATGCTTGCTTGGCCGTTGCCAAGACTTCCTTACCGCTTGCTGGTCGTGCTATATACCCTTTCCTTTTTAGTTTATGAGTATTATAGCATTTTGTTTTAGTATTTGAATTAAGCTTCGTTTCGGCGAAGTAGCCGAGTCGATAGGCCGAGGTCTGCAAAACCTCATACAGCTGTTCAAGTCCGCTCTTCACCACCAATACATGGCTGTCACAGCATGAAAACATAGCACGACACCGGATCCTATTCCTGAATGGCAATCATACCTTCTGAAGAACGGCAGATTGCGAAACGACCTGAAAATAAAAACGATTACCGGTTATCGAATTGCAACTCATTCACAGTATTATTTTTCTTCTAAAACCAAGAAAACCTATAGTTATTAAGCCAAAGCTAAACTGGAGTATGCTTGAGGGTTCTGGTATTGGCGCAGATGCCCCGGAAACCGGTACGATATTGCCGACCACATCAAATTCAAGGCCACCACTGAAACCAGAACCACTGTACGGTGTGACGCCGAAGTTTTCAATTATGTTGGTGTCCATAGTCACCGCACCAATTTGAGCTAAGGCTCTACCGTTTTGAATCTTCGCCATAGTATTCAAAGTGATGCTCTGGTCTGCGAGAATATTGCCTTCAAATAAAGTGTTGGTACCAAGAGTCGCAGAACTGCCGATTCGCCAGAACAGGCCATCATCCGAACCGTTATTTGAACCAAGGTTAATCAACTGAACCATCGAATTGCTTTCGGTCGTGAGTGTGCTACCTACTAAAAAAACCCAGTATGCATTGTTGCTGCCTTGTGCATCGAGAGTAAGTGTTCCGGTCAACTGAGCTGACGAAGCAAAACTATAGACGCCTGAAGTTAGCGTCAGCCCACCCAGATCCTGACCAGTTAAAAAACTATTCACTGGCATGAGTGCAAGAGCGTTGAAAGCAGTAATAAGATCATTCTGAGCCAGATGAGCATCCGCGTCGGCTTGGTGTACCGAACCTGAGAGCGTGATGCTTCCCAATCCAGTGATCGAAGTACCTGGGTCGACTCCTAAATCTCCAATAATAGTGGTCGAGCCGGTATTGGTAATTGTTGAGCCACCCAGAACTGCATAGTCTTGTAATGAAGCCAGTATTGTTGCAGCAGATGCCAGATGCGGGTCAATAAG
>JAAXWL010000147.1 GCA_013334975.1 Chlorobiaceae bacterium
CGGTGTTCGCAGTCCAGTTGACGGGCTGTGAGCAGTGTTCTTATGCCGATCCGTATAAGAAGCAGAAATAAATCGTAAAGCGAAGATTAACTTATATTATTGAATGATCTTAACAGTTGTTTTGCCGATGTTTCGATTGCGTCTTATATGGGTTGTAATTCAAAAATCCGCAGTTTATGCGGATCAGTCTAACCATTGTTAGAAGAACCTTCAGGAGGACACTCATGAGCACCCTGTCGAAGAGAACCATCACTGGCACCGTCGCAATCGCGCTCCTCGCCACCACAGTACTCGTGGCCGCCCTCGCTGCCCAAGCGCAGGACGCTGGGCGACCCGCAAGTGACCGCAGAGGAACAAGTACCGATGGTCGGTTCCAGATCGTCATGCGTGACGGCGTCCGTGCCGACACTTTCTTGCTCGACACCCAGGAAGGCAAGGTCTGGCAGCAGACCCAGATCACGGATGTCGAGGGTCAGCCAACCGTGTGGATGTTCATGGAGCGCATAGACTCAAAGGCAGACTACTCGAGGTTGCTGGCCAAGTGACCGCAAGGTGACGGCAGGGCATGGCCTTCTAACAACCGGTTGCAGCGGACGGTCAGCTACGCGGCCCGCCGCTGACCTGGCGCGTTAGCCAGCACGGGACGAGAATGGGAAAGTAAGTGACAATGGTAAGTAAAATTCAATTCCCTCAGATTCAGTGCTGGATGATGGTTTGAAACCGATGATCGAGGCGATTTAAGGGCAGGGGTTCGTAGCCGTTGGTTTCTATTGTTTTGCGGAATGCGGGTGTTATGTCGTTCCAGTCGAGGAGATCGACTTTGAAAGACAACCCGGATTCCTGAAATGCCTCTTTGATTTCGGCGAGCAGCTTCCAGTCGATCGCTGATTTTGCCGTGATGGCGAGGTCGAGGTCTGACCAGGGTTTTGCCGTGCCGTGAATCTGTGATCCGAATACGAAGATTTCGGCATCCGGCACGAAAAAATCGAGAATGTTTCGAACCACTTCGAGTTCATGATGGCTGATGTCAATCATTTCACTTTCGCAGTCTTTCCAGCAGAAAAGCTACCAGAATTGAATCATAAATCGCTCTTTTGAGCAAACCATCTGATTTTATCGTTGTCATGACGACGTCCGTACATTATATTGAGAGTTGAAAAGCATAAATAAAGAATGTCATGGCAACCAGCACACCACTCAAATCGGAGCGGATCGATGTCCGCGCCAGTGCTTCCGTCAAGCAAATCTTGCAGGAAGCTGCCTTTGCTTCTCACAAAAGCGTCAGCGAATTCTTGCTGGACGCGGGCATTACCGCCGCCAACCAGACGCTTGCTGACCGTCGCTGGTTCGTACTGGATGAATCAATGTGGCAGCAGTTTCAGGAGCTTCTCGACAGGCCGGTATCCACCACCCCGGATAGCCGGATGAAAGCTTTGCTGACCGAGCCGGGAGTTCTGGATTGATGGTTGCTCGTTTCAGCCATGTTCAGAAGCTCGCATCCACCCACGATGTTTCGGCATTCGATTGCGGTAACCAGGCGCTGAACCAGTTCATGCAACGATTCGCTCTGGTCAATCAAAAAGCAAATAGTGCTCAGACCTATGTTTCATGTGAAGAGGAAACGAGTCGCATTGCCGGTTTCTACAGCCTCGCGGTTGGCAGCGTTGAGCAGTCGGCGGCTGCCGGGCGACTTGGAAAAGGTCTTGGAGGGCATCCGGTACCGGTCATGATTCTGGCGAGACTTGCGGTTGACCGTCAGTTTCAGGGTTTCGGCCTCGGTCGGGCGCTCCTTAAGGACGCGCTTTTGCGAACCGCCCAGGCCGCTGAAATTGCCGGAATCAGGGCGATTCTGGTTCATGCCAAGGATGACGCCGCCCGCAACTGGTATCTTCAATGGGGATTCGAATCCAGTCCAACCGACCCGTATCATCTGTTTCTCCTCATCAAAGACCTGCTTGCTATTCTGAAGTAAATGTCAAAGTCTGCGGAAAAAAAAGAGGATGCTGAGGTAATATTTTAGTAATTATAATTCAGTTCCCTCAGATTCAGTGCTGGATGATGGTTTGGTGGCGGAGGTTGAAGCGATTTCAGGCCAAGGGTTCGTAGCCGTTGGTTTCTATTGCTTTGCGGAATGCTGGTGAGATGTCGTTCCAGTCGAGGAGATCGACTCTGAAAGACAACCCGGATTCCTGAAATGCCTCTTTGATTTCGGCGAGCAGCATCCAGTCGATCGCTGATTTTGCCGTGATGGCGAGGTCGAGGTCTGACCAGGGTTTTGCCGTGCCGTGAATCCGTGATCCGAATACGAAGATTTCGGCATCCGGCATGAAACGGTCGAGAATGTTTCGCACCACTTCGAGTTCATGCTGGCTGATGTCAATCATTTCCCTTTCGCAGTCTTTCTATCAAAAGCGATCCCTGTTCTGGCAACATGATTGCCCCCTGAAACGCCTGTTCGGCAATGCCCGCATGGTAGGTGTGTGCTGTCAGATTCCGCGCCTTGTGGAACTCCATCCAGAGATTGATCTCGTCGATCAGGCGGTTTTCAGCACTGATTCTGAAGAGTTCGCGTCGGGGACTCCATCGGCAATATCGGGACTTACATTGATTTCGAGCCAGCGCTTCATGAATTTCCAGCACTGCTCATAGGCCACTTCAAAATTATGTATGACGCCCGACTTGATGGTTTGCAGATCACCAGAGGTGAGGCCCGGTATCTGTGACAGCTTGTCCCAGGTCAGAATGGATTTTTCCAGGGCTGACAGCTCGGAAATGAGGCTTTCCAGTTCAAGTATCATGGCGCAGGTCTGCCGGTCAGGCTATTGTTGTTACAGGAGCATTGCTTGCAATATAGCGAGTTATCACTATAACGAAAGGCGTTTGTGGTCTCATGTCGTTGCAGTGCTGTTTCCTCAAACTTTTCCCGGCGCAGGCTGTTGGCGAGAAGGGTTTGCCTTCCCATGAGGAGCGGCAGCGGCAAGCAAAAGCTGAAGCGACTGCCGTATGTCAGAACCATGCAAGCGAGAACGGGCTTTCTTCGTGATAGCGCGACGCACGTGAAACCGAAACCGGACGGCTTTTCTCATCCCGAAACCTTACCGGACAGACACGCTGCCCTTTTTCACAGCACCCCGATCCGGCGTTTTACAATTCGCGCAAAATTCCTGATATTCAGGGTTGTCATTACAAGCGTAGCGTTCCGGCTGTGGCCGGGATTATGTCATTTTTTCATTACGAGTCCTCAGGGACTTTCAAAACGGTTTTTACACGATTTATATGAGCAAGGAGCCAACAACGGCTGTTAGTTTGCAGAACAGATTCAGGACACAGTACTGCGGTCTTCTGAACCGCGCATCGGAAGGAAATGAAGTCAGGCTTGGTGGCTGGGTGCATCGAATCAGGGATCATGGTGGGCTTATTTTTATCGATCTCAGAGACCATACCGGCATTTGCCAGCTCGTGGTGCTGCCTGAAAACGAAGGTTTGTTCAGGGTGGCCGAAGGGCTGCACTCCGAATCGGTGATCTCCGTCGAGGGGCGGGTGGTGCTTCGCTCGGATGTGACCATCAATCCCAAGCTCGCTTCAGGAGCTATTGAGGTGCTTATCTCCTCGATCCGGATAGAGAGCTCCGCCCATCCGCTGCCTTTTCCGGTGGCCGACGATATGCCGACCTCCGAAGAGCTGCGCCTGAAGTACCGATTTCTCGACCTTCGTCGCGAAAAGCTGCATGAGAACATCATCTTCCGCAGCAAGCTCACCGCCGCTGTCCGGAAATACCTCACCGATCTCGATTTCATCGAAATCCAGACACCTATTCTGACCTCGAGTTCACCAGAAGGCGCACGCGACTTCCTTGTGCCCAGCCGCCTGCATCCCGGCAAGTTCTACGCCCTGCCCCAGGCTCCTCAGCAGTTCAAGCAGCTCCTTATGGTGGCCGGATTCCCGCGCTACTTCCAGATCGCCCCTTGCTTCCGTGACGAGGACGCCCGTGCCGACCGCAGCCCCGGTGAGTTCTACCAGGTCGATATCGAGATGTCCTTCATCGAGCAGGACGACCTCTTCGTTATCCTCGAAGGGATGTTCAAACAGCTTGTGGAGACGATGTCGCAGAAGCGCATCACGCAGTTCCCCTTCCCGCGCATCAGCTACAAGGAGGTCATGAACCGCTTCGGTTCGGACAAGCCCGACCTGCGCATTCCGCTGGAGATTCAGGATGTGACCCCGCTGTTCGTCAATTCCGGCTTCAAGGTATTCGCCTCCAACACCGTGGAAGGTTCCTGCGTCAAGGCGCTGGTGCTCAAGGGGATGGGTGGCGAGTCAAGGCTCTTCTACGACAAGGCCGAAAAGCGTGCCCGCGAGCTTGGATCGGCGGGTCTGGCCTATATCCAGTTCAAAGAGGAGGGGCCGAAAGGGCCGGTGGTGAAGTTCCTCAAAGAGGATGAGATGAACGCCCTGAAAGAGCGGCTTGGCATTGTGACCGGTGACGTGGTCTTTTTTGGTGCAGGAAAATGGGAGAAGACCTGCAAGATCATGGGTGGTATGCGCAACTACTTTGCCGACATCTTCGCGCTCGACAGGGATGAGCTGTCATTCTGCTGGATCGTTGATTTCCCGATGTACGAGTACAACGAAGAGGCAAAGAAGATCGACTTTTCGCACAACCCCTTCTCGATGCCACAGGGGGAGATGGAGGTGCTCGAATCGAAGTTCCCGCTCGA
>JAAXWL010000148.1 GCA_013334975.1 Chlorobiaceae bacterium
TGCTTCGGCTACCCGCAGGGCGATATCCCTGAGCCGGAGCATCTCCGCCGAGCGTCCGGTGATGTCGATTCCGTTGTTCATGATCCGTCGGTTCTTTAAAAAAACGGTGGATTTGATTATGGTTGCAGGGATACTACAAACGATTCAACAGGGAGTGACCGGCCAAACGAGGTTGCTTCCTGACGGGTCACGAAGGTGCGCTTCAACCTGACCTTGTAGATTCCGTTGATCTTCTGAACTGAAGCCGGGGTGGTTTGTGAAATCTGGGCGCTGAGCTGTTCGGCATTGGTGATGCTGTCGAAGCTGCCGAACTGAAGGGTGTAACTTCCGGCTACAGCCGGTAATGCTGCCGGTACGGCTGGCTGTTTGGGTTTGGGTGGCGCAGGGAGAATTGAATCCCGCTTGGCTGCGGATGGAGTGACGACAGGCAACTGAGGCGTGCGGATGGTCGAGGAGTCAGGTTTGGCGATGGTTCTGGTTGGTTGCGGTGCAAAAGCTGGTGGCGCCATGACCCCCGGAGGCATCGGGTTGGCCGACAACTTGGCCGTTATGACCGGCAGGCCGGGTGTTGTCGATATCGCCTGTTCGTAGGCGGCCAGTCTGGCGTGACTGAGTGAATCGAGTGACGGATCGGGATAGTCGGCAAGCTGTTTCCGGTAGAGCTTCGCTGCTTCAGGAGCATCCTCGGTCAGCAGTGCCTCGACAATGGTTTTTTCGGATGGTTTTGTGATCTGCCGACGAATTTTTTCCAGCAAATAAACCTTATCTTCCTTCACGTACTGAAGTATCCGGGGAGCATAGGAGGTCATGGCTGCCGTTGCCGACGGTTGCTGGTACGGGAAGCACAAGCAGGAGATGATGCAGACCATGATGATCTGGATACGGCGTTTTTTTTGCATGGTTCGGTACACTCTTTCGTTGTCTGCTCTTTGCCATCCGGAGGATACCGGAAGGAAGGAGTCCAGATGAATATGGGAAATATATTACGATAAAATCAATTCCTTTCCATGAGGCACTTATCGGTCAGGGCTTGCGCCAAAATCAATCTCGGTTTGCTGATAACCAGCCGCCGTGCAGATGGTTATCATACTCTTGAAACGGTGTTCGCACCGATCGACTGGTTCGACATGCTCGATTTCGTCGAATCGGATCGGATTTCCATGGAGTGTTCCAACGTGGATCTGCCCGTTGATGACTCAAATCTCTGTATTCGCGCTGCAAAGGCGTTGCAGGAGTATGCCGGCATCCGGGACGGGGTTTCGATAAAACTGGTCAAACGGGTGCCTTTCGGAGCCGGTCTCGGAGGAGGAAGCAGCGATGCTGCCGCTACCCTGAACGCGCTCTGCCGTCTCTGGAATCTCGATGTTCCCTCTAAGGAACGGCACCGTCTTGCCGTAAGGCTTGGTGCTGACGTTCCCTATTTTCTCGACATGAAGGGGCTTGCCTATGCTGCCGGAATCGGTGAAGAGCTTGAGGATCTCTCGCTCACGCTGCCCTGGTATGTGGTGACCGTTTTTCCGGAAGTCCAGGTGCCCACCGCCTGGGCCTATAAAAATTTTTATCGCCAATTCGAGCGGCCCGTGCCCGATCTGAAAGAGCTTGTCTCACGACTCTGCAACGATCGGGATACCTCGGTTCTGGGTGCCTTCGAAAATGATTTCTCCTCGGTGGTATTCGAACACTATCCAGTGGTGCGTGATGTGCGCGATACCCTTGCTGCCGCCGGTGCGGTGTTTGTCTCACTCTCCGGGAGCGGTTCGGCGGTCTATGCCCTGTTCGAGGAGCGGGAGACAGCCATGCAGGTTGCCGGGCGCATGAGCGAGCAGTACCGGGTCAACCTGACGCCTCCAGGGTTCCGGATGGAGTGACCGGTCTCTGCCGACTCAACGGTAAATAGTCGGAATTTCCTTTATCATGGAAATCGGTATCCAAATCGGTATCGGTATCGATCTCCACTTGAACGATCCTAAAAAAAACTCACCTTGAATTGTGGTTTATTGTTGATAACCATTTGATAATTAAAATAATACAGTAAAAAAGCCGTTTTTCTTTTTTCACACAAATAATCGATACCGATACCGATTTCGATTTGGATAAAGTCAATGGCACTTTAAAATACGTCAGCTTAAGCTTGATATGACACTACGCTGCCGAAAATGATTCAGCCTCGGTATTTTGTTCCGACAAGTCCTTCGAGTTCGGAGGCAAAGAGGCGGATATCTTCGTCGAGGAAATGGGACGAGTGGAGGCGCACCCTTTTGACGACCGAAGAGTCGATCAGCGCATCGAGGCTCTGTTCGGTGAACATTGGCGCCGACGCCACAATCGAACCGTCAGGAGAGGTGACCGTTGAATTGCCCCAGTAGGTGAAGCTGTCTTCGCTTCCCACCCTGTTGATGCAAGCGACATAACAACTGAAGAGGAATGCGCTGGTCGAAGCGATGGTTTGCCATTGCGAAACGATGGCCGGGACTCCCTGGCCGGGTGAGAGGCGCAGCGGGCTGGACATGAGCACCAGCAGCAGCTTTGCCCCCTGGTGGGCCAGAAGGTAGGGTACCGATACATGCCAGAAATCCTCGCAGATAGCCACACCGATCTTTCCGAGGCGTCGGGAAGTCACGGTTTCAATCTGCCGACCGGCCGAAAAGTATCGCAGCTCCTCGAACATGCCGTAGGTTGGCAGATAGATTTTGCGATGCACGCTCCGGCCAACTCCGTCCTCGAACATGAAAGCCGAGTTGTAAACCCCGTAATCGTCACTCAGTTCGATTCCACCACAGACAATGCAGATATTGTGGCTCAGCTCCCGGAGCGGATCGAGCCTCCGGTCATCGATATGCATCGCCATATCCTGGGCGGCATCCTGCACATTGTAGCCGGTCAGGGAGAGTTCGGGGAATGCGACGGCGTCCGCTCCATCCCTGATTGCCTGCTCTATGGCACGGATATGGCGTTCGAGGTTCTCATCGAAATTGGCGAGGGTGCAGTCGGACTGGACGATTCTGAGCCTGGACTTGAGCATCGGTATTCAATGGTAAGGATAAAAAATATAGAAGGTTGTGGAGAGTATTGCCAGCGCGGCCATGCCCGGCGTTATTTCCCGGCCCCTTCCAGAAAGCGCTTTGATGGCGACCCAACTGATGAAGCCCATTGTGATACCGACGCCGATGTTGAAGGTGAAGAGCATCATGACGATGGTCAGGTATGCCGGAATAAGCTCGGTGTAGTCGCTGAAATCAAAATGTCCTGCCGATTCAAGCATGAACATGCCGACGAGCACGAGTACCGGGCCGTAAGCCTGGGGGGGGACGATGGTCAGGATCGGGGCAAAAAAGAGCGCCAGCAGGAAGAGTCCGGCAACAACGAGCGCCGTGAAGCCGGTCTTGCCGCCCTGCTCGATTCCCGAAGCCGATTCGATGAAGGCTCCGGCGGTCGAGGTGCCGAAAAGAGCCGCGGCAATGGTTGCCAGCGCATCGACCAGCATCGGTTTTTCGATCTCCGGCAGGTTTCCCTTCTCATCGAGCAGCCCCGCACGGGCAGAGAGACCGATGAGGGTGCCCATCGTATCGACGAAATCCATGACCAGAACGCTGATGATGACGCCAATGAAACCCCAGGTCAGGGATCCGGCGATATCGACCTTCATGAAGAGCGGCTCGATCGATGGTGGCATACTGAAGAGTGTTGCCGGAATCTTCACCAGGCCGAGGGTGATCATGAGTGTCGTTGTGGCGGCCATGCCGATAAAGAGTGCTCCGGTCACCCTCCGTACCAGCAGAACTCCGGTCAGCAGGAGGCCGCCTAGAGCGCAAAGCACCGGAGTTGCCGAAAGGTTGCCGAGCTGCACCGGTGCGTCGGGAACGCCGAGAGCGACGACCCCCATGCCGTTCAGTCCAAGAAATGCGAGAAACAGGCCGATGCCGACAGCGAAACTGTGCTTGAGGGTCATCGGAATGGCTTCGGCCAGCCACTTGCGCGTACCGCTGAGGGTGATGAGGGTGAAGAGTACGCCGCTGACGAGAATCGCCCCGAGCGCCGTCTGCCATGAGTAGCCGAGTGTCTTGACCACAGTGTAGGCGATGAAGGCGTTTTCGCCCATATAGGGGGCAACGGCGAACGGGCGCTTCGCATAGAGTCCCATGAGCACTGTTCCGAAGACTGCTGTCAGGATGGTGGCTGTCATGGACGCGCCCCGGGGCATACCGGCAGCTTCGAGGATGGCCGGATTGACTACAATAATATAGGAGAGGGTAAAGAAGGTGGTCAGCCCCGCGAGGAACTCCTGGCGGTAGCCGGTACCAAGCCTGTCGAATTCAAAGAAGTTCCGCATGGTGGCTCTTGTTATGCAGGTGAAAGAGAACGCAGTTTTCAGCCGGGTTCCCTGAGCAGTATCTCGGCTGGTATCTGCAATCTGGAATGCAAGGTACGAATCTGACTGATCGAAAGTGGTCTTTTATGGTTCAGAATTTCACTGGCGCGGCTTTTCGAGCCGATCAACTTCGTCAGATCCGTTTGCTGCATACCCATCTGCTCCATCCGGAATTTGATCGCCTCCACCGGATCGGGAAAATCCACAGGGAAGCGGCTTTCTTCATAATGATCGACAAGGATTCCGAGGATTTCAAGTTCGTCACCATCTGGCGTGTCTGGCAGAGCGTCGAAAATCTGCTCCAGCCGCACGAGCGCTTCCTGATAATCG
>JAAXWL010000001.1 GCA_013334975.1 Chlorobiaceae bacterium
GCTGATCGTTACATCTGGCCGGGAATTCAGGTTACAGCGCGATGGCCAATACTCATGGCGGCGTGATTCTGTTGGGAGTTGAAGATGACGGTACGGTCAGTGGCGTGGAGCATCCGGATAGAGTGAAGAAATCCCTGTGGGACCTACTCCATAACCGCAATAAGGTTAATACCAATCTGCTCTCTGATGGTGATGTCGCTGAGGTGTCGCATCCGGATGGTACGATTGTGGCTGTCAGGGTGCCTCGGGCTTCCCGAGAGCAACGCCCGGTTTTTGTTGGCCTGAATCCGTTGACTGTTACCTATCGCCGCAATTACGAGGGGGATTATCGTTGTAATGAAAAGGAGGTCGCCCGAATGCTGTCCGACAGATCGGAGACCCCTTTCGACAGCATGATCCTTGAACATTTTACTCTCGATGATTTAGACCGGGTCAGCCTGAAGCAGTATCGTCAACGCCTCGCCTCACATAAGCCGAACCACCCGTGGCTGAATGAAGATGATACAGGGTTACTTATCAAGCTTGGGGGATGGCGGAAAGAGCGTGCGACTGGCCTTGAGGGGCTGACTGTTGCCGGTGTCCTGATGTTTGGAACCGATGAAGCCATAAGGGATGCGGTTTCGCAATACCATGTGGATTACCGTGAAAAATTGTCTGTTGATCCTGCCATCAGATGGACGGATCGACTGACCGTTGACGGTACCTGGTGCGCCAATCTTTTCCAGTTTTACTTGCGGACGATCCCAGCGTCTTGCCCAGGATCTGAAACTGCCGTTCAAGCTTGGTTCCGACCTTTTTCGGAAGGGTGAAACCGTTGTTCACGAGGCTATTCGTGAGGCTCTCCTCAATGCTCTCATTCACGCTGATTATCAGGGAGATGGTGGCATCGTCATCGAAAAATATGCAGACCGATTTGAGTTTTCGAATCCTGGTTCGCTGCTGATCTCATTTGATCAGTTGTTCCGTGGCAATATCAGCGAATGTCGGAACAAGTCGATCCAGAAGATGTTCATGGTGATCGGTACTGCTGAAAAAGCAGGTTCCGGGGTTGACAAGATTCGTCGGGGCTGGAAATCCCAGTATTGGCGTACTCCGTCGGTTCGTGAGTCCATGCGGCCTGACAGGGTCCAGTGGACTTTGCCGATGATCAGCCTGATTCCGGAAGAGTCTCTGGAGCGGTTACAGGTTCTGTTCGGGCCGAGTTTTTCGCAATTCGACCAGAACGAAGTGCAGGCGCTGGTTACGGCGGATATTAAAGGCGAAGTTGACAATTACAGAGTACGACAGATCTGCAATATTCATGCGGCAGATGTTACACGGTTACTTCAGGGGTTGGTTGCCAAAGATGCTTTGGGACATTCGTCCGCTGGTGGCATTCAGCGGCACCGTCCATGATCCGGAGAGCGGAATAGAATTAGTTCACCGAGCCGGGGATGAATATCGATGTGGTCAGTGGCAGGCCTATCAGTGAAAGGCAGTTGCCGGAGCGTTTCGCGTCGTCTGATTACCAGGTTCTGCTGGTGGCCAACAAATACCAGACAGGATTCGATGAGCCGCTGCTGATGGGCATGGATGTGGACAAGCGGCTGGATGGGGTGCAGGCGGTGCAGACCCTTTCGCGCCTCAATCGCATGGTTCCCGGCAAGGAAAATCCGTTCGTGCTGGATTTTGTTAACGATGCGGAAGATATTTATCAGGCGTTCAAACCCTATTACGACGCAACCAGCTTGCAGGAGAGTTCTGATCCTGCCCAACTCGAACAGCTCAAGCACGATCTCGATGCGTTCCAGATCTACCATTGGAGCGAGGTTGAGGCTTTTGCCAGAATTTTTTACCGTACCCCTGGCAAGCAGAATCCGTCCGATCATGCGCACATGCTCCGCCACCTGCAACCATCAGTCGATCGCTTCAAGGCGATGGATGATGAGGAACGGAGAGCTGAATTTCGGGATAAACTGAATGGATACGTGAAGGTTTACGGCTTCCTCAGCCAGATTATGCCATACGTTGATCCTGATCTGGAGGTGCTGTACAGCTTTGGGCGGTTTCTGCTTCCGCATTTGCCGCTTGAGCGTGATCCCGGTACGGTGAAACTTGGTGACGAGGTCGGGTTGCAGTTCTACCGCCTGCAAAGGGTTTTCTCTGGGGCAATTGAACTGCGTGAAGGGGAAGGGGAATACGGTGTGAAGAGTCCAACCGATGTTGGTAGCGGCAAGGCCAAAGATGAAAGGGCTCCGTTGTCTGAAATTATTGAGGTGCTCAATAACCGGTTTGGCACCAACTTCACCGAAGAAGGTCGGCTGTTCTTCGAGCAGATCAGGGTGCGGGCAACAAACAACCCCGAAGTGGTGAGGCTTCGGCAGGCAAATCCCTTCGACAAGTTCCAGCTTGGACTCCGCAGGATGCTTGAAGAGCTGATGATCCAGCGGATGAACGAGAACGACAAAATCGTCACGCGGTACATGGATGACAAGGCTTTTGAGGATGTCGCCTTTGCTGTGCTCTCAAGGGTGATCTACGATGCAATTCCAGAGGTGATGGGGAGGGAGTAGCGGTATACGCATATATGGAGAGAACCGGCAAAGAACGGTGTTTTTCCCGGCGAACCAGAAACTCGATGAGTGAGAAGTGACAAGAAAATTCAGGAAGAATCGTCCTGATGCTCTTTTGTCCCATTGGTCCCATCAGTCCCATGCTCATTACATTGAATGACGAGACAGGATGAGTGTATAATTGAAAAATTGGTATCGGTATCGAAATCGAAAAAAGAAGGTCATATTTCGTCAATAGCACATAGTTTTCGTGGGAATGGATAATGGGACGTTGCTGAAAAATCTCTGTTACCGGTGGGGGAACAACAGGAATCGATTTGGATACCGATTTCGATAGCGATTTGGATAAGATAGATAATGCGGGAGGGCAGGAAGGGGGGCTGGGGGGCTATGGAGGCGCGTTCTGACAGCATACCGGGGCCGGATACAATTTCCGGCCCCGGTACGGGTTCTGTCGTGTGTTCAGGGCGTCGCTTTCGGGGTCAGCGCGAAGGCGTCATGGGCGTAGGCATCGAGATAGTCCAGAAGACCGTAACCGTTCGTCGCCATGGTATGCACTGAAAGCGCCTCAGAGAATGCCGCCCTCCAGCAATCGCCGAGTAAATCCGATACGGAGAATGTTGCCCGGTAACTTGCCGTTACAGAAGGTTTGGTGTACGCATGGCTTGGCGGGCTGTCCTGCGTGTTCACGGAAAGGGTGCTTGTTTTACCGTTGGTGCTTGCTTCGGGGATGGCGATGCTGCCACCACGAACGACGTTGAAATTGAAGGTGGCGAAGCCATTGGGATGATACGCCTTGAACCCAGGTGTTACCGATGCACCTGCATTGTATTCGATAAAGCCGCATGGTGTCACGTTGAGACCTGTGCCTGTTACGGGGTCAATCGATGCCTGGCAACAATTGTTGTCTATGCGGAGCACCAGCCGGAAGGCAATGGTATGATTCGAAGAATTTTTGATCCGGTATGAATCGGGGGCGCTTACGGCGATAACGGCATTGGTGCCGAACGGCGCCGGTACATTTGTTATCTGAAGGTCAATTCCTTCCGCTGTCCAATCGACCAGTGCTCCCGTTGATTTGAAGAGCTCAAGCCTGATTTCAAATTTCCCTGCCGCATCGAGCGCTCTCTTGCAGAAGGTGTCTCCCTTGCCAAGCTTGTCGGTCTCGAAGTGTGCGCTTGCCAGATCCTCATGTTCGTCGACGACACTCCACTCTATGCCGCCTGCCGGTACCTCCATTGGCCTGATACTGAACAGGTCGGCCTGCCCTCCTACCGTATACGGGCCCATTGGCTCCGGTAAATGAACAATAACGTCGGGATGTCCGGGAGCACCTGGCACCACAGCGGCGTAATGACGGACAACAGCCCTGGTCATGTGAGTCCATTCGGGAATCGCCAGGAGCGGCGTTCCGTCACCTTGCGTCAGACGCCGGAAGGACCAGCGGTAGTAATGGATATTCTTGACGTTGCGCAGGTTGGTACGGCTGAACCATACTCGGGGTTCAAGCTTGCCTCCGAAAGGTTGAGCATCGGTCGTGAGACCATCAGCAGCGATTTCCGACATGCTGATGCCATTGCCGATGGAGAGAATCTGCACGATGGAACCTGGAAGGTCGGGGCCATTGTTGCATGCCGGAACCCGCTCATTGTTGATTCTGATGACGACCTCGCTTCCACAGGAGAAGTTCCAGTAAGTATGGCAGGCAACAGGAGGCTGGTACACGGGTTCCATGACGCCACCGATCTGGTATTCGACCCAGAAGTACAGATCGGGTTTATCGTTGCATGAGTAATAGAAATGTCCGCTGAAACGACCAAGTGAGTCGGTAGTGATAACCATGATTTCGTCGTAGCGGTATTTCCAGGGAACCCAGGGCAGGTAGCATAAGTAAGGGTAGATCTGGACGGCGTTTGCTGTCAAGGTATCCCTGAGAGCAAATACCGTAGGCGAGCTGTTTAACTTTTGCAGCAATTGAACCGGCGCCGAATTTTCAAAGGCAGTCAGTTTTGTGTTCAATGCGGTTGCCACATTGCCGATTGTTGCTCTCGACAATCCACTTGCTTTCGGAGGTTCGGGTTGCGGGTTCAGTGACTTCAACCGGATGAGTCCGCCTTTCATGGCCTCAAACGGATCGGGGCCGGGTCCCGGGTCGGGAATCGGAGGCCATGGGCCAATTGGATTCTGAATGACCTTGATCAGCTCGTCGCGAAATCTGATGATGTCGAGATCGGGAAGATTGAGGATAACCCGAAGGAATTTATCGACCTCACAGATATGCACTCTGGCGTTACATACCGGCAGACCATTGTCATTCTTGACAACCCTTCCGTTCACCCAGCAGTGGCAGCATGTCAACCATGGCTTCATGATGTTTCCGGAGATCACGGTTGTATCAAGGATTTTTCCTCCTCGCTTCAGAACAGTTTCATAGGCGTTCACCCGAGCCATCATTCTGATCGAGGGCTTTTCTGCACCTTCCACCTTATCGGGAGCAGGTCCGATGAACAGACGGTTGCTGGTGACCACCTGTGCTGTACGTGAAAAAACGGCTTTGCCATTTTTTACCGGGGCTTGTTCGAGCAGATTTCCTGCTTTGTCAAAAAGAAAAGCCGCGACATCTCCCTTGAATTCCGATTTAGTGTCAAGTGATACCGTCAGGGTAAAAGCATTTTTTTTCAAATCAATTTTTTCAGCCATAACGCTCCCGTTTTTTGATGATCCTGTCGTTTAATGAACAAACATGCATACAAGTGGATACCGCGTATTATGTTGAGCCGGTTCCATCTTTTCGATCGGTACAAATTTTACTGATAAAAAAATGATTGGGTAGAACGCGCTCCTTTCGGTTTTGATGTTGTACAGGCATCATGTTCAGGAACTCCCATGTGGCCAGGTGCTCTTTTCATGATTACAGAAGCAATCTCAATTCAGGCCTCTTGTTATAATCCGGAATGTTTTTACGTTGGGGGTTTTAACAATTGTTAAAACAGGGAGTTTGCTTGATACGATGATCAAGCGACCATCATTCGTGTTTCCCGGGATGCACGGATACGGAGACACAAGGTCACAGCGGTACAACAAGAGCGCCCCAATGATGACAATACGATGCTTTGTGAGTGGCGGGGGCGAAAAAACGAGAAGCTCAGAAAAGAGATATCAGGAAGTGATCCCTGAATAACAGGATCAAGTTAGGTAAATAAATGATGTATACAAAATCTGACAGGATAGTTCTCTCACGACAATAATAAACAAGTTTGTCCGGTGTTTGCGGGCTTCATGGTGTGGGTGAAGCCCGCAAAACGATAGAGCGGTTGGCAGTGGCTCAGCTTGCGGCTCGCTCGTAGGGGCGGGCATCGATCTGGTCGATGATGCCGTTGTGGCGGGCCTGTTTTTTCCAGTTCCGCGATCCTGCGAACCGGTAGATCCAGGCCGGGACGAAAGGCTTGCCGAGCTGGCGGCGGGCCTCTTCGGGCACCGGATTGCCAACGGCGAGAGCTTTGGCGACGCGCTCGAGGGCTTTTTTGTAGGGGATGAGCGGCCCGCCCTGTTCGTTGAGACTTTTTTTCTGCACCAGTCCTTCACCGCCGCCGATGGCGATGCTGCCCATCCACTGGAATCCGGAGGCGCGTGCGAATGCAGCGCATGAGGCCAGTGCGTGCTCGTTCTGGGCGGATTCGATGAAGCCGCAGTTTGCGATGGCGGTGAAGGCTCCATGCGACGGCTTTCCGGTGCGGCGTTTCCGGATGGTGTGCATGAGGGCGAGAACCGGCGCGGGGATGCTGTCGATGTAGAGCGGAAAGGCCAGGATGCAGAGATCGGCGTTGTCGATTTCTTCAAGCATTGCCTGGAGTTTATTCTTGTCGTGCAGAGCGCTGTAAATATGGATGGTGTCCGTTTCGATATTGAGGAGGTTCAGTTGTTCGGTCAGGTAGCCTCCAAGCGCTGCCGAGGAGCTTTTGGCCATGCGCGGGCTTCCGTTCAGCAGCAGAACTTTACGGGGCGGGCGCATCGCGCCTTCAGGGGTGGCGATGCGGGGAAGCGTTTCCTGTATCGATGTGGTTGTGTTTTCGAGCTTCTGCACGAGCGTTTCGAGCTGCGTTGAGAGCTTTGCGGTATCTGCGCTGCGATCGACGATCCCCCATGAGCGGCGTGGTGAATGGAAGTTGATCGTGTTGCGCCAGGCGAGGTGGTTGAACATCGCCTCCTGCACCGTGTCGGGTTGGTCGAGCCAGCCGATAACCATCATGTCGGGATAGCGTTCATAGCGCTTGCGGTGATGTGTTTCGCCGTTGACACGAACGAAGAATGGCGAAATGTTGGCAATGACATGGTCGAGCATCCGCTTGAGTTCAGGCGAATAGGCTCCGTAAGCGACCGGCGTCAGGAAGATCGCCAGGTCACCGCTCATGAGCTTTCTTGAGAGTTCGCGGTTGTCGTCGTCAATGATGCAGATGCCAGGAGTTTTCAGCCAGCACTGGAAACACCCCTTGCAGTAATCGAGCCGTTTGTCGTGCAGCACGAGGTGTTCCGTCTCGTACCCTTTTGCGGCAAGCTGCTGTTTCAGGATTTCGGCAATCCTTGTTCCGGTTGGGTCTCCAGCCGGAGATCCGTCAAAAATATGCGCTTTCATTGGTTCTCCTTTTCCATGATTAAGGTTATTGAAAATCCTTCGGCTATGGCTATGATCGCCCAGAAGAGGAGTTCAAGGGCGATGAGCGGCAGCGGTTCGCCGAACTGGTTGAAGGGGGTGAAAAACTCCCAGAAGAGGTAAGTCATGAAGAAAATCAGACTCGACATCCTTATGGCTCTTGGTGCGATGCCTGTGGGCCAGCCGCCCGAGACCATGCTGTAGATGTATGCGTGGCCGATGCCGAAGAGCAGCATCCCGAGAATGATCGGCAGTGGTGTGTTGACGACCAGAGGCAGCGGCTCGATCTCCGTCCAGACGGCGATGAGTTTGTGGCTCTGTATGGGTGAGGTCAGGAGAATGCCCCTGCCGTCCCATCCGAACCCGATAGTACGGAAGGTGAGCAGCATGGCCATGTTCAAGGCCATACCTCCGGCGAGTCCTGCGATGATGATTTGTTTCATAAGGGTCTCTTTGGGGTTCAATTCCGGGTGTTCGTTGCCTTAATACAGGCAGATGAACTGTCGGGCGATGGATTCAAGTTCGAATTCGTAAAGGGCCGCACCGTCATGAGCGAAGGGAGGCAGCTTGCCGGTGATCTCCAGTGAGACCAGACCGTGGACGCGGCTCCAGATGAGCATGGCGATAGAGAGTACGGTGAGCATGGTTTCATCTCCCTTTGCCATGGTATCGCAGAATCCCTGGGTGGTTTCGACCTTTGGCAGCGGTATGCCATGCGGATTGATAAGCCCCAGCGCGTAAATCTCTCCGATGATTCCGGTGAGGGCACTGATTGAACGCATCATGACCGGCATCAGCTCCTGCATTGGGGGAACGTACCCCGGCACCGGATTACCGAAAATGAGCATATACCGGTGGGGATGCTCCAGCGCCCATGCCCGGTAAGCAAGACCGGTTGCCCGCAAGCGATCGAGCTCCTTGCCCGGGCCTGGAATGGAGTTCATAGCGTCGAGCTGCCGGTCTCCGAAAGAGGCGTAGGCGTCAATGATGAGTGTCGTCACCAGCGCGTCGCGGTCAGGGAAATAGTTATAGATGGCTGGTGCGGTGATGCCAAGCTCCCGTGCGATGCCACGCAGCGACAACGACGAGGCGCCTGAACCGGTGATTTGCTTCCATGCGGCATCTTTGATGATTTCCGGCAGGTTTGCCTGCTGCTGTTGTTTTGTTGGTCGTGCCATGATGTTTTTTATTTACAGTGTAAATATACATAGTTAAATTAAAAGAACAAAAAAAATGGTGTCGTTTTTTGCGTGTACTGACGGATTAGCTGTTCGTCGGAGGAGAGGCGAAGTGCTCGTGGAGGAAGTTGACAGCCAGGTTGCGCATGTCTTCTGAGACACTATCGGAGTCTTGAGACGGTGCAACGGAAAAGCTGAAAAGCCTGTGTGAGCTGGCCTGAACGGGTTTACTCTTCGATGTACTGGCTGTTTTGCAGTGTGTAGCGTCGCAGGATGAGGGGGTCATTGTTGTCGGGATAGATGGCCAGGACGGTGGCATAACCGCAGAGTCGTTCGAAGAGGGGGGTGATGCAGGTGAGGTGCCTGCTGTTTCCGAAGGGCACCTGAAAGCGGTTCATGCGGTATTGGGCGGCGACATCAAAGGCGGCAAGTCCGTGTTCAAGAGGGCATCCGCAGGCTTTGATCAAGGCCTCCTTGATGCTCCATATCTTAATAAAGACCTTGTGCTTTTCGCGATCGGGCAGATTGATGATGACGGCGTACTCCTCGGCGGAGAAGTAATTTCTGGCAAGTCGGTCGATGTCGTCGACGATCCGTATCCGTTCGATGTCAATGCCGGTATCGGAGTGGCTGGAGAAGGCATAGACAATCTGGTTGTCAGAGTGGGAGAGGTTGAAAAAGAGTCCGGGGTTTTCTGGCAGGTCGATGAATGGCTTGCCAACCGGGGTGCGGGAGAACCGGATCAGGGCGGGATCAATGTCAAGCGTTGTGCCGAGGAGGCGTCTGAGGAGACCTCTTCTGAAGATGAATCGTGTTTTGTCGGCGGGAAAACGCATGGCGCGTGTTCGCTCTTTTTCATCATCCGAAAGGGTACCGTAGAGTTCTGTTTCCGGTATACCGATGGTATTGGTAGTGGTATGGATCAGGGTGACTACCTCTCTGGAGATGATCATCGTCTCTGGCAACTGGTTTGGGAGGTGATCATGGTTTTCGACGGGATAACTGTTCCGGGGCTTTTTCCGTTAGGGCCGATTGTTTGATTGTATTTGGCCAATCTACGATTTTTTTTGATCAGCATCATTGACGCTCCTTTATCCCTGAAGGAGCTATCAAGCCTCCTCCGGCGGATGCGCAGGAGCTCCGTCTGTTTCATGGTGAGCTGGATGGGGCGTTGGTAAAGCCGATTCACTTCTTGTTGATGAAAGTGCTGTGGATTTGGTGATGATGCGAGGTGCTCATGAGAGCCACATGATGATGAGGTAGGCTTTTGCGATTGAAACGGGCATAATAATGTCGAACGGGGCCAATAAATTGAAAAAAACAGGGGTTTATGTTTTGTTTTTTTTGGTAAAACATTTACTTTGGCTGTCCTTATGGTTTTTCCTGATTGAATTTTCACCGGAAGTCTCAAACGAAATAGAAAAAGAGTTTACTGTATGCCGACGATTCAGCAGCTTATCAGGCACGGAAGAAGTATGAAGGCGTCTAAGACCGCCTCTCCGGCTCTGGAAAAATGCCCTCAGAAAAGGGGTGTTTGCACCCGTGTCTATACGACCACTCCCAAAAAGCCGAACTCTGCGCTTCGCAAGGTTGCTCGTGTCAGGCTGTCCAACAAGATCGAAGTGACGGCGTATATTCCCGGTGAAGGTCACAACCTCCAGGAGCACTCGATTGTGTTGATCCGCGGGGGAAGGGTGAAAGATCTTCCGGGTGTCCGTTATCATATTGTGCGGGGTACGCTCGATACATCGGGTGTTGCTGACCGTAAGCAGAGTCGCTCCAAGTATGGTGCGAAGGTTCCGAAGCCAGGCGCAGCTCCGGCAAAGAAGAAATAAAACTGAATCTTAACTCGGATTATAATGGGAAAGAAAGGGTCCGGATACGGAGCACGCGGAGGCGATTTTCGTTACGGTGACGAGGTAGTTGCTCGTCTCATCAATGCGATTATGCTCGATGGAAAGAAGGTTGTGGCAACCAGGGTTGTTTATGATGCGTTCGATATTATTGCCGGAAAGGTTGATGGCGGGGATGCTCTTGAGGTGTTCCGCAAGGCCATGGGCAATGTCGCTCCGCTGGTCGAGGTTCGCAGCAAGAGGGTTGGTGGCGCTACCTACCAGATTCCGATGGAGGTTCCGGCTTCCAGACGAACAGCGCTCGCTTTCCGATGGATCAAGCAGTATGCTTCCAGGCGTGGAGGTCGTTCAATGGCTGAAAAGCTTGCGGCCGAGTTGCTTGATGCCTCGAACGAACAGGGTGCTTCCGTGAAGAAGCGTGACGAGGTGCATCGCATGGCGGAGGCCAATAAGGCATTCGCTCATTTCAGGTTCTGAGTCTGAAGGATAGCAGGAATTATTTAAATACGATCGATTTATGGCAAGGCAGGTTGCGTTAGATAAAGTCAGGAATATCGGGATTATGGCCCATATCGATGCGGGCAAGACCACGACTACGGAGAGGATTCTCTATTATACCGGTCGCTTGCACAAGATGGGTGAGGTTCATGATGGTGGTGCTACTATGGACTGGATGGAACAGGAGAAAGAGCGCGGAATTACGATTACTTCAGCGGCAACGACCTGCTTCTGGACTCCGAAATTCGGCAATTTTGCTGATATCTATCACAGAATCAATATTATAGATACTCCTGGCCACGTTGACTTTACTGTCGAGGTGGAACGTTCTCTCAGGGTGCTCGATGGCGCGGTCGCTTTGTTTTGTGCGGTGGGCGGCGTCGAACCCCAGTCGGAAACGGTCTGGCGTCAGGCCAACAAGTATGGTGTGCCGAGGATCGCCTATGTCAACAAGATGGATCGTGTCGGCGCGGACTTCTTCGATACCGTCAAGGCTATCAGGGAGCGTCTCGGTGCCAATCCGGTACCCCTGCAGATTCCGATCGGTCAGGGCGAAATTTTCGCAGGATTCGTGGATCTGATCAGAATGAAAGGGATTATCTACGACAAAGAGGACGGCAGCACCTATACTGAAGTTGAAATTCCCCACGATCTGGAGAACGAGGCTCGCACCTGGCGCATCAACATGCTTGAGGCAGTCTCTGAAGTTGACGATACCCTTCTTGAAAAGTACCTCAATGGTGAAGAAATCACCGAGCGAGAGGTTCGTGAAGTGCTTCGCAAGGCAACGCTTGGCGTGACCATCATTCCGGTGCTCTGCGGCTCCTCTTTCAAAAACAAGGGTGTGCAGTTCATGTTGGATGCTGTTATCGAGTATCTTGCCTCGCCGGTCGATGTTGGTTCTGTAACGGGTCATCACCCGAGAACCGAAGAGCAGGTTGTCCGCGAGCCAAAGGATGAAGAGCCTTTTGCGGGTCTGGCTTTCAAGATTGCCACCGATCCCTTTGTCGGCAAGCTTACCTTTTTCCGTGTCTATTCCGGTGTACTCAATGCCGGCAGTTACGTGCTCAACTCCGTTACCGGAAAGAAAGAGCGTGTTGGCCGGGTGTTGCAGATGCACTCCAACAAGCGTGAAGAGCGTGATTGTGTGTATGCTGGTGATATCGCGGCTGCGGTCGGTTTGAAGGATGTCAGAACCGGCGATACCCTCTGCGACGAAAACAATCCTATCGTGCTCGAAAAGATGGTGTTCCCTGAACCCGTTATCGAGATCGCTGTGGAGCCCAAAACCAAAGCGGATTCCGACAAGCTGGGTATGTCGCTTGCCAAGCTTGCCGAAGAAGATCCGACCTTCAGGGTGAAAACCGATGAAGAAACCGGCCAGACGCTGATTGCGGGCATGGGTGAGTTGCATCTCGAAATCCTGGTCGATCGTCTCAAGCGCGAGTTCAAGGTTGAAGCGAACGTCGGTCAGCCGCAGGTCGCTTACAGGGAAACGATTCGTGGCTCTGTTGAATACGAAGGAAAGTTTGTTCGCCAGTCTGGTGGTAAGGGACAGTTTGGTCTGGTGGTGCTCAGGGTCGAGCCACTCGAAGAGGGCAAGGGCTATGAGTTCGTTGATGGTATCAAGGGCGGTGTTATCCCGAAAGAGTATGTTCCGGCAGTCAATGCCGGTATCCAGGGCGCCATGAAGGATGGTGTCGTCGCGGGCTTCCCGATGCAGGACATCAAGGTTACCCTGATCGATGGAAAGTACCACGAGGTGGACTCTTCGGAAATGGCGTTCAAGATCGCCGGATCCATAGGGTTCAAGGGAGCAGCCAAGAAAGCAAATCCGGTACTGCTCGAACCGATCATGAAGGTAGAGGTGATTACTCCTGAAGAGTATCTCGGTGATGTCATGGGTGATCTCTCGGGACGTCGTGGTCATATCGAGGGAATGGGCCAGCGTGCCGGCGCCCAGTTCGTGAACGCCAAGGTACCGCTTTCGGCAATGTTCGGTTATTCGACCGATCTTCGATCCATGACCCAGGGCCGAGCCAACTACTCGATGGAGTTCGAGAGCTACCGTGAGGTTCCTCGTAGTATTGCAGAGGCATTGCAGGAAAAGAGGGTTGGCAAGGCTTCCGAATAACAGTTTTTCATTACCGCATCATTAAAAAGATAACCGACAGGGAGAAGAGCTATGGCTAAAGAGTCATACAAGAGGGATAAACCCCACGTAAATATTGGTACTATCGGTCACGTTGACCACGGCAAAACCACCCTTACCGCTGCTATAACCAGCGTGCTCTCAAAGCAGGGCATGGCCTCTTTCCGTGAATTCGGCGATATCGACAAGGCTCCGGAAGAGCGCGAACGCGGTATTACCATCTCGACCGCACACGTCGAGTATCAGACCAAAGCGCGCCACTATGCGCACATCGACTGCCCCGGCCACGCTGACTATATCAAAAATATGATTACCGGTGCTGCCCAGATGGACGGCGCTATCCTCGTTGTTGCCGGTACCGACGGCCCGATGCCCCAGACTCGCGAGCACATCCTGCTTGCCCGTCAGGTGAACGTTCCTGCACTCGTTGTATTCCTGAACAAGGTTGACATTGCTGATCCGGAACTCCTTGAGCTGGTCGAAATGGAGCTTCGTGAGCTTCTGACCGAGTACGGTTTTCCTGGCGACGATATTCCGATTGTCAAAGGTTCTGCGCTGCTTGCCCTGAACGGTGATGCCGAAGGCGAGAAAGCCATCATGGAACTTATGGATGCTGTTGACAACTATATTCCGCAGCCTGTTCGCGACATCGACAAGCCGTTCCTGATGCCGGTCGAAGACGTTTTCTCCATCTCTGGACGCGGAACTGTCGGTACTGGTCGTATCGAGAGAGGTCGTGTCAAGGTTGGCGAAGAGGTTGAAGTCGTTGGTATCAAGCCGACCCGCAAATCGGTGGTCACCGGTATCGAAATGTTCAACAAGCTGCTCGACGAAGGTCAGGCAGGTGACAATGCCGGTCTGCTGCTGCGCGGTGTTGACAAGAACGAACTTGAGCGCGGTATGGTTATCGCCAAACCAGGCTCGATCAAACCACACACCAAGTTCAAGGCTGAGGTTTACATCCTGAAAAAGGAAGAGGGCGGTCGCCACACTCCTTTCTTCAACGGTTATCGTCCGCAGTTCTACTTCAGGACGACCGACGTTACCGGTTCGGTAACTCTGCCTGAAGGTGTCGAGATGGTCATGCCAGGCGACAACCTTTCGGTCGATGTCGAGCTGATCGCTCCGATCGCCATGGAGGAGAGCCTCCGCTTCGCTATCCGCGAAGGTGGTCGTACGGTTGGTGCAGGTTCCGTGACCAAAATCGTCGAATAATCGATTGATTGTCATCCCGGGGCGAGCCGGCGCGCTCGCCCCTTTTTTATTGAAACCATCGAAACAGGGATAGACCAGTGGCTGTTCAGCAAAAGATCAGGATTAAGCTCAAGTCTTACGACCATAGCCTCGTTGATAAGTGGGCTTTAAAGATTATCGATGTGGTCAGGCAGACGGATGCCATTATATTTGGCCCCATTCCGCTTCCCACGAAAACGCATGTGTATACGGTTAACCGTTCACCTCATGTGGATAAAAAATCGCGTGAGCAGTTTGCATTCTCATCGCACAAACGGTTGATCGAGATCATCAATCCGACGGCCAGAACGATCGATATGCTCATGAAGCTCGAGCTTCCAAGTGGCGTTGATGTGGAAATCAAGTCTTAAAGTGTTTAAAAGTAAATAGAAAAGGTAATCGGATATGGGTGCGATACTCGGGAAAAAAATCGGCATGACCCGTTTATACAATGATAAACGTGAAGCGGTTCCCTGCACGGTGATTCAGGCGGGGCCGTGTTATGTGACTCAGGTCAAGAGCGTGCAGAAAGATGGTTATGAAGCCTATCAGCTCGGGTTTGGTGAGCGTGATGAAAAAAAGGTAACCAGGCCGCTTGCCGGACACTATAAAAAAGCCGGAAAAAAACCGGGATACATGCTGTCCGAAATCAGCAAGAGTCTGATTGCAGAAGAACTCCAGGCTGGCGCGACCATACCCGTTGATATTTTTAAAGAGGGCGATAAGGTCGATGTGCTCGGCGTCACCAAAGGCAAAGGTTTTGCCGGTGTCGTCAAACGTCACAACTTCGGCGGCGGTTCCAGAACGCACGGTCAGTCTGACAGACTCCGCGCTCCGGGGTCGGTTGGCGGCTCCTCCGATCCATCCAGAACCTTCAAGGGTACCAGGATGGCCGGCAGGATGGGCAGTGATAACGTGACAACCAGAAATCTGGTGATTGTCAAGGTTATGGCCGAGTCAAACCTCATCGTCGTCAAGGGAGCCGTACCGGGCCCGAAGAACTCCTATGTCAAGATTGTTTCAACAACCAAGTAAAGGGTGAGTGCAGAGAACCATGGAATTAAAAGTACTCAATACACAAGGCGCAGAAACCGGTGAAGTGGTGACGCTGAACGATGATATTTTTGCTGTTGAGGTTTCCGAGCATGCCATGTACCTGGATGTGAAGGCTATTCTGGCCAACCGCAGGCAAGGCACCCATAAAACGAAAACCCGTGCAGAAGTACGTGGTGGCGGCAGAAAGCCGTTTCGCCAGAAAGGCACTGGCAATGCCCGTCAGGGTTCTACCAGATCCGGTCTTATGGTTGGTGGTGGTACGATTTTCGGCCCACAGCCACGCTCCTACGAGCAGAAGGTCAACAGGAAGGTCAAGCAGCTTGCCCGTCGTTCAGCCTTCAGTGCCAAGGCAGCAGCCGGCCAGATTCTGGTGATCGAAGAGTTCAGTCTCGAAGCGATCAGGACACGTCCGGTTGCCGATATGCTGAAAAATCTCGGTCTTTCCGAAAAGAAGACCCTCCTGTTGATGCCGTTCCACGATTCCGTGGTCAGCACCTCGGGCAGGAACATCGCCAAACTCAACGTCATGGTCGCCGATCAGGCTTCGACTTATGATATTCTCAACAGCCAGGCACTGCTTTTCCATAAAGCCGCCCTGCAGAAAATAGAAGAAACATTAGGGTAATTACCGTTTGCCAGTAAAAAGGAGAAGATTGCATGAAAAACCCGTTGTTGCGGCCATGGCTGACTGAAAAGAGCACAAAACTCACCGAGCAGAAAGGCCAGTATGTGTTCCAGGTCAAGACCGATGCTGATAAGAGCGATATAAAAAATGCTGTTGAGCAGAAGTTCGGTGTCGATGTCGTCTCCATCCGTACGGTCAACTGCCTTGGCAAGTCCAAGAGGCAGCAAACCAGGAAAGGGCTCATCGCCGGTAAAAAAAGCGACTGGAAGAAAGCGATTGTGACCCTCGGCCAGGGCCAGGTGATCGATTACTATGCCAAGCCGGTAGAAAAAGAGCGATAAACAGGATTATAAAAAACTGGATAGATAAATAGTACGATGGCAATCAGGAAATTAGCGCCGGTCACTCCGGGCACGAGGTTCGCCTCATATGCAGGTTTCGAAGAGATCACCAAGAGTGAGCCAGAGAAGAGCCTTCTTGTGCCGATCAAAAGAACCGGAGGACGCAACAGCAACGGACGGGTGACTTCCCGTCACATGGGTGGCGGTCACAAGAGGTTCTACAGGATCATCGATTTCAAGCGCAACAAGGACAATGTGCCTGCAAAAGTCGCTGCAATCGAATACGACCCGAACCGTTCGGCCAGGATTGCACTTCTTAATTATGTTGATGGAGAAAAACGTTATATTCTCGCTCCAAAAGGGCTGAAGGTCGGCGATCAGATCGAAAGTGGCGACAAGGTGGATATCAGGGCCGGTAACACCATGCCTCTGAAGAACATCCCGATCGGTACCGATGTCCACAATATTGAGCTGAGGGCAGGAAAGGGCGGTCAGATGGCCAGGTCAGCAGGCGCTTACGCTGTGCTTGCCGCACGTGAAGGATTTTATGCTACCCTGAAGATGCCATCTGGCGAAATCAGGAAAGTTCGTGTCGAGTGCCGAGCCACTATCGGTGTTATTGGCAACGCAGAGCACGAGAATATCAGTCTCGGAAAAGCAGGACGCAGCCGCTGGCTCGGTATTCGTCCCCAGACCCGCGGTATGGCTATGAACCCGGTCGACCATCCGATGGGCGGCGGTGAAGGCAAGTCGAAATCAGGCGGTGGCAGAAAGCATCCGAAGTCTCCTTGGGGTCAGCTTGCGAAAGGTCTGAAGACCAGAAATAAGAAAAAAGCCTCGACGAAGCTGATCGTCCGCGGCAGAAAAGCCAAGTAACATAGCGGTAACTAACAACAAGCAGAGAGAATTATGCCAAGATCACTGAAAAAGGGTCCGTTCATAGAATTCAAGCTGGAGAAGCGGATCAATGATATGAACAGCAAAGGTGAGAAAAAGGTGATAAAGACCTGGTCAAGAAGTTCGATGATCTCTCCTGAATTCGTCGGACACACCGTTGCGGTTCATAACGGCAAGACCCATGTGCCGGTGTATGTCAGCGAAAACATGGTTGGCCACAAGCTTGGCGAATTCGCTCCGACCAGGTTGTTCCGTGGCCATGCTGGTGCGAAGGCGGAAAAGGGCGGTTCAGCACCAAGGAAAAAATAAACTGTATAACGCGGAAAGGTAAGAGATATCATGCAAGCTAAAGCAATTTTACGGCATACCCCGACGTCGCCTCGCAAAATGCGGCTCGTAGCCGGCCTTGTTCGTGGTAAGCAGGTCGATCAGGCAAAAGCCATCCTGCTCAACTCCACCAAAAGTGCCTCCAGAAACGTAATGGTTACGCTCAAATCGGCTGTCGCAAACTATTCGCAGCTCAATCCTGATGAAAGGGTGAGTGATAACGAGCTTTTTGTCAAAGAGGTCTTCGTCGACGAAGGTTCTTCGCTCAAGAGGCTGCTGCCAGCACCGATGGGACGGGCATACAGGATCCGCAAACGGTCCAATCACCTGACCATCGTTGTGGACAAAGTCAAGACACCGGTAACCAAATAAACAAGGAGATAACATTGGGTCAGAAAGTAAATCCAACCGGATTCAGGCTGGGAATCATTAAAGACTGGACTTCCCGCTGGTATGACGATGGACCGGTTATCGCCGATAAGATCAAGCAGGATCAGGTTATACGAAACTATGTCCAGGCTAGACTAAAAAAAGAGAAAGCCGGAATTGCAAAGATCGTGATCGAAAGGACGACCAGGCACATCAAGATCAATATCTATGCCGCTCGTCCCGGTGCTGTGGTCGGTCGTAAAGGCGAGGAGATCAACAATCTTTCCCAGGAACTGACCCGTATTACCGCCAAAGAGGTCAAGATCGACGTTGTCGAGGTGATTAAGCCGGAAATCGAGGCGCAGCTTATCGGTGAGAACATTGCTTACCAGCTTGAAAACCGAGTTTCGTTCAGGAGAGCCATGAAACAGGCGATCCAGCAGGCGATGAGGGCAGGAGCCGAGGGGGTCAGGATTCGTTGTGCGGGTCGTTTGGGTGGTGTTGAAATCGCCAGAGCCGAGCAGTACAAAGAAGGCAAGATTCCGCTTCATACGCTTCGCGCCAATGTGGATTACGCAAGCGTGACCGCCCATACCATTGCCGGAGCCATTGGCATCAAGGTCTGGGTATACAAGGGAGAGGTTCTCGTTCAGAGGCTCGATGCCATTGAAGAGGATGAGCTCAAGAAAATACAGGAACGCCGTGGTGAATCACGTGGCAGGGGCCGCGGAGATGGTCGCGGTTCGAAACGCCGTCGCCGTCCGGCCAAGAAGGCCTGATCGGTTGGAAAATACCATATAATCATCTGAAAGAATGGAGTTACCGGTATGTTAATGCCAAAGAGGGTTCAATACAGAAAGTCGCAGCGTGGCCGAATGAAAGGCAACGCCGGACGGGGAACGGCGGTTTCGTTTGGTTCCTTCGGCCTGAAAGCTCTCGAACCGGCCTGGATTACCAGCCGTCAGATCGAAGCTGCCCGTGTCGCGATGAACCGTTATATGAAGAGAGACGGAAAAATCTGGATCAGGATATTCCCTGACAAACCGGTGTCGAAGAAACCTGCCGAGACCCGTATGGGTTCCGGTAAGGGTTCCCCTGAGTTCTGGGTGGCCGTAGTCAAGCCGGGCAGAGTCATGTTTGAGGCTGATGGCGTGACGCGCGAAATTGCTGCAGAAGCCTTCAGGCTGGCAGCCAAAAAGCTGCCGATCAAGACAAAGTTCATTGTCAGACCCGATTACGAAGGATAAAGAGCAAACAAACCGTCAGGGAAGCCAATTATGAAACAGTATGAAATAGCGGCCATGGGCAAGTCGGAGCTCCTCGTCAAAGTTGAAGAGCTTGAAAACAGACTGGCCGATATAAACTTTTATAAAGCTATCGAATTGCCGCAGAACCCGATGGTTTTCCGCAATTCAAAGCGTGAGATCGCCAGGATGAAAACCAGGATCAGGCAAATTGAGCTGCAGGAAGGCAGCCAGGCCTGACAACAGGTGAATCCGGAAAGAATATCAATAACCGGTATCAACAGGGAATTAATCAAATGGACAACACAGCAATGTCTGGTGTATCAGAAGAGAGGAGCAAGAAAAAGAGCTGGTTGGGCAAGGTTGTGAGCAACAGTATGGACAAAGGGATCGTCGTTGCCGTCGAACGCAGGGTACAGCATCCTGTCTATAAGAAATACTTTAAGAAGACTTCGCGTCTTATGGCTCACGACGAGAAGAATGAGGCAGCGGTGGGTGACCTGGTCAGGATTACCGAGTGCCGTCCACTCAGCAAAAGCAAGAGTTGCCGGCTCGTTGAAATTGTCGAAAAGGCCAAGTAATCGATTTATTATCACTTAACAGGGGTTAATGCAGGATGATCCAGAAAGAGACTAATCTGGTCGTTGCCGATAACAGCGGAGCGAAAAAAGTACGGTGTATACATGTTTTCGGTGGTACCGGCCGACGTTATGCCGCACTCGGTGATCAGATCATGGTATCGGTCAAGGCTGCGGTTCCCGGCGGCGTCGTCAAAAAGAAAGATGTCTGCAAGGCGGTAGTGGTCAGGTGCGTTAAAGAGCAGAAAAGAAAAGACGGATCCTATATCAGGTTCGATGAAAATGCCGTCGTTCTGCTTAATGCTTCGGGCGAACCGAGAGGAACCCGTATATTTGGGCCGGTCGCACGCGAGCTTCGCGATAAAAGATATATGAAGATTGTCTCGTTAGCTCCAGAGGTTCTCTGAGGGAGCTGATCAGCGGGAGTAACTCAGCTGGTAGAGTCACAGCCTTCCAAGCTGTTGGTCGCGGGTTCGAGTCCCGTCTCCCGCTCAGGTTCATGAATAACATCACACAGGTCAGCCATGAAAACAGGTATTAAAAAGGTCAAGCTCCACGTCAGAAAAAATGATGAGGTAGTTGTCATCAGCGGTAACGACAAAGGCAAGGCAGGCAAGGTGCTGAAGGTCTATCCCCAGAAAGGGCGCGTTATTGTCGAGGGTGTCAACATCAGGAAACGTCACATGCGTCCGACTCAGGGTGTTCCACAGGGATCGATCATCGAGCGCGAGTTTCCGATTCATGCTTCCAATGTCAGGAAGAGCTGATAAAGATTTGTATTAATGGCAGGGTGACCAAGACCACCCTGTAAAAAGAAAAAGAGAAGATGACTGCAAAAAAAGTGAATGTCCAGCAGGAGACACCAATCCCTGCCCGCCTTGAGGTCTACTACAGGGAAACGGTTGTCCCCAAACTCATGGAGCGCTTCAGGTACAAAAGCATCATGATGGTTCCACGGCTTGAGAAGATTTCAGTGAACATTGGTGTGGGTGAAGCTGCACAGGAGCCGAAACTGCTCGAAACTGCCATGCAGGAGCTTGGTCAGATTACCGGTCAGAAGCCACAGGTGCGCAAGGCAAAGAAGGCTATTTCCAACTTCAAGCTTCGCGAGGGTCAGGCCATAGGATGCCGTGTCACCCTTCGTCGCAAGATTATGTTTGAATTCATGGATCGTTTCGTTACCGTTGCTGTACCGAGGATTCGTGATTTCCGAGGTCTGAGCGATACAAGCTTCGATGGACGCGGAAACTACAATGCAGGAATTCGCGAGCAGATCATCTTTCCGGAAATCGACATCGACAAGGTGCCAAGGATCAACGGTATGGATATCAGTTTCGTTACGTCGGCCAAAACAGATGAGGAGGCCTACGAGCTTCTCAGCCTGCTCGGTATGCCATTCAAAAAGAAGAACTAATCATAAAAAGCACTGAACCAAGATGGCACGCAAAAGTATCATTGCACGAAACGAAAAGAGGAAACTGCTTGTCGAGAAGTATGCGGCAAAGCGTGAAGAGCTGAAGAAAGCCGGTGATTATACCGCTCTCAGCCAGCTTCCGAGAGACAGTTCCGCCACAAGGGTACGCACCCGTTGTGTGCTGACTGGTCGAGGCCGCGGAAACTATGCGAAGTACGGCCTGTGCCGTCACATGTTCCGCAAACTGGCCCTCGAAGGAAAGCTTCCTGGTGTCAGGAAGGCGAGCTGGTAAGCACGCCCTGGGCAACCGATAGATAGATGTCTGTTCATTTACGAATGTAACCAACTGTTAGCCATGCCTGTAACGGATTCCATAGCCGATTTCATAACCCGGATCAGAAATGCCGGTAGTGCAAAAAACAAGACAACCGATATTCCTTATACAAGAGTCAGGGAGAACCTCTCCAGACTGCTGCTCGAAAAGGGATATATCAGGAACTATACGGTGATCTCCACCGAGCAGTTTCCGTTTATCCGCGTCGATCTCAAATATATGACCGACGGACAGCATGCCATCAAGGAGATATCCAGAGTCAGCAAACCTGGCCGCAGGGTGTACCAGGGCAAGGATATCAAACGCTATCTCGGTGGACTCGGCCTGTTTATTCTTTCTACCTCAAAAGGTATCCTGACCGATAAGGAGGCGCGAGAGCAGAACGTTGGAGGCGAGGTACTGTTCCGTATTTATTAATTTCATAAGCCAAAGAGCATCAGTATACCATGTCAAGAATAGGAAAAATGCCAATCAGGCTTGCTGATCAGGCAATGGTTGAGGTCACGGACACGATGATCAATGTTACCGGCCCAAAGGGTTCGCTCTGTCAGGCGCTGGTCAATGAGGTTACCGTTACGGTTGCCGATGGCACTGTTACCGTTCAGAGAATCGATGACAGCAAAAGGTCGAAATCCATGCATGGTCTTTACCGTATGCTGGTCAGCAACATGATCGAGGGGGTTACCAAAGGGTTTACCCGCAAACTCGAAATGACCGGTGTCGGTTATCGCGCAGAACTCAAGGGGGAGATGCTGGCGCTTACCGTCGGGTACTCCCACATGATCTATTTCAATGCCCCGGACGAGATCAAAATCGCGGTTCCCGATCCGACGACCATTCTTGTCAGTGGTATCGACAAGGCACTTGTTGGTCAGATTGCTGCAAAGATCCGCTCCTTCAGGAAGCCGGAGCCATACCGAGGCAAGGGTATCAGGTTTGAAGGTGAGGTTATTCGCCGCAAGGAAGGCAAGGCCGCCGGCAAGTAAGCCCCGCAGAGGCTGCATGAACGAAAACAAGTCAGGTAAAAAACATTTATACGGTTAGAGATAATGAGCCAAGTAGATAAAGTTGCCCGGAGGCAGAAAATCAAGGCACGCAGCAGGGCTGTCGTGCATGGCACCCAGGAAAGGCCGAGACTGTGCATCTACAGGAGTCTTTCCCAAATCTATGCGCAATTGGTCAACGACGAGACGGGCAGGACCATCATGTCGGTATCGACCATGTCGAAAGACAATTCGGGCCTTGCAGGCACAAAATCCGAAAGGAGTGCCATGATTGGCCGGCAGCTCGCAGAAAAAGCGATTGCCCAGGGAATATCCGCTGTTGTTTTCGACAGAAACGGATTCCGGTATCATGGACGTATCAAGGCTCTTGCCGATGGTGCTCGCCAGGCAGGTCTGATCTTTTAAAACTTTTCAAAGAGAAAGTACATGTCGAAAAAATCTGCCAGGAGTATCAAGCCCGGTGAGTTGAATCTGAAAGAGAAGCTGGTGCACATCAACAGGACTGCAAAGGTGGTCAAGGGTGGCAAGCGCTTCGGTTTCAACGCTATTGTCGTTGTCGGTGACCGTGATGGCCATGTTGGATACGGGCTAGGAAAAGCGAACGAAGTTCAGGATGCGATTGCCAAGGGCGTCGAAGACGGTAAAAAGAACGTTATCAAGGTTCCGATTGTCAAGGGGACCATTCCACACCAGATTGTTGCAAAATACGGCTCGGCCAAAGTTCTGATGAAGCCGGCAACACCCGGTACCGGACTCATTGCCGGTGGAGCTGTAAGGGCTGTGCTCGAAATGGCTGGCGTGCATGACATCCTTACCAAATCGCTTGGCTCCTCGAATCCGCATAATGTGGTCAAGGCTGCCATAAAGGGTCTTCAGAGCATCTCCGATGCAAATGATGTGGCCGAACGTCGTTCGAAGAGCCTCAGAGAGGTATTTGAAAGCTAAAAAGGAGAAATGGCAAGTATGAGCGAGAAAATGATAAAGGTTACCCAGGTGCGCAGCGTGATTGGTGGCACCGAAAAACAGAAGGCGACCATCAAGGCTCTCGGTCTCGGTAGGCCGAACCACAAGGTTGAGGTCAAGGACAATGCCTGCACAAGAGGCCAGATCCGCGTCGTTCAGCACCTTGTCAAGGTCGAAGAGCACTAAAAGAATCACTAAAGAAAGTCGGGAATTGAAACCATGGATTTAAGTTCACTCCGCCCTGCCAAAGGTGCAGTCAAGGCAAGAAAAAGGGTCGGCCGCGGCCCGGGATCAGGTAATGGTACGACAGCGGGCAAGGGCAACAAGGGTCAGCAGTCGAGAAGCGGCTATCAGCGTCCTATCATTGAAGGTGGTCAGATGCCGATCTACCGGCGTCTTCCGAAATTTGGCTTTACGCCTCCCAACAGAAAATCGGTAGCCTGCGTTAATGTCGATCAGATCCAGATGTGGATTGAGAAAGGGCTTGTCGGCGAAGAGATCACCATTCTTGATCTCAAGCACCTCTGCAATGCGAGCAATCAGGACTATTTCAAGATACTTGGTAATGGTGAGATAGCTGCGGCCGTAACCATTACAGCCCATTACTTCAGCAAAAGTGCACTGGAAAAGATAGAGACTGCCGGGGGCAAGTGCGTTACGGCATATCGTACTCTCGAAGAGGCTTCAAAGGTCAATGGTCTGCCCTTCGAAGAGGCACTTATGACTCCGAAAGTCAAATTCGTCAAGAAAGGGAAGAAACCGGTCAAGTCGTGAATAAAAAGACTGAGCTGCCATGAAGCTTACTGAGAGTATCAAGAACATCAATAAAATCCCGGAGTTAAGGCAGCGGATACTGTATACCCTCCTGCTTCTGTTCGTCTACAGGATGGGATCACATATCACCATACCCGGAGTTGATGCCGCAGCAGTGGCGAACGCTACCTCTTCTCACGCCAACGACCTTTTCGGTCTTTTCGACCTCTTCGTAGGAGGCGCGCTGCAACGCGCCTCAATTTTTTCGCTGGGTATCATGCCTTATATTTCGGCATCCATCATCATTCAGCTTCTGGGTGCGGTAACACCTTATGTTCAGAAGCTTCAGAAAGAGGGTGAAGAAGGTCGGCAGAAAATCAACCAGTATACACGATACGGAACCATTCTTGTCGCTTTCATGCAGGCATGGGGCTTCTCCGTCAGCCTTGCGAGTCCCTCCTCTTTCGGAAAAGTGATTGTTCCTGAACCAGGTGTTTTCTTTACCATTACTGCCATTATCATTCTTACGGCCAGCACGGTGTTTGTTATGTGGCTCGGTGAAATCATTACGGAGCGTGGCATAGGCAACGGCATCTCCCTGATCATCATGATTGGCATTCTCGCAAGATTCCCCCAGTCGCTTATTGCTGAAATACAATCGGTGTCGTTTGGCAGCAAGAACTGGATTGTCGAGATGGTCATCATGGCCTTTATGGCGGCAATTGTGGCGTTGGTGGTGCTGCTCACGGTCGCTACCCGTCGTATTCCCGTTCAGCACGCCAAACGTGTGGTCGGCAGAAAAGTTTACGGCGGCGGTACGCAGTACATTCCCATGAAGATCAACACGGCTGGAGTCATGCCGATCATTTTTGCCCAATCGATCATGTTTCTGCCCACCACCTTTCTTTCGTTTTTTCCGGAAAACGAGGTCATGCAGAAAATAGCCTCCGTCTTTGCTTACGATTCATGGTGGTATGCTTTGATTTTCGGTCTGATGATCGTTTTCTTTACCTATTTCTACACGGCTATCGCATTCAATCCGAAAGAGGTCGCCGATACCATGCGCCGACAGGGTGGCTTCATACCCGGCGTGAGACCCGGAAAGAGTACGGAGGAGTTTATTGATAATATTCTCACCCGCATTACGCTTCCTGGCGCCATTACCCTGGCCATTATCGCCGTTCTGCCCACGTTTCTGACTAAGTTCGCTAATGTCACTCCCGGATTTGCCCAGTTCTTCGGCGGCACGAGTCTGCTCATTGTAGTCAGTGTAGGGCTGGATACCTTGCAGCAGGTAGAGAGTCATCTGATGATGCGTCACTACGACGGGTTCATGAAGACGGCCAAGGCTCGGGGACGTCGATGAGAACGAGGTCGGAATCATGATCACCATCAAAAGCGAACGTGAACTCGAACTGATGCGCGATGCTGGTGGCTTGGTGGCTCGTGTGCTTGATATGCTTGAACAGGAGATTGCTCCCGGAATGACGACGCTCAGGCTTGATCAACTTGCCGAACAGTACATTCGGGATCATCAGGCGATACCGAGTTTTCTGAGATACGTTCCAAAAGGTGAACCCGGTGTAACGCCTTATCCGGCGACGTTGTGTGTTTCAATCAATGAAGAGGTTGTTCACGGTGTGCCCAGCGCCAAAAGGTTCATTCGTGAAGGTGAAATCGTCTCGGTCGATTGCGGGGTATACAAAAGCGGATACCATGGCGATGCAGCACGCACCTATGTGATTGGCGATATCGAGCCGCAGGTACAGCAGCTTGTCGAGGTGACCCGTGAATGTCTCAACCTGGGGATAGCTCAGGCTGTAGCCGGTAATCGGCTGCACGATATATCTGCAGCCATAGAAAACCATGCACGCTCTTTCGGTTACAGCGTTATTGAAAACATGGTCGGTCACGGTATCGGCAGTGAACTGCATGAAGATCCGGCAGTTCCCAACTATGGAAAGGCGCATACCGGCGTAAGACTCCGTGCCGGCATGACGCTTGCCATTGAACCCATGATAGCCCTCGGGCGTTCTCGACGGGCGATCAGCAAGCGGGGTGAATGGGTAGCGGTGACCGAGGACGGAAAACCGTCAGCTCATTTCGAGCATACGATTGCCATCAGGGATGAAGCTGCCGAAATACTGACCAGGTAAGGTTCAAGCACAGCGAATTCGATTTTTTCTTAAGAACACAAGTTAACCGGAGAGAGACATTGGCCAAGGAAGAATCAATTGAGGTAGAAGGCGAAATTCTGGAAGCGCTTCCCAACGCGCAGTTCAGGGTAAAGCTCGAAAACAGCCTCGAAGTGCTTGCGCACGTTTCCGGCAAGATCAGGATGCATTATATCAGGATACTTCCGGGAGACAAGGTTAAGGTTCAGATATCGCCCTATGATCTTACAAAAGGAAGGATTACCTACCGGTACAAGTAAATGGAAATAAATATCAATCTTCGGTTGATTATTAGCTTTGCTTTTGTTACATTACATGCCTTTTCATATTTTGGACAGACCGGACAACCATAGCATCTGGGATTTAGCATGAAAATATTTTCGTCTATCAAAAAACGTTGCGAACACTGCAGGATTATCAAGCGCAAAGGAAAACGATTTGTGATCTGCAAGGTGAATCCAAGTCATAAGCAGCGCCAGGGGTGATCTTCAGGAATAATCAACAGATTTGAGAAAAACATATGAGGTTAGCTGGGGTTAATTTGCCATTGAACAAACATGCGGTCGTCGCTCTGACTCATGTTTATGGCATCGGGAAAACATCCGCGAAAAACATACTCGCAAAAGCCGGAATCGCTCCTGAAAGAAAAATCTCCGAGTTGAGCGACGAGGAAGCGCATTCCATAAGGGAAATTATCGGCAACGAGTATACGGTCGAGGGCGAGGCTCGCGCAGAGCAGCAGCTCTCCATCAAGCGCCTCATGGATATCGGATGCTATCGGGGTCTGCGTCATCGGCGCTCCCTCCCGGTCCGTGGCCAGCGTACCCAGACCAATGCACGTACCAGAAAAGGCAAGCGTAAGACTGTCGCCGGCAAGAAGAAGGCTGGTAAGAAGTAAGGTTCGGAGCAATAAAGCAACAAGAGAGATAAAACACCGACAGACTCATGGCAACAGCGAGCAGGAAAAAAAAGAAAGTAAAGGTAACCGCGGAAGGTACCGTTCATATCAAGGCTTCGTTCAATAACGTTATGGTGACCATTACCGATACGATCGGCAACACGGTATCATGGTCGAGTGCAGGAAAGAACGGCTTTAAGGGATCAAAGAAAAATACCCCCTACGCATCGCAGGTCACTTCGGAGGCGGCAGCCAAAGAGGCTTATGATCTGGGTATGCGTCAGGTCGATGTGCTGATCAAAGGGCCGGGCGCCGGTCGTGATGCAGCGATCAGGGCGCTTCAGGGCGCAGGTCTTGAGGTTCGCACCATCCGTGACATTACACCCCTGCCCCATAATGGTTGCAGGCCTCCCAAACGCAGAAGGGTCTGACGGTTATTATCAAGAATTATCAATGTAGCAATTGTTATGGCACGATTCAGAGGGTCAATTACCAAGGTTTCTCGCAGGTTGGGGATAGCTCTTTCACCCAAGGCTGAAAAATATTTAGAAAGACGTCCGTATGCGCCAGGTGAGCATGGGCAGTCACGCAAGAGCAAGGTGTCTGAGTATGCCCTGCAGCTCAGAGAGAAGCAGAAGATGAAATATCTTTATGGCGTTCTCGAAAAGCAGTTCAGGATTTATTACCACAAGGCCGTGGCCCAGCGTGGTGTTACCGGCGATAACCTGGTCAAGCTTCTTGAACGACGTTTCGATAACGTTGTTTTCCGCTGCGGATTTTCTCCGTCACGTGCCGGTGCAAGGCAGCTTGTTACACACGGTCATCTTCTGATCAACGGCAAGAAGGTCAATATTCCCTCCTGTCTGGTTTCTCCTGGCGACAGCATAGAGTTCCGACAGAAGAGCCGTAATCTCGATGCCGTCGCCGATTCGCTCAATAAAGCTTCAGATGCACGTATTCCTGCGTGGATCCAGGTTGACAAGGCGAACAGAAAAGCGGTGTTCCTTGCCATACCAGAGCGTGAAGTGGTTCAGGAGCCCTATAACGAACAGCTTGTCGTCGAGTTGTACTCCAAGTGATTTTTGTGAATCCAAAGGTAGCAAGACCATGATATATCAGATGCAGATGCCTGCCAAGATCGATGTTGACGAAACGACTCACACTGGCAGCTACGGGCGCTTCATAGCGCAGCCGCTGGAGCGGGGCTATGGCGTTACGCTGGGCAATGCTTTAAGACGGGTTCTGCTTGCATCGCTTCCCGGAACCTCGATTACCGGGATCAAGATCGATGGAGTGTATCACGAGTTTTCGACGATTGACGGTGTGCGTGAAGATGTACCCGAGATCGTTCTCAATCTGAAAAAGGTTCGTTTCAGATCCAACTGCAAGCGCAGTTGCAAAACGACCCTTACCCTGTCCGGCCCCAAAGAGTTTCTTGCCGGTGACATCATTGCTCATGAGGGTGAATTCGAGGTGCTCAACAAAGAGCTCCATATCGCAACGATCAATTCTGAGGCAACCATAACGATCGATATTTTCGTCGGAAGAGGCAGAGGATACATTCCGGCTGAAGAGAACCGCTGCGAAGGTTTGCCGATTGGTTTTATCGCTATCGATTCGATTTTTACTCCGATAAGAAATGTGAGACTGGTCGTCGAGAACACCCGTGTCGGACAGCGAACCGACTACGAAAAAATGATTCTCGATGTCGAGACTGATGGATCGATCACTCCGGATGATGCCGTCAGCCTTGCCGGAAGGATCATTAACGAGCATTTTGCCTTTTTCGCTAATTTCTCTCCAACTGAAGAGGAGTACACCGAAGAGGAGTACAAACAGCTCGATGACGAGTTCGAAGGTATGCGCAAACTCTTACAGACCAAGATCGAAGATCTCGATCTTTCGGTTCGTTCGCATAACTGCCTCAGACTTGCCGAAATCGATACCCTCGGTGACCTGGTTTCCAGAAAGGAAGATGAGTTACTGAACTACAAGAACTTCGGGAAAAAATCGCTGACGGAACTGAAAGAACAGCTCGAGAAGCACGATCTGAGGTTCGGGATGGATATCACCCGGTACCAGATGAAAGGTTGATCGAAGCTATTTGTAATATTGAAATCAATGAGAGCGGAAACAAGACATGCGTAAAGTCAAGCCAGCAAGAAAACTTGGAAGAACGAGCGCCCATAGAAAAGCGACTCTGTCGAACCTTTCTAACCAGTTGCTCAAATACAAGCGTATAGAAACCACCGAGGCCAAAGCTAAGGAAACCCGAAAGGTTGTAGAAAAAATCATCACCAAGGCGCGTAAAGGAACGCTTCACGCACAACGTGAAATTTTCAGTGCCCTTCGCGATAAAGAGACCCTGCGCGAACTTTTCGGGGAGATCGTCGGCAAAATCGGTGCTCGTAACGGCGGCTATACCAGAATCATCAAGCTTGCGCCACGATATGGTGACGCAGCGAAAATGGCCATTATCGAGCTGGTTGATTATACCGAAGCTCCGTCTGCTACGCCAAAAGCGGCAAAACCGGATCGTTCCATACGTGTCAGAGGCTCCAAACAGGCAGAAGCAGCCAAAGAGAGCAACGAGTCAAACGAAGCGGCTCCGGAGTAACTCTTCCAGGAGCATTGAGACAGTCCGCTACGGTAGTCATCGTTCGCAGGATCGTTATGATCACCAGCGAGCGATGACTATCTGCTTTTCGGAGAAAAGTGGATCGATATCCCCAATTGGCAGCCGATCAACTGTTGATGGAAAACCAAGGTGCTGCTGGCGAGACTGGAGAGCATCGTTGACCTCTGCATCGAGCGCCCCCCCTTTCAGGCAGATCAGTACTCCCTTGCGTTTGAGGAGTCTGGCACTGTAGCCGCATAGCTCGGCGAGTGGCGCGACCTGCCGACTGAGTATCGTGTCGAAGATGACTCCTTTCAGCTCCTCAACCCTCGAATGGATAGCCATGACATTGTTCAGGCCGAGATCGTCGATCATGGCCTTACAGACGGCGATTTTCTTGCCAGTTGAATCGACCAGAAGAAAAGAGGTTTCCGGAAAGAGTATGGCCAGGGGAATTCCCGGCAGCCCTCCACCGGTACCGAGATCAAGCACACGTTCACCAGGCAGGAATGCATGTATCCGGCTGACAAGCAGCGAGTGAAAGACATGCCTGATAATTAACGGAGCATTCTCCTTTCGGCTGACAAGGTTCACCTTCGTGTTCCACGTCTCAAGAAGGGCGGTGTAGCGCACCAGGAGTCTCAATGCGTGGTCGGAGGCCGGGATGTCGTGTTGACGACAGAGATCCTGGATGAGGTGCAGCTCGTTCGGCATATCGGATCAGAAGTGTGCAATGGTTTGAAAGAGAAGACAAAAAAGAAAGAACGATAATTTACCACCATTGGCAAATGCGGCGTTGGCTTGAGAATGATGGTCAGCGCAGGCAGAAAAAATCGTACATTTATAAACAGTGCGGTTTCAACAGCTCCGAGAGAAGGATATGACAAGATACCGATGGACAGGTCGATGATTTTAAACAGCAATGTTTATGCGGTCATCATGGCGGGGGGCATTGGCAGCAAGCTCTGGCCGCTTTCGAGAAAGCGAATACCCAAGCAGTTCCTCCATTTTTTTGATGGGGGGACGATGATCCGCAAAACGGTCGAGAGGATTTCGCGATCCGTACGCAAAGAGAATATCTTCATCATCACCGGTAAGCACCACAGGCGATTGATCGGCCAATCACTTCCCGATTTCGATGAGGGCAATATCATCGTTGAGCCGGCCATACGTGATACCGCCACCTGTATCGCCCTTGCGACGACATTCATCAGGAAGCGTGACCCGGACGCGGTGACCATCGTTCTCCCGGCTGATCATCTCGTGCTCGACGAAGAGCGCTTTCTCAGCACCATCGCCAAGGGAGTCTGGCTTGCACGCGAAAAGCGCGGCCTGATCACGGTTGGTATCCATCCAGACCGACCCGAAACCCGCTATGGGTATATCCAGGTAGAGCCATCGGTTATCATCGAAGATGCTCCGGAAGATGGAGCATCGGATTCGGACATTGCGCTTTTTCGTGTGAAAACCTTTGCCGAAAAGCCGGATATTGCCACCGCCGAGCAGTTTCTGCAGAGCAGGGATTTCTGGTGGAACAGCGGAGTGTTTATCTGGCACGTCGATGATATTAACCGCGAATACCGTCGGTCATTGCCGGATCTGTACGAGGACATGCAGAATGTTCATGCCTTTATCGGTACCGATCGTCAGGAGTCGGTCATTGAGGATGTGTACAGCTGGATTCATCCGGTATCGGTCGCCTATGGCATCATGGAGAAGGCTGAAAAAGTATACATGCTGGCAGGCAATTTCGGCTGGACCGACCTCGGATGCTGGGATGAGGTGATCAAGGTCGGACTTGGTCTCGAAGGGAGGGATATGGATGGGCGAGAGGTTATCATGATCGATTCTGAAGAGGTTTTCGTCAGGAAGCCGCATGGCAAGGCGGTGGTGGCGGTTGGTGTGGGCAATATCATTGTGGTCGATACCGAGGACGCACTGCTGATCTGCAAGGCTGGCGAATCGCAGAAGGTCGTCAAGGCTGTGGAGATGATGAGGAGGGACGAGAAGCTGGAAGGGTTTTTGTGAAGAAAATGTAAGATTGTGGACAAAGTGGACTTGGTGGACGTTGTGGACGAAGAAAAAGAAAAAACGGAAGCCGGAGGTTTGATGCTCCGGCTTTTTGCGTTCAGGGTTTTTTCTTTGACCAGGTGGCGCCCTCTCTGGTGTCTTTGACCTCGATTCCTCGCTGGAGGAGGAGATCGCGGATTGCGTCGCTGGTGGCGAAATCCTTTTTGGCACGGGCCTCCTTGCGAAGTTCGAGCAGCACCTGCATCACCTCATCAAGGGTTTGGGCGCTTTGGCCACTCTCACCGGCGAGCAGCGCTGCACGGCTTTTCAGGATGCCGAGCACATCTCCGGCGTAGGTGTCCAACAATGCCAGCGCTCTCCCTTTTGACGCACTGTCGAGGCTGTCGCGATCAAGTGCCCCGTTGAGAGTTTTCACGAATTCAAAGATCACCGAGAGGGCCACCGGTGTGTTGAAGTCGTCGTTCAGCGCGGCAACCATCTTCTCTTCGAATGGTGTCACATCAATCTGGTTCCTCCCTTCAGGGGCTTCCAGCAGTCGCTTCCAGGCCTCCTGCAATTTCTCGAAACCGGATTGTGAGGCCCGGATGGCGGTTTCGGAGAAGTCGAGCGGGGAGCGGTAGTGCGATTGCAGGATGAAGAAGCGGATGACCAGCGGGTCGAAGGTGTGGAACAGCTCTTTGAGGTTCACGAAGTTTTTAAGGGATTTGCCCATCTTGACGCCGTCCACAGTGACCATGTTGTTGTGCATCCAGAAGCGCACGTAGGGCTTGCCGGAGGCCGCCTCGGACTGGGCGATTTCGCAGTCGTGGTGCGGGAACTTGTTCTCCATGCCGCCACCGTGGATGTCGATGGTTTCACCCAGGTACTTCATGGACATGGCTGAGCATTCGAGGTGCCAGCCAGGGTAGCCTTCGCCCCAGGGGGAGTTCCATTTCATGAGGTGGCCCGGTTCGGCTTTTTTCCACAGGGCGAAATCGGATGGGTTTCGTTTGTCGGAGCGCTGCCCGACTCTTCCACCAGCCTGAAGGGCGGCCTGGTCGGTACGACCGGAGAGCTTGCCATAACCTTCGAAGGAATCGACCGAATAGTAGACGTTTCCGCCGGATGCGTAGGCGTGGCCCGATTCGATCAGGCGCGTTACCAGGTCAATCTGTTCGGGAATATGACCGGTTGCCGTTGGCGCTATGTTCGGGCGCTGCACACCGAGTCGGTCCATATCTTCGTAAAAGCTCCGGGTATAGAACTGCGCGATCTCCATTGGTTCGGTCAACTCGAGCTGTGCCTGCTTCTGTATTTTGTCCTCTCCCTCGTCGGCGTCGTCAGTCAGATGACCGACATCGGTGATATTCTGCACATATCTGACCTTGTAGCTCTGCTGCTCACCGAGAGCGCGCAGCCAGCGAACGACCACGTCGAAGGAGACGTAGCTCTTGGCATGGCCGAGATGTGCGTGGCCGTAAACTGTCGGGCCGCAGACATAGACCGTGGCCAGCTTCGGGTTGAGTGGTTCAAAAGGCTCTTTGGTGCGGCTCAGGGAGTTATAGATATGCAGAGAAGAGGACATGCGGATCGCGATGGATGAGTTGTCGAACCCCGGAGCGTGACCGTGACCGGGAAATGTCGTAAAAGTTAAACATTTGACTTTGTAAGACAAGGTATAAAGCCAACGCCAGGTTCAAATTTTTCCTGACGGGTACGGCGACCATCAGTCTGATCTGATTTTCCGGTGAATGAAAAGCGTCAAAAAGATAAAGGGAAAAATTATCTGGTTGACGTTACTGGCGTTTTAGAGGCGGATTTGGGGTCTGTAAGGCGTTTTTACAGAAATTTAACGTTGCTTTAAGTCCCTCTTAAGTGTTGCCGTCGTACCTTTATCACTGTGCAAGGAGAGTGATTGTAACGTTTAAACATTTGATAGACCATGAACGCAACTTTGAAATCTTTAGCGACTCCGGTAGCAGCCGGTGCTTTCTTCATTTCGGCGATAACCGGCACCCTGATCTTTTTCGATGTGGAAATCGGGGCCGTTGAGCCCGTACACAAGTGGTTGAGCTGGCTCTTGCTTGGCGGAATTATGCTTCACGTACTCACACACTGGAACTCCTTCAGCGGCTATTTTTCAAGGAAACCCGCACTGGCCGTGATTGGAATGGCTCTCGCCGTAGCCGGCGGCTCTATGCTGCCGGTGTTCGGCGAAGATGAGGAGGGTGAAAAACGCACAGCCAAAGCGGCCGTCTATGCGCTTGAATCAGCCTCTCTCGAAACTGTGGCGCAGGTGGTCAAAAGCCGTCCGGAGGAGCTGACGCTTCGCCTGAAATTGGCAGGCATCACTGTGAGCAGCCCTGCTGCAACCATCACCGAGATCGCAAGCAGCAACAGCAAGGAGAGCGAGGAGGTGCTTGGGGCTATCTTAGGGGGAGGGACGCAGAAGGATTGATGTGATGAGAATCTTTAACGAAAAGGAGATACCATGAAATGCCCGGCGTGCAACATGACCTTGCTGGTCAGTGAACGAAGCGGTATAGAGGTTGACTATTGTCCTGAATGCAGAGGTGTCTGGCTCGACAGGGGTGAGCTTGATAAAATCATTGAAAGGACGAAGGAGCACTCTTCAGAGCGTTATGACAATAACCGGTACGATGAAGAAAAGCGTCATCATGGAGACGACAAGCATTATGGCCATGGTGAGCATGATTACCATGCAGATACAAAAACAGGAAAACGAAAAAGAGGTGGCGGAGCACTGGAATTTTTCGGAGGCCTGTTTGATTAGATGCCAAACGCGAGAACCCGCTTCAGAACGAAGCGGGTTCTCTGTTTTATGGGGCCGAACTGTCGGTTTCCGTTTATCGGGATTTTGGGTATCTATGACGTAGCACGTTTTTCGTTCCGGCAGTTCCCCAAAAAGCAGGGACTGACAAGGACGGGGTGAAGAACACGGACATGGAAGAGCGCTGGGAGCGTATTCCCGGCGTCCGTGATCCCCACCGTACTCCCCCGCCTTTACCGCAACTTCCGGCTTTTGTTGAATGCCTGTTTGTGTTTGCCGAAGGCGCGATCTTTTTTTCGCTTCTCTTCGTAGGACATTTCGTGAAATTCGGACTCTTTGAGGAGCTTCTGGTAGTGGTCGAGGTGCTCCTGCTGGAGTAGGCCATCGTCGAGGGCTTTGCTTATGGCGCACTCCGGTTCGTTGGTGTGGGTGCAGTCGCTGTAGCGGCAGCGTGCGGCCAGCGCTTCGATGTCGCCATAGCTTTGCGAAATACCGCTTTCGGCGCCGATGACGCCGAACTCCCTCATGCCGGGGTTGTCGATGACCAGTGCTCCTTCTTCGAGCCGGATGAGTTCTCGCCGGACGCTGGTGTGACGCCCTTCGCCGGTGTGGCTGACTGCGGCGGTTGCCTGCCCTTCTTTTCCGGTCAGGTGGTTGATGAGGGTGCTTTTGCCGACACCCGATGAACCGACAAAGCAGTAGGTTTTGCCTGGGAGCATCAGCTCTTCCAGCTCCTTTACTCCTTCAGCGGTGACGTTGCTCAGGGTCAGGATTGGCGCCTTGATGCCGGCGGCCCGTATGCTCTCCATCTGCTCTTCCATGAGCGCCGGTTCGACGAGGTCGGTTTTGGTGAGGAGGATGCAGGGCTCAGCGCCCCCTTTGGCTACCATGACGAGGTAGCGCTCAAGCCTTTTCAGATTGAAGTCGAAGTGGCATGACTGCACAATGATGACCGTGTCAACATTTGCTGCGATCATCTGGTAGCCGGTGACGTGGCCGGGGCGTTTTCTCTGGAGCGAGGTCCGGCGTTCGATGAGGGAGTCAATCACCCCGAAATCGCTGCCGGGGGGCCTATGGAAGCAGACCCAGTCGCCGACGCAGAGCAGCTCTTCAGGCTCCGGGTGGCGGTGCAGGTAGCTTCCGGCGAGTTTTGCCCTGAAGGTGCCGGTCATGTCGACGAGCAGGAGATGCTGACGATCGACGGCGGCGACTCGGGCGATGCTGCCGGTCTCCCTGCATGTGGCCCGCTCTTCGAACCACTCGTTCCACCCAAGTTCGGCAAGTTTCGTTTGCCTGATGTTCATGTTGCTTTGCACAGGTTGTGTTCGGTATTTCAGTGGCATGATGCGCAACTTGCCGTTGTGCGGCGATGCAGTTCGTCGTCGGGTGCGCCGTTGTTCATCATACGGCTTGCGTCCATGCTCACGTCATTAAGGTGGGGGTCACCGTTTTCGATGGCCGCATAACGGCGGTCGTCGGGTTGTGGGGAGGCGTGTTCCCGGTCATAGTGCTCATCGGAGTGATGCTGATGGGAGTGTTCCCTAAATTCTACTCTGGGTTCTTCACGATTCTCTCCGTTATTGTGGACGCGTCCGGATAATCCGGAGATATCATTGCCTGTTTTCATGCTGGCTGAAATTGATGGTATGTGCTGGAGGGCGGTGAGGGTTGCGATAACGGCTGTTACCAAAAGGGTTGCCAGCAACTCGGGACGACGTTGCATGCCTTCGTTGCTTCTCGTTTTCAGGTAAGAGAAAAAGGCGTCCCGGTTCAAGCTGAAGAGATGGTAAAGCGAAAGGAGGGTGAAAATGATGCCGAAAACAATATGCTGTTTCAGCCAAACCGGTCTGGTGAGGCCTCCTGCCTCCGGTACGCTGCCGAAACTGACGATTCGTGGAAAAATCCAGAGAATCGCGCCCGAGGCAAAGAGAATAAGGAACGAGAAGAGAAGGGCGAAGCTGGTGGCTTTTCGCCGGTTGAAAGAGGGTTTCATGATATGTCGCATTTTACCATCGTTATCAGGGTATCTGTTTACCCTACGACGCCGGTCAAGCCGGAAACCAGCGCGATGGCCCGGGTTGCAATCTTGTTTCAGGGGAGGTTCGGGTAACGGTTTGAGCTGAATCCGATGCGGATTCAGAACTACCAATGATCAGGCTTCGTAGCACCAGGCTTCGTGCCAGGTGCGTTTTTCGAGTCTCCGGCAGCGGGTGAATCCGGCATGACGGGCCAGTGTTTCAAGTGTGGACGGGGTTTCGGGGAAATCGCAGCTTCTGATATGCTCCTGTACCTGGTTACGTTCATCAGGCGTCAGTGCCTGCCATTGCGTTCTTACCGTTTTGTTGTAGTGGCAGAGGTACTCAGTCCGGCTCTGCTCTTCCTCACGCATGATGTCAACGAGAATGATGCATCCGTCAAGGGAGAGTGCCCTGCGGCATTGGGTGAAAAAGGTTTGTTTGGCTTCGACGGGCAGATGGTGCAGGGCATAGCTGGAGTAGACGATATCGAAGTGGTTTTCGTCAACTTCATGGAGAACCGCGAGCATGTCGCGGCAGAGCAGGGTGACGGGAATGCCTAATGGTGCAAGGTTTATTCCGGCATCGTCAAGGGCGTAGGGTGAGAGATCACAGCCACAGTATTCGGCGAGCTGGCCTGGTTTCAGGATATTGGTGATATGGGATGCGTCGCCGCAGCCGAGGTCCAGCAGGCGGAGTTGGCCGGAATGCGTTTCGTACCGCTTTGCTACGGCTTCCGATATCTCCTTGTGAAACATGAGGTTGTTGCTGATGACCTTCTGGTAGGTTCCCCAGGTTTTGCGGAAGATCGTGATCGGGTCTGCACTCATGGTGGTTGGTCGGTAAACGGCAAGGGTAATGATTTGTGGGGGTAAAGGTACGAAAATGAAGTTTACCGGCACAGGCAAACCACACCCTTTATTGACCTCCGGTAAAATCGTCAGGTGCACTGTTTTTTTCGAACAGGTCACGACTGGACGTGTCTGGTTCAGATATGCAGAGATGCCTGCATGGATCGGTCTTCGAAACGGTTGTAGGCAAAGGTGATACCGATGGCGAAAACCATCGAGCCGATACCAAGCAGGACGCTGTAATAGGGGGGCGCTGTCAGGGCAAGTCTGATGAGCACCGTGGCGACGGCGAATCCTGAATTGCGAAAAACGACAGGGTAGCTTGAGCTGTAGCGCAGTGAGACCAGCACCACCAGGACGTCGCTGAAGACGAGAATGGTGTAGAAGAGCGCAAAGAAGTCGTTGGTGGCGTTGCCTGTCAGGTACCTCAATCCGTCGATGGTGCCGATGATGAGGAAGATGAGCAACAGGACGAGCGAAATGCTCTTCTTGACGGCGATGAAGTCCGCAGCGGCCTCTTTGTCACGGGTGATGGCGCGATGATGCTGCAGCATGTAGTAGACGCCAAGCAACAGGAAGATCGACAGGCCGCCACCGGCATTGGCGAGCATGTAGAGCACCGGTTGCAATGCCTTTTCCCAGACCAGGGGTTCGTTGAAGTGGACGATCTCTTTGAAGGAGTGGCGAAGCAGGATGAGCGAGAGGATCTCGAACTGTTTGCCGACCGATACCGATACCGATTTGGCTAAGCTGAATACCAGTCCGAAAACTTCGAGACCGAGCAGCATGGTGAGCGCTGTATTGATGGCGTAGTAATGGTTTTTGGGCTGAAGCCTGGCAATCGGTTCCGGCAACAGCCCCTGCCGGGCCAGTTCGATCAGGGCAAGCGATGTAATGAACGAGACAATCAGGACGTTGGCTGCAAAACGTTCAGTACGCCTCTGCTCCCAGAGCTGTTCCAGCGAATCATACAAGGTAACAACCCGTCTGAAAAAAACTACCATACCTTCATCTTCGTTAATCCATAGAGTGATTCGGCATTGATGATCTGTTCATGAAAGTAGCGAAACCGGTGCACTTTTCCAGAGGGCTCTCCGATTGAGAGGAACGGATGGTAATTCCGGGAGAGTCTGTTCCGTGAAAAATCGTCGATCCTAACCTGCTTAACGAATCGGGTTGTTTCATGCTTGCTGACGATTTTTCGAGCCGAAAAAGTTCAGTTGAGCTTCTGATGGAAACGCTGAGAACCTGAGGATCAGTTGTACGCTTCGATTCTGACCTTACCGATACCGCAGTCAACCAGACCAAGCTGTATTGCCGCCGCTTTCGAGATGTCGATGATCCGGTTTTTGATGTAGGGGCCACGGTCGTTTATCGTGACGAAGACCATCTTCCCGTTACTGAGGTTGGTTACCCGAACGAGAGTTCCGAATGGAAGTGAGCGGTGTGCCGCTGTGAAGGCTTTTTTGTCGAACGGTTGTCCGGCTGCGGTTGTTCTGCCGTGGAATCTGTTTCCGTAATATGAGGCTTTGCCTACGGCAACCAGTAATCGGTCCTGCCGGGAAAGGGCGTTTCCATCTGAATTTTCCGGGATCGAACCGGGGGCCTTCTGTTTTCCTGTGGTGTCAGCTACCTTGAGGGAAGCTTTTTTCAGCGATGCTGATCGGGTTTTGGCATGGGCATGTTTGGCGAGGGCATCGCCGGATATATCAGGACACACGAGGGTCAAGGCAATTGCAAGGGAGCCGAAAATGGCTTTGGGTTTATTTTGCATCATCACATTCCGGTTATTGCGCTCCTGAGCTGGTGGTGTTTCTGTCAAATCCTCTCCAAAGAGTTCGCTGTTCAGGGCGCCGGTTTTCTTCATGTTTTCAAGACACTGACTCTAATATAATAAAAAGGTTTTTAATGTCCGAAATCGCATGGTATGGGCTCCTGTTTGCTCTCGACAACAGGGGTGTAAAATTTTTTAAGAGTCAATAAATAAATAAAATAGATGATGATGGCGATGGGTTTCGTGCTTTCGGAATTATTTTTTATTTACCGGATTCTGTCGTGAAGAACCTGACCGGAGGTCTGTTAACGTGAGTGGATACGGACGGCGTTGATGATCGCTCTGAGCGGTATACCGTCCCTGGGGGCCAGTGTTTCGTTTGTTTAAAAGGATCGTTTCAAGGCAAGGAAACGCGGCCGCCACGTTCCGTTTACCGGAGAGTTGACCTTGCATCATCGAGAGTGAAGTCAGAATCGGCATTGAACACCCATGAAAGCCGGAGCGGTAAGCCTGTTTCGATTGTGTCCAGGAGAGAAAACGGTCAACAGATTCCGCTGGGAGTTACGGTGACACGATGGCAGTTTGCCTGAGCGCTTTCGATTCAAGCGGTTGGCGTCTGTTTGCAATTGACAGGTATTGTGTATATTCCTGATTCTGAATTATGGTTCATGTTTTTTGCGTAATTTCAGTTTTGGATATTTACTCATATCAGCCAGGTCATAGCTCCGGATGGTTATGGATTATGCATCGCACCGGTTTCTATTCTTGAGCTGACTGCGGTAACAAGACTCTCCTGCTCTATGCCAACATCATCAGAAGACTCCCTTTTATCTCACCATTCCGGCGATCCTGATCTCAAGCGTCTGGCCTCTCTTTCGCTTGCGGCTCTCGGTGTGGTTTTCGGTGATATTGGAACAAGCCCCCTGTATGCCATCCGGGAGTGCTTCCACGGGGAGTTCAGCATTCCAGTGACGACCCCCAATGTTCTCGGGGTGCTGTCGCTGCTGATCTGGGCTATCATCCTTATTGTCACCCTGAAATATCTCACCTTCATCATGAAGGCCGATAACGAAGGTGAGGGCGGTATTCTGGCGCTGACTGCGCTGATCATCTCGCACAGCAGGAAAAATAACAACAACGAACGCTGGTTCCTGATCGGTATAGGTCTGTTCGGCGCGGCGCTGCTGTATGGAGATGGTATGATTACCCCATCGATTTCCGTGCTCAGTGCGGTTGAAGGTATCAAGATCGTGGCCCCGAGCTTCAGCCCGTTGATGATACCGGTGACCATCGTCATTCTGGCGGGGCTTTTTCTTTTCCAGCATCACGGTACGGCCAAAGTGGGGGCTTTTTTTGGCCCGATCATCCTGATCTGGTTCATCTCGATCGGGCTTTTAGGGCTTGTTGAGATCGTGTGTTACCCCAGGATTCTCAAGGCGGTTTTTCCCTGGTATGGTATTGAGTTTCTCCTGAATAACCATTCCAAGGGCTTCATGGTGCTTGGCGCGGTTTTTCTTTCCGTTACCGGCGCAGAGGCATTGTATGCCGACATGGGCCATTTTGGACGAAAACCGATTCGCCTGACCTGGCTTCTGCTGGTTCTTCCGGCTCTGCTGCTGAACTATTTCGGTCAGGGGGCGGTGCTGCTTTCTTCTCCTGAGAAGTCCAGCAATCCTTTTTATGCGCTGGTACCCTCCTGGGGGATGATTCCTATGGTCATTCTGGCAACGCTGGCGACGATCATCGCTTCCCAGGCGCTTATCACCGGTGTTTTTTCCCTTACCCAGCAAGGCATCCAGCTTGGCTATATTCCGAGGCTGACGGTTCGTCACACCTCAGCCAGCCATATCGGTCAGATCTATGTTCCTGCGGCCAACTGGTCGCTCATGTTCGCCACCATTGCCCTGGTCGCGGGTTTCGGCTCTTCGAGCAGGCTTGCTTCGGCTTATGGTGTTGCGGTGACGGCAACCATGCTGATTTCTGCCGTTCTTTTTTACTATGTCGCCAGGGATATCTGGAAGTGGAACCGCTTCGCCGTTGATCTGCTTGTCGGCTTTTTCATGATCATCGATCTGTCGTTTTTCGGGGCGAGTGTCAGCAAGCTGTTTCATGGAGCATGGTTTCCCCTGGTCATCGGTTTTATTCTTTTCACCGTCATGCTTACCTGGAAGCAGGGGCGGCAGCTTCTGCTCAAGCAGGTGCAGGATCGTACGCTCACCGTCGGGGAGTTTGTCGAAAGCCTTGCCATTCAGCAGCCCCAGCGGGTCAAGGGTCAGGCGGTTTTTCTGACGGCCAATCCCGATATCGTGCCGATCGCTTTGCTGCATAACATGCGTCATAACAAGATTCTTCATTCAGAGGTAGGGCTTTTTCATTTTTCGACCGAGCGGGTGCCGAGAGTGCCGAACAGCAAAAAGGTCGAGGTTGTCCAGCTCAGTTACGGACTGTACAAGATTACCGCTCGTTATGGTTTCATGGAGTATCCCAACATCAGGCAGGTGCTCGCCCTTACCAATCAGCAGGGGATGCATTTCAGGCCAGAGGCGATCAGTTACTTTCTGAACCGTGAAAAAATCGTTACGGGGATGAAGTCAAAAATGAGTCTCTGGAGAAAAAAACTTTTTGCCCTGATGGCGCGTAATGCCCTGAGCGCCACAGCTTACTACGATCTTCCTTCAGGTCAGGTTATTGAAATCGGTGTGCAGGTACAGATTTGATGTATAATTTTTTTGTTTTATTTTATTCTTATATAGGATTATGTACATTAGTATATAGGAAATCGGGGAAAGCAATCTGTATGGTAGCGTAATGCAAGAATTTTTTCAGCATATCGTTGACTATCCGGCATCGTCTTTGCTTGTGATAGTGAATCTCATTGTGATTGAGGGGTTGCTTTCCGTAGACAATGCTGCGGTGCTTGCGACCATGGTTCTGGATCTGCCGCCGAAAGATCGACCGGCAGCATTGAAGTATGGTATCCTTGGCGCCTATCTGTTCAGAGGTATTTTTCTTGTTTTTGCCGCCTGGCTGGTTAAAATATGGTGGCTCAAACCTTTCGGGGGCCTCTATCTGCTCTATCTTGTCTGGAGCTGGTGGCGTGGAAGGAGCGTAAAAGATGATGAGGTCAGGAGTAACGACAAGAGAAGTAACGTACTTTACCGTTTCGTTTCGAACCGGATCGGTGCTTTCTGGGCTACGGTAGTTTTTGTGGAGATCATGGATATTGCCTTTTCGATCGATAATGTTTTTGCGGCCGTTGCGTTTACCGATAACATCATTCTGGTGTGCACCGGTGTTTTTATCGGCATACTGACCATGCGTTTTGTTGCTTATGGTTTTATTCGTCTTATGGAGGAATACCCGTTTCTTGAGACCTGTGCCTATATCGTGCTTGGTTTTCTCGGTTCGAGACTCACTTTTTCAGCTTTCGAGCATTTTTATCCCGGCAATGTTGTCAGCCGCGCTCTCGAAGGCCATCAGGCCGATGTCATCATGTCGTTATTGACGGTGGCGGTTTTTCTTGTTCCTGTTCTGACCAGCAGTTTTTTTAACGTCCCTGCAAAAGTTGAGGACGGTTGAAGTATTTTTGTATTGTTTTTGGCGGGTTGTATGACCGCGTAACCGGTTTGTTTTCGATCATCGACTTGTTGTTTTGTTGGTAAGTCGGTATGCCGGTTATTTCCTGTTTTTTATTGCCAACGATTTAAAAAAAACAGTACTTCTGACGAACATGACGACACATAACGGATTTCATCACCGCCTCAGAAATTATATCCTGAAGAAACACGGTTCGGTGAATGCTTTTTGCAGGGCTGTCGGTATAAAGTATCCTGCGCAGATGACACCTTACCTGAAAGGCAAATGCCTGCCAGGCAAAAAGATGCTGGAACGTCTCGAAAAGGATGGGGCCGATATTGACTGGATTCTCACCGGTCATGCCGTCGGTGAACAGGTAAGCCCGATCAGCGATGCGCTGGCCATCTCCCGGTACCGGATGGATATCGATAATCTGCTCCGGCAGGTGCGTATGCATATCGGTCGTTTTGAAGAGCGCCTCAAGCCGGCGATTGAAGCCTATACCGTTCTCGATGATGAGGAAAAGATCGTCGATCTGAGCAGTTCGATAGAGAAATTCCTGGGATATGATGCTGGTGCTCTGGTCGGTGTCGCGCTTTCCGGGATTATTCATCCGGAAGATTATGCCCATTTCAGGAATGCTCTTGAACGACAGAAACCGCTGGAATCGGTTCTTATGTTCTACTCTCGTTTCAGAACCGGAGATGGATCATGGCTGAATGTCGAGTGGAGCCTTTCGGTCAAAAGGAAACCGATGACTGATCAGAACGAGTATGCGATGATTCTCCGGAAAACCGATGCCCAGATGTTCTGAATCTGTTCAGTTGTGGTGATTGCCGCCTGTTGTTTTCAGGCCGCTCAACTGTTCAGTTCATGCTTATCCACTCAGAGGAAAAGCATGAGCCTTTTTCTTTTGTTTTGTCGGCTTACCATGGTGATATCCCCCCGGGTTTGCATGGGGCGTCCTGAAGGGCTGTCATACCCCTTTGGGTGATCGTCAGCCTATCGCTGTTGACAGGATGTTGCGCACTGACGCCGGCCTCTACCCGAGGAGCCTGATGCAACGGAACATGATCGGCAATGCGTCTCGGTCGGGCTGATCGGTGCATGTTGCGAAAAACAGGTTATCGGTAAAATTATCAATGAAATAACTGTAGAATTCTTTTGTTTTTTATTACATATCAACGAAATGAAAGCTCCGGGATCAGTAACCTAACCCCGTTCAGACAACGGAAAGGAGGGCGGAATGCCGCAATTCAGGGTCGGTGACTCAATCGTGTACCATAAACCAAAAAGTTCCGTCTCCCCAGGACCGCGAGCCAGACAGGTCTACCCCCTTCAACATGGCGAACATTACCACTATGTGGTAGACAAATACTGGAAAGTAACTTCGGTCAATGAGGATGGTACGATTGAAGTCGTTACCCGTACCGGTAAAAGGCATGTTCTGACGGTCAACGATCCCAATATCAGCAAAGCACATCCCCTGCAGCAGCTTTTTCACCGAAAGCGCTTCCCCAATTGAACAGAAAACTGTTTCGGAAGAAGATCAATTATCCCATTCTCCGACCGGCTCTGTTCCGGCCCGGAGGTGTTTGACTTCCGTATCAAACCAGAGTGGTTTTTCATGTCGCAGCATGCTGGCAACGACATGGAACTCTGCCGGGTCGATAAACAGATGGTTTTCAATGAGTTGATTGCTTGAATCATACAGAGCGATTCTTCCCTTGTGAGCCGCCAGATCCCAGCGGCTGTAATAACTTGATACGAGTATGTTTGCCATGGTTCTACCGTTATCGGTTGCTGAATGGGCTGATACGTGGCCACAGGCCTGGTGGCTTATTGCTCAGTGAAACGGGCCTGGTGAAGGTTTGCCCAGCTTCTGGTCGCCCTGTTTCCTGATGGGGTTATGGTTGTGGCTGAAATGAGCGCATTGCTGAGGTTTGCACCAACCAGGTTTGCGCTGGTCAGGTCTGTTCCTCTGAGCGAGGCTTTTTCGAGGTTGGCGTCGAAGAGCGATGCGTTGGTCAGGTTTGCGCCATCGAGATTGGCGCCGCCGAGCTCAGTACCGGAGAGTATGGCTCCCTTAAGGTTTGCATGGGAAAGGGTGGCATTTTTAAGGAATGCCCTGTCGAGTGAGGCGCCTTCAAGATCAGCCTGGTTTAAATTGGCTTCCATAAGGTCCGCCCGATGGAAGTTTACACGGGCAAGTGATGCTCCTGCAAGATTTGCCCTGTTGAGATTGGCTTTTTCGAAATCCGATTGAGTCAGATCAGCATTGCCCAGATCAACTCCTTCAAGATTGGTATGACTGAGTTTTTCCCCTTGCATTACCACAGGGGCACCCGGATTGAGCTGTCTCATGGCATTCCATGGTGCTACCTCCCTGACGTCTGGCGTTGGCTGGAGATTGGGCGAGTTTGGCGGTTCATTCGGTTTCTGTCCCGAAATGATCTTTTGCGGGAGTACCGTGCGCGGAGAGTCTGCCGGGGGAGAGGCCGGTTCCTCCCTTACAAAACGGCAGTCGTTTCTTGCTGCCCACCCCTTCGATGCTGGTTCACCGGAAGGCAGCAGGGTTTGGTTCGAAACAACAGCATCCCTGAGTATGGCGCTTTCCAGAAACGTGGCTTGTGCAAACGAGGCTCCTTTCAGGTTCGCTTTTTCGAAATCGGCTTCAAACAGGGTGGCCTTTTTCATACTGGCCTGTTCCAGATCGGTTTTCAGGAGTTTTGCCCATCGCAGGTTCGCACCGTCAAGATTGGCCCCTTTTAATCTTGCCTCGTTCATAAAGGCGCCGTTCATGTTTGAACCGGCGAGCCAGGCATGTGAGGCATCAGTCGATTTCATGCTGGTTTTTTTCAGGTATGCCATCGACAGGTTCGCTCCGTTCAGGTTCGCACGATCAAGGGTTGCTCCACTCAGTTCCGCCCTGGAAAGATCTGCGTTCCTGAGGTCAGCGTTCCGGAGGTCCGTGTTGCCGAGATCCGCTTTGGAGAGGTCAACGGGTAGCTCAGGATGTTCATTTCGCCAGGCATTCCACTTGACGATCGTGCTCCGAAGCAGGGTAAGCTGTTCACGGTCATAGGCGTAGGCTGCATTGATAGTCGTCAGGCAGGCAAGGAGTATTGCCGGTATGGAATATTTAGTCATGGTTCAGGAGCCTTGAATCGATCGGTCTGTCAGAGGGTTCAGTACGACAATGCATGATTGGCTGTGCGTCAAGTTAATGAAAAAGAGCGTGTCCATTGGCATGGGTTTTCTGCAGTCTGTAAAAAAACAGGTCCGCCCGAATGGAAACGGAATGCGCGCCCGTCAGGATCCTATAACGTTATCTGAAAGAAAAAAAGGAAAAACGAAATGGCGGACAAGTCAGGATACGGCGGCAGGGTGCTCGTGGCCGGTGCTACCGGAAGGACGGGAAGCAGGGTGGTCAGGCGATTGCTGCATTACGGTGTTCTGGTGAGAGTGTTTGTTCGTTCAGCAGAGAAGGCGCTGGAGATGTTTGGCGGGGCAGTTGAAATGAGTGTCGGAAAATCCAGGATCGTGATGCCGTCAGAAGGGCGATCGAAGGGTGTGAGGCGGTTATTTCAGCGCTCGGATCGGATTCATTGAGCGGAGAGTCTTCTCCTTCTGAGGTTGATCGGGCAGGTGCGATACTTCTGGCAGATGAGGCGGCCAGTGCAGGGGTTCGACATTTTGCGATGGTCAGCTCTCTTGCGGTGACCAGATGGTATCACCCACTCAATCTGTTTGCCGGTGTGCTGAGCATGAAACTTGCCGCCGAGGAGCATGTGCGTAAAGTTATTTCTGCTGACGGTCGCTCCTGGACCATTATCCGCCCGGGGGGACTCAGGGACGGGGAGCCGCTCCTGCACCGGCTTCATGTTGAACAGGGAGACCGGCTGTGGAACGGCTGGATCAACCGGTCGGATGTGGCCGAACTGGCGGTGCTTTCGCTTTGGGTCGAAAATGCTCTAAACAAGGTATTTGAGGTGGTCAACGAAGCGGATGAAGAGCGGCGCGCTCTTGACGGTTATTTTGACAGGCTTTCAGGGTGAGTTGAGCGAGCGGACCCGCCAGAAGAGAGCCGACGGGTCCGGTACACAGAAAAGAGTGAAACGCGTTTCAGTTTTTTTGTCCAGGTATGACGCTGCCGATGGCGTGAAGGGTGGCGTCGGTTACGGACTGTGCAACTGAAACGACAGAGCCTGAGAGTGTCCCGGCCAGGTTTACCAGTGATTCGGCAGCCGTGCTGGCAGTGCTCCCCAGTGTGCTGACCGATGCCGAGGCAACTTCGGTCAACTGTTGTGTTGCACGGGTGATCGCCGGTGTCACGGATTTGATGGTATCCGAAACCAGGTTGATCTGACTGACCCAAAGATCGGCCATGCTTTTCACAGCGAAGTCGAAAGACTTCATCGTGTCGATTTTTTCTTCGTTTGCCATGATGTTTTTCTCCTGTGGTTCAACGTTGAGGCTGGTACGCTCTGACGTTTTCCATGATTATGTTGAGGATGATAAGAGATAAAGGCAGAGAGTTCCGACGTCCCACGTGATGCCGTTGATTTATCCGTATCCAAATCGGTATCGGTATCCAAATCGGTATTTTTTCAAAACAGGATACCTGCTTTAGTGTTATCTGTCAGAATTTAATGGTTTTATGATACTCAATCACCATACCCGGTGAATTTCCTTTTTTCTCTTCAGAGGGTACTTGATACCGGTGATTAAGGCCATGTCGATTTATTGCCTTTGCGGCGACACCAGGTAAATAAAAAAAGGGACATTTCTGCCCCTTTGTCGTCATGTCCCGGATACTCAGTCTCTGAAACGACTCGTTATCTCTTTTGTCGGCGTAGCCAACCCCGAAGATGCCGGAGAGGAACCTCTCAGTCCTGCACCGCCTCCGTAAAGATAGGGATAGGCGTTCGCACCAAGTCTTTTGGTGGTTTTCCCGACATTTTCGAGGGCGTCACCGACTACCCACCAGTGCCCATCAATAAAAACCTCAAGAAATCTGCCATAGGCTTCAGCACCTTGTACAAATGCTCCCGCTGAATTGTTCATAGTGAGGATTCCCCTGTTAATGAATTACTCTTCTTTAGCTCAAGGTAAAAAAAATAATGTACCGGAACAACAGGCATTATTTCTCTGCTTCGGTCAATCCAGCAATCTCAGGCTCATGAGCAACTCCTGCCCACTGAAAGGCTTCTTGAGCGTAGCGTTGGCGCCCACAGCATCGGCCAGAAGCAGGAAATTTTCAGGGCCGACTTTTCCGCCCCCGGAAATGGCTAGAATTTTCAGTGAGGGATTCAATTTCCGGATTTCCATAATTGTCTCTATTCCCTCTTTTTCGGGCATGAGCAGATCGGTGATGATGATGGCGATGTCTTTTTCCTCCTGAAGTCTTTTCAGGCCTTCTTTGCCGTTTTCAGCTTCGGTCACGGTGAAATTTTCCCTTTTCAGTGTCGTGGAGATGAACTTTCTGACCGATGGGTCGTCGTCGATAACCAGTATTTTCATGTTGTTTTACTTAAGTTGGTTGCTGAAAGAACTTCATTGATCGTCGCTGCGAGTTGTACAAGTTTGACGGGCTTTTTGAGCAAACGGCTGATTCCGAAATGACTCAGCGGGGTGTCATGATCGATGATCTTACCATAACCCGTCATCAGGATGACCGGGGTTTCAGGTGAAATTTTACGCAGTTCTGCCGCAAGTTGCAAGCCGGTCATTTCGGGCATGGTCAGATCGGTGATGACCAGATCGTATGCCCCCGGATGATCCCTGAACAGCTTCAGGGCTGCGATCGGCGATTGTTCAGCCTTGATGCTGAACCCGAGTTTTGTCATCATGATCGTCATCATATGAACCGCAGCTGGTTCATCATCGACAAAGAGTACGCTGCCGGTACTGGTGATGAATCGCAGCTTTTCTATGGGTTCGGTGGGGTGGTTTTCATCGATTAATGGCAGATAGACATGGAAGCTCGATCCCTTTGCCTTGACACTTTCTACGGTGATTTGTCCGTTTGCGCCGGTAACGATTCCATGAACGACCGAAAGACCAAGGCCGGTTCCTTTATCGATCGATTTTGTGGTAAAGAACGGTTCGAAAACACGCTCCATGGTGATGTCGTCCATACCGGTTCCGGTATCGGAAACGGTCAGTTCTGCATAGCTTGTTTCAGGAAGTTTGAGCATGGCGAGTGTACGGTCGCTCTCCTGGTGCACCTCTTTCAGGTCGATCCGCAACGTGCCGCCGGTATGTTCCATGGCATGAAATGCATTGGTGCAGAGGTTCACAATGACCTGGTGAATCTGGGAGGGATCAGCAAGAACATTCCTGCACGATTGATCGATGCCTTGTTCGATGGAAATAGTCGATGGCAGTGATGGCCTGAGCAATTTGATGGCTTCGATGATGATGGACTGTATGTTAACCGGTGCAGGTTTTCCATCCTGGGCCCTGCTGAACGTGAGAATCTGTGCGACCAGTTTCTGCGCGCGTTCGGCAGCCTGCATGATTTCGGTGAGATAGTCGTGCAGCGGGTCGTCCTCGGTAATGGTTGCAAGTCCCATTTCTGAATAACCGAGGATTGGGGTCAGAATATTGTTGAAATCGTGGGCTATGCCGCCAGCAAGGGTTCCGATGGTTTCCAGCCGCTGAGATTTGCGTAATTGCGATTCAAGCCGACGAGTCTCCTCCTGTGAGGCGATCCGTTCGCTGATGTCATAAAGTATGCCGTCAATGCCTGCATACTGACCTTCGTCCGTGAATGTGGATGTTTTGTGATCCTCGACCCAGAGGAAGTTGTTCTGTGGGGTTAAAAGCCGGTAGATCAGCGTTAAAGAGTGTTTTTTCTCTTTGAGGATCCGGTAGGATGCGTTTACCTTCTGCCGATCGTCGGGGTGTACCATGGAAATCATGTCGATGAACTGTGGCTCATGGCTTCCGGGATCGGAGGAGAGAAGAAGCTCTGTTGATCGGGAGAGTACCGTGGTGAGGCCGGAAGCGTCAATGTGATAGACCGAGCCTGGGATGTTGTCGATGAGGGACTGAAGCTCTCTTTCGCTGTTTTTTTGTTTTGTTTTGCTGTTTTGCATCCCCCGTTCTGTTTCAAATGGCTGGCGAGAGCCAACAACTCGTGATGGTCTGCCTTGTGAATCATATCCAAGCGTCTTGCCGCGATCGATCACCCGTACCCAGGTGCCTGTTTTGTGTCGTACCCTTATAACGAGCTCAAAAAAATCCGGATTTCCATGGATATGCTCTTCGAGTGATGTGAACGCGACGTCGATATCCTCGGGATGGCAAAGTTCTTTCCACTGATCGATGGAGAAAGGGGTGAGCTCTTCGGGATGATAGCCTGTTAGGTCGGCCCATTGTCTGTCGATCCTTACTAAACCGGTTTCGAGGTTCCATTCCCAGTATCCGACGCGGGCAGCCTCAAGAGCTGTCCGCAAAGCCTGAACCTTCGGTTCGGCAAACGCAGCACGATGTTCGGGCAACACAATATCATGCCAACTCGCCTCACAGTGGTTATTCATTGCCGTATCGGTGATACCCTCAGGTGTTTCAGGTTTGTAACGCTCCATTACCGAAAATTTATACCTTGGCGTCCTGCTGTATACTGAATTGCTGTTCGCGGGCTGACGCTGGTCCGAACAACCGGAGTCTGTCAGGTTTGGTCCGGGTTGGACAAAAGAGCAGACCGGCCATGATACCGTGCTTGCTTAACGGTTGAGTTCTTCAATGACGCTCAGCAGTTCACCACTGCCGAAAGGCTTGCTGATGGTTGCATCGGCTCCCATGACTTTGGCCAGATTAAGATAGCTTTCCGGAATGCATATACCGCCACCTGATATAGCCACGATTCTTATCCATGGAAAATCTTTTCTGATCTCGCTGATGGTTTCGATTCCCTCTTTCTCCGGCATCAGAAGATCGGTAATGACAATGCGGAAATCGGGGTTTTTTCTGAGCAGCAGGAGACCTTCATTACCGTTCGATGCCTGCAAAGTCGAGTATCCGTCATCTTCCAGAATATCGCAGATCATCTGCCGTATATCTTCCTCATCCTCGATTACCAGGATGGGGTCATTGCTTTTCATGGTCGGTAGTGTCTTTTACAGGTTTATGAAATCGAATGATTCCTGGTTTCTCTGGTCTGCTGAAAGGTGCCGTGCCGGTGCCCTGTACAGGGAAGATAGTTTATTGTCAGATAAATAAATTTATTCAGCTTTCAAAGAGTTCCTGCCGGATTGCAACGCTTCAATACCGACCGTGGTCAGCAGGTTGACGATTACCGAAACCATAATGTACCAGGTCCATGCCAGACCGAGAAATTTGAGCAGGAAGACAACCCCCATACTGGCCAGCAGTCCGGTGACCAGGCTGGATGCATGGTAGCTCTTTTCACTTCTGGAGAGCAGGAAAAGTCCAAGAAGGCCTCCATAGGTGAAAGATGCTATTTCCAGACCAACCATGACAATCGCTTCGTTACTTTCGTCAAAAAGCAGCGCAACGATGATAAGGACAACTGCCCAGGCAAGGCTGATGATTCTTGACTTGCCCAGACTGACCTTTCCGCCGAGGATATCGTTAACCGTCGATGATGCAAGGGAGTTGATGGCTGAACTGTGTGTTGACATGGCTGCCGAGAGCACTCCTGCGACAAGCAGACCTTTGAGTCCCACGGGCAGGTAATGGACGATAAAGAAGGCGAATTCGCGATCTTTCTGCTGAACGGCTCCGTGCATGAACAGCCAGATCAGAGAGCCGACAAGCAGGAATACCGAGAACTGGAAAAGTACGAACAAGCCGCTGCCAATCATGGCTTTTCTTGCCGAATTGAGATTCCTGCAGCCCAGCACTCGTTGTACCATCATGTAATCGACGCCGTGAGAGGAGAGCGAGAGCAGGGTTCCGCCAAAGAATGCGCTGACAAACGCGAGTGGTTTTGAGAAAATGTGCGTGTCAGGATTGATGATTTTCAGTTTGCCAGCCTGAATCAGTTGGCTGACCATGTCGGGCAGCGGCATGTCAATGCTCCGTAAAAGAAATGCGATGGAGACGAGCCCTCCGAGCAGGTAAAGGCCGAACTGGAAACTTTCGAGCCAGACTACGGCCTTGAGACCGCCAGAAAGAGTATAGACGAGCGTGACTGTTCCGATGATGATGATCGAGAGCGGCAGTGGCCAACCGGTGACCACCTGAACCACGACACCTGCTGCCAGGAAACGTATGGCGTCACCGAGCGTTCTGGTTATCAGGAAGACGACTGCAGCGACTTTGTGCATTTCCGGTCCGAACCGGATGCCTATGACCTCGTAGATGGAGCTGACGCCATGCCTGAAATACATCGGCAGCAGGACGAAGCTGACCAGAATCCTGCCGACGATATAACCCATGGCAAGCTGCAGAAATGTCCAGTCACCCCGGTACGCTAATCCGGGAACGCTCACGAAGGTCAGAACCGAGGTCTCTGAAGCGACGATGGAGAGCATCGAGGCGATCCATGGCAGTTTATGCCCTCCAAGAAAGTAGTCGCCGGTGCTTTTGTTGCTTTTTCCGTGCCAAAGGCCGAACAAGGTGTTTCCTGCCAGAAACATCATGACGATGGCAAGGTCGATGGGTTGCATGGTTGATTATTTCCGTATCAGTTTTCGTAAAGGTGGAAATCGGATTTGATCGAGGCGAATGCCGTTTCCTCATTGCTCCATGAGTCGATAACGGTTTCTGCAGGGCAACCATTGAGGATCATGGAACGTATGGTACTGCTGCCGGCAAGCAGGTCGAATGCAGGCAGGTCATTCCTGAATTCATAGACTCCCTCCAGAAAAGTGAGGCTTGTCGGCCAGAGCTCTCGAAGAGTGCAGGTCATGGCCACGCCCGTGGCAAATGCTCTGAAGCGTTTGTGGTCAGTGACATGCAGGTAGATGCCGCCGATCACTTCGTCATGGTACTTGTGAAAGGTTGGTCTGAACCAGGTTGGTCTGAAAGTGACCCCTTCAAGTGGTAAAGACGAGAGTCGGGAGGCCAGCTCGAACGGATCGACGAAGGGGGCGCCGCTCAGGAGAAAGGGGGTGGTGGTGCCCCGGCCTTCCGAGAGGTTGAGACCCTCGAAAAGGCACATGCCGGGATAGACTTCGGCAACCTGGAACGAGGGCATGTTGGGTGATGGCGGTACCCACGGAAGTCCGGTTTCAGGAAAGAGCATGCTGCGCGACCAGCCCTGCATGGCAATGACGCTCAGGTTGATATCGAGTTTTCGGTAGCTCCGGTAAAAATGGGCGATCTCGCCGGCGGTAAGGCCGTGTCGTACCGGTACGGGCATCACGCCGACGAATGAGTGGAATGCCGGGTCGAGCAGCGGCCCCTCGATTATGGTTCCGCCGAGTGGATTCGGGCGGTCGAGCACCATGATTTCGATGTCCAGTCCTTCGGCGGCCTCCATGAACAGGGCGAGTGTGTTGAGATAGGTATAGTAACGCGATCCGATGTCCTGGATGTCAAAAAGCACCACCTCGAGCCCTTCAAGAAGCGATCGGTCGGGCAGGAGTGACTGTTCGTTTTCGCCATAAAGGCTCACGATTTCACAGCCGGTCTCCGGCTGTCGGGTGACGGCTATCTGATCCTGCTCGGTTGCAAAAAGGCCGTGTTCCGGCGAGAAGATGCGGGTCAGGCTGATTCCTTCCCGAACGAGCCCTCTCCATGAGTAGTCAAGCTCGCCGGAAACCGAAGTCTGATTGGCGATCAGGCCGGTGCGACGGTGATTGAGCAGTCCGGTATTGCGGAGCAGTAGGTCGAGACCGTTGATGACCATGTCGTTGCTGTTTATGCTGTAAAGAGTTCACAGGCGAATGGAGACGCAGGGCGGTGCAATGATCGAGTTCAGGATGAGGTCATCCTTGCCGACGATGGCGCCGGGCAGGAGTACCGAATGTTCCACGATGCTGCCTGGGCCTATCGAACATCCTGCGCCGATTACCGAATCGACGATACGCGCCTCCGGGGCGATCGATGCCTGCGCAGAGACCTCGTGCGGAAAGAGACCGATCTGGCGTTTCATTCTCGCTTCAAGCTGAAGAATACGCAAATTATCATCAAGGTTGGTCTGGTAATAATTCAGGAGGGTGCCGATGTCCTGCCACAGACCAGTGTGTTCGAAACCAGCAAGCCCCTCGTTGTCCACAAGGCCGCTGAATCCGGTTTCGACGATGCCGGAATAGTGATTGCCGAGATGCCTGAAAATCAGGGGACTCAGTACCGCCGTACCAGTGTAGATGAAGGGAGATTCCAGGCCCGTGCCCCGCTGGTTCCGGAAGTCGAGCACCCGCCCGTCACGGAGTCCTATAGAGCCGATCTCTTTTGCTCGGGGCGTTGCATAAAGGGCAAGGGTTCCGCCGCAACCGGAACGTCGATGTGCTTCGATCAGGGCGGTCAGGTTCATGTCGCTGATAATGTCGCTGTTGATGAGCAGGAAATCATCGTCGTCAAGCAAGTGTTCACATTTTTTCAGGCCGCCTCCGGTGCCCAGAATCGTGCGCTCTTCGGATATGACGATATCGAGAGCACCGAAATCGTGCTGTTCGAAAAAATCCAGAAGTCTCTCCGGATGGTGGTGGATGTTGATGATGGCTTTGCGGATTCCTGCCTCCTTGAGCAGAAAAAGGGAGTAGCAGAGGCTCGGTACGTTCAGCACCGGTACCAGCGGTTTGGGGAGGGTATCGGTCAGGGGTTGCAGGCGAGTGCCGAAACCTGCGGCAAGGACAAAGGCATTCATCGGGATTTCCGGAACAGGAGTGGTTCAAGCAGGCGTCCGGCTTTAGTCAGTTCAGGCCTGGCTTCGATGTAAGGCGTGAGGTAGGCCAGGGTTGGAGCGATGCAGGGCTCAAACGAATGGTTGCCGATGACGGTGGTCTGGTAACAGAAGGTACCGACCGCTTTGATGTTGCGCTGGAAGGCCATAAGATCGAAAAAACGAAGGTACTCCTCTTCGGTCATCGAGGTCAGTTCCTCATTTCGCAGCAGTTCGAAATGGTAGCGTTTCAGCTCCTCGACCAGAAGGGGGTCGAGACGGACATAGGAGTCCCTGAGGAGCGATACGGCATCGTATTGCGGCAGACCGAGCCTGGCATCCTGAAAGTCGATGATCACCGGTTCATTCCTGAAGAGCATGATGTTCCTGCTGTGGAAATCCCTGTGGTTCAGGACGAAATGTTCAGGACGAACCAGCAGGTCGGCTATGTCGCTGAACTCATGCTGCAGCCGGAGTATCTGGCGATCATCGAACAGTCCTCCAAAAAAGCCTTTCAGGGCATGTTCGATGAAAAAGTCGAACTCGAACATGAGTTTGTCATGGTCGAAACCCAGCGAAAACGGGGGTTGAGTGTTCGACGTTTTTCCGTTGGGTCTTATGGACTGAATCCTGATGAGAATGTCGATAATCTGCCGGTAGCGCAGGGTAATGCCGGCGGCATCGAGCGAGGTTGCCTCATTCTGGAGCATGAGGTCTCCGCAATCCTCTATGAGCAGCAAGCCGGAGTGATGATCCTCTCCGAGAAGGTCAGGAACTCGGACACCATTCTCTGCCAGCAGGTTACGGATAGTGATGAAGGGGTATCGCTGTGGATCAGCAGCACGGAACAGGGGGTCGATGCATGCAATGGTCGTGCCAGAGGGTTCCGTTACCCTGAAATACTGACGGTTCGAGGCATCTCCCTGGATTCGGTCGATGCCGATGCATGAGCGTTCACTGAACAGGTAAAACTGGCGGATTGATTCCAAGGCGTTCATGTGACGGACTGAGTGGGTGCAAAGCCAATGATGGCAAAGTTCCTTGCAGTTTCCAAAACAAAAAAGCACCTTGTGCGGTCATGCACAAGGTGCTTTTTTTCAATCAGGTGAAACCTCTTACTTTTTCGGTGCGATTGCAGCCGATACGCTCTGGAGAACCTGGGTTGCTGCGCTGGCCAGGTTGCCGATAAGATCCGTAGCGGTCTTTGCAAGCGGCTCGGCGACATTGGACAAAGCTTTCAGGCTGTTGTTTGCGAGGTCAACCTGAAGTTGGAACAGCTTACCCAAAGTTTCGGTAAGGGTGTTGATGGCACCGTTCAAATCGATGTTGGATCCGTTTGACATGATGTATTTATATTTAGAGTTGTTAGAAAGCACATAAGTGAAATTATTCGCGTGATCGCAGGCTTTCGTGAAATATAAATAAAGCTAATATATTTCGGACAGTTACGCAAGTGCAGGACAGCAAAAAAGGTGTTCACGTTCACGATGGGTTCCCTCTATCGCAAATGATGAGTCTCTCTTCTCCGGAATCTTGTGCCGTTTATTGACTTTTGGAGGCTTGAATTTGCCACCGGTCTGACCAGACGGAGCGACAAATGGCGCGTCGTTTCTGTATGCTCTCTTCTGCTGTCGCCGGAAAGGGTTTCAGTCAACGGAGAAGGGCACGCCTCATCCTGCTTTTTTATTCTGCGATTTTCCAATGAACCGGTTGAGCAGAAGCACCAGAACGATTCCACCGATAAAGAACCCGAGAGGCGCGAAAATGGTTGTATAATTGAAAGAATCGGTCATGGGTGATGATTTCGATGATGGTCATTAAATGAGGATGCCGGCATCAGTCGGAGTGTCGGTTTTTTTCCTTTCGGTCAAAAATAAGAAAAAACCTTTATTACAACAGGATTTTGCGGGTGAAGTCCTGCAGGGCAGCCAATCCGCCAGGCTTCATCGGAGAGAAAAAAGGGGGAACTCTTGGATTTTGGCTGTTGTTCATTGAAGAAATTTTAGTTCAAGATTAAGCATTGTAGTTGTCATGGAGGTTATAGGAAGAAGCAGGGCCAAGGCGGTCATCGAATCGCATCTGAATGAATCGGTGATCTATTTTTCGGATCATGTCAGGATACTCAAATGCAATCCTTACTGTACCGGAGTATCCTATCTCAAGGAACACGGGGTTTATCAGTGGATTTTCCAGGTCAACGATCCGAGAGACAACCCCATAACAGCGGTTTTTTTCGTGATGCAGGACGAAGAGCATCTCGATAGCTCAGGCATGGTGCCCGCCGGGCCGACTGCCCCTGTTGAGCCTTTGCCCGAGGGGGCGCTTTCGGGCCGCTGCATAAGATGGGTCAATGCACCGGTGGCGCCCGATGTGCCACTGAACGACAAGAATACATTCGTGGGAAGGGCCAATACGAGGATATGCCTGTACCATCTCGACAATCAGCGCACCGAAGTGCATTTCGAAACGGACATTACGCTTGATTTTGAGCTTTCGTTTCCCCTCAATCTCATGCCGGAAAGCATTCTGAAGTTCATGACTGAAGCGATCATGTCGAAAATCATGCAGCAGGCTACCGAGAGCATGCTCTGCCAGGTTCAGTCAGACCTGTGCTGCAGCGGAGCAGAACTGAGTGTCACGGGCGAAAAGCACTGACCATTCCGGTCATTAGGGCAGTTTTTTGGCGCTTTCGCTCTCTCTCACTCTTTTTTATTGCACCGTGTGCTCTTTTTTTGTATTCTTAATACCCCAACGGGGTATAGGTATTTTTTGGTGTTTTCCGGAGTGGTTAACCAAATGACAAGATGAGAGAGACAGAAGAGTATCAGATGGATGATGTGATCGTCCGGCTTAAAAAGGTGGCCGGGCAGGTTCAGGCATTGATGAGAATGATCGAGGCTGGGGAGGAGTGTGACAAGGTGGTGACCCAGTTCCAGGCGGCCAAAGCGGCGCTTGACAACACCTTTTCCCTTGTCCTGAACAGGAACCTTAAAAACTGCCTGAACAGGAACGATTCGGGAAACGTTGAAAAGATTCTCAAACTCATATCAAAAAAATAGATGATCAAGTTGGCAACAAGAAGGTTCATCGCCTTGCTCGTGGCAGGTATGGTTACCTGCTCGCAGGCCGATGCGGCCACCATAAAACTCTCGATCGACAATGCCCTGAAGATGGCACATGAGCGTAATACCCCGCTTAAGGCGGCACGTGCCCGGATCGAACAGGCCGACGCTCGTATTGAACAGAGCAGACAGGCCTGGTTGCCGAAAGTGTCGCTCTCTGAAACCATCGTTCACTCAAACGACCCTGGGGCTTCGCTGGTCTACAAGCTCCAGCAGGAGACCGCCAGATACGATCTGAGTACGATGGATATGGGCGATTTTGCGGTCGATAAGCTGAATCATCCATCGGCCATTACCGATTTTCAGACCACCATCCAGGTGCAGCAGCCGATCTGGAACAAGGATGCCCGGATTGGTCGTTCTTTGGCCACCAGTGCCAGAAAAGCGCAGGGTTTCATGGTTGATCGTGCTGTGGAGAGCATCGACCTGAATGTCCGGAAGGCATTTTATGGTCTTCTTCTTGCAAAAAAGAACCTGCTTGATCTGGAACAGTCGATTCGTCTTATGCAGGGCTATAGTGCTGAAGCGTCCAGAGGTTATGCCGCTGGCATTATGACCAGATCCGACAAACTCTCCACCGAAGTGAGGCTGGCCGAAATGCGCGATCAGAAACTCCAGATTCAGGATGGTATCAGTAATGCTGAGGATGCTCTTCGCATGATGCTTGCGTTGTCGGATGACGATGTCATCGAGCCTGTGGGCGATCTTGTCATAGAGTCAAAGGGTCCGGCTCCGGCGATCGGCAGTGGTACGAAGGAGCGGAGTGACCTCAAGGCGCTCAGGGCGGTCGAGGAGGTGACCGGGCTTCAGCATGATATGGCCAGCGCTCAATATCTGCCGAGGGTGAACGGTTTTGCCCAGCAGAACTGGCATGACAACAGTTTTCTGGGTACCGAAGGATCAAGCTGGACGATCGGCCTGAATGTGCAGTGGAACATTTTCGACGGCATGGCGACCAAAGGAAAGGTGCAGGAGGCAAAAGCCCAGGTGCTTGAGGCTCGTTACAACTATCAGGCGGCCAGAGAGCAGGGTGAACTGGAGTTCGACATGTCTCGCAGGGCGTTGCTGACCTCACGTGAACGTATTGCGGTGGCAGGCAAATCGCTCGATGCTGCCAAAGTGAGCCTTGATTTCATCGGTGAGCAGTTCCGCACCGGCATGGCCATGACATTTGAGCTTCTGATGCGTGAGGGGGCCTGGACCTGGGCCAAGATGCGCCTTAATCAGGCCAGGTACGATTACTGTATTGCCAGAAGCGAGATGGAATATTACACCGGACACTGATATAAATAAAATGAAGAAGCGAGAAACGAAGAGTCGTCGATGGACGCAACCGGGTCGTTTTCTCCGTTGGGCAAGTCCCTGCCTGATGGGATAAGGATTTCTGAAGTCAAGTACATGCAAGAGAGAGCGAAGGAGGCTCAAAACCAATGAATGAAGGTATAGCCGGCAGGCTTGCAAAGCAGTTTATCAACTCGAAGATAACGCCACTCATCATGCTGGCCGCTCTTCTGGTCGGTATCATGGCGACGTTCATGACGCCGAGGGAGGAGGAGCCCCAGATTATCGTGCCGATGGTCGATATCTACATCCCGTATCCGGGGGCTACAGCCGCTGAGGTGCAGGAGCGCGTGGCCAAACCGGTCGAGAAGGCGCTGACCGAAATCAAGGGGGTCGATTATGTCTATTCGACCTCGATGCCCGATTTCGCTTTGGTTACCGTACGTTACAATGTTGGCGAAAGCGCTGAGGAGAGCATGGTCAAGCTTTGGGCCACCTTGCTGAAAAATATGGACAAGATGCCGCCAGGCGCCCAGATGCCACTCATGAAGAAGGTCTCTATTGACGATGTTCCGGTGCTCAACCTGACCTTCTGGAGCAAGAGCAAGGATCCTTACGAGCTTCGCCGGGTTGCCATGAGCGTGGCTGACCAGGTCAAGCAGACCGCAAACATAGGAGATGTCGAAATCAAGGGGGGACTGAAACGGCAGATCAGGGTGATGCTCGACAAGGGCAAGCTCCTGCGATTCAATATCACCCCGCTGCAGATCGCCCGTCAGATTCAGAGCACTAACAGCCAGATGACCTCTGGTGATTTCAATCAGCCCAACGAGAACATCATCGTCAAGTCGGGCAGGTTCCTCGAAAACAGTGAGGATGTCGGCAACATCGTGGTTGGTATTTATGGCGCAGCACCCGTGATGCTGAAGGATGTGGCCACGATTACCGACGGGCCTGAAGAGGTCAATAACTATACCGGATTCGGCTGGGGAGTTGCCTCGGGTAACCGGGACGCTGCTGACTATCCGGCGGTGACCCTGACGGTTGCCAAGAGACAGAGCACCGATGCGACGGCTCTTGCCAGCAAAGTCATGGAGAAGGTCGAGGGGATGAAAGGCTCGCTCATTCCTGCTGATGTGACCGTGACCGAGACGAGGAACTATGGTGAGACAGCTTCCGAAAAGGTGTTCACGCTTCTGGAGCACCTGATCATGGCGGTTGTCGCCGTGACGATCGTGGTCGGTTTCTTTCTTGGATGGAGAGGGGCGCTGGTGGTCTTCATGTCGGTGCCGATCACCTTTGCGCTTACCCTGCTTGTCTATTTCCTTCTGGATTACACGCTGAACCGGGTGACGCTTTTTGCGCTCATTTTTGTGACTGGTATCGTCGTTGACGATTCAATCATCATTGCAGAAAACATTCACCGCCACTTCGCCATGAAGCGCCAGCCGCGACTGCTGGCGGCCATTTCGGCGATCAGTGAGGTTGGTAACCCGACGATTCTGGCCACCTTTACGGTCATTGCCGCCGTGCTGCCGATGGTGTTTGTTTCCGGCCTCATGGGCCCTTACATGAGCCCTATGCCGATCGGCGCATCGTTGGCGATGATCTTTTCCCTGCTGGTCGCCCTTATCGTTACCCCCTGGCTCTCCTATCGTTTACTGAAATCGGAAGAGGGGCACCATGAGGAGTATGATATCAGGAAGACCGGTTATTACCGTTTGTTCGACAAAATGCTTACACCGTTCATCGAGAGCACCTTCAAAACCTGGCTTGCTTTCGGATTGGTTGCCCTGATGCTGTTTGGCGCCATTGCCATGGTGCCGCTCAAGATGGTGCAGATGAAAATGCTGCCGTTCGACAACAAGAATGAGTTCCAGGTCATAATCGATATGCCTGAAGGCACCTCTCTTGAAAGGACTGCCCTGGTGACCAGGGAGATTTCGAACTACCTGAAGACGGTGCCTGAAGTTGCGAGCAGCCAGTACTATGTTGGCATTAACGCCCCGATCAATTTCAATGGTCTGGTGCGTCACTACTATCTCCGGCGCGCCGACAACATGGCCGATATCCAGGTGAACCTGATTCACAAGGGTGAACGCAAGGCGCAGAGTCACGACATCGCCGAGCGCGTTCGACCATCTCTTCAGAAGATCGCCGTTCAATACGGCGCCAACGCCAAGATCGTGGAGATACCTCCTGGCCCTCCAGTGCTTTCTACCATTGTTGCCGAGATTTACGGTCCTGACGAGGCATCGCGAGTTGCTCTGGCCAAAGAGGTAAAAAAAGTATTTGCCTCCACCCCTGGCGTGGTTGATGTGGACTGGATGGTTGAGGATGACCAGAAGGTCTATGACCTGATCGTTGACAAGGAGAAGGCTGCGTTTCGCGGGGTGACTCCCGAGCAGATCGCCCAGACGCTTCGTATCGCACTCAGCGGTGTCGATGTTGGTATTGTCCACATGCCGGAGGAGCGTGAACCGGTGACGATACAGCTCAGGCTGCCGAAAGCTGACCGAAGCTCATTGCAGGATCTCTCCCACGTTTTCGTCCAGTCACAGGGTATGGGTACGCTGACCACGAGGCTTCGTGCCGGTCAGCGCATTCCGCTGACCGATCTGGTCACCGTGAAGGAAAAGGTTCAGGACAAGAGTCTGTTCCGCAAGAATCTCAAGGACGTGGTCTATGTGACGGCCGATGTCGCCGTTCAGACCGAGAGCCCGGTCTATGCGATGCTCGATCTGGACAAGAAGATCGGGATGATCCAGGTGCCCGGTGGCTACAAGATCAGCCCGCTCTGGACGGCGCTTCCGAAGAATGACAGGAAGCTTGCCATGAAGTGGGATGGCGAGTGGCAGATAACCTTCGAAGTGTTCAGGGACCTGGGTACGGCATTCGCGGTTGTGCTGGTCATAATCTATATGCTCATCATCGGCTGGTTCCAGTCGTTCAAGACACCGCTGATCATGATGATTTCGATTCCGCTGAGTCTGGTTGGTATCATTCCCGGCCACTTTATTCATCATGCGTTCTTTACGGCGACCAGCATGATTGGTATGATCGCCCTTGCCGGCATCATGGTCAGGAATGCCGTGCTGCTGATCGACTTTATCCAGATTCGCCGTGACGAGGGGATCGAGCTGAAACAGGCGGTGATCGAGTCGGCTGCGGTTCGTACCAGACCGATCATTCTGACCTCGGGTGCGGTCGTTATCGGTTCGGTTGTGATGCTTTTTGATCCTATCTTTCAGGGGCTTGCCATTTCGCTGATCTGGGGTGGCGTGCTCTCGACGATACTGACCCTGGTCGTCGTTCCTCTGGTGTATTACCTGAGCGAGAGAAAGAGTGAGAACAAGGTGCTTGCCCAGAAGAAGTCGGTATAAACCATAAGAACACACGTGATGAAACTGATCGCCATCATCGGAGACGAACAGACCCGTCCGCAGATACGAAAGATCTTTACTGCGCACCAGGTCAGCCTGTTCAGCAGCATAGCCATACGAGGCTGCTCATGTGAAACGGGAAGTGAACCGCGTGCCTGGTGGCCCGCCGGAAAGGATATTCCCACCACCTATTCATCGCTCTGTTTTGCCATTCTCGAAGACGCCAAGGCCGAAAAGATCATGAGGGATATCGAGACCAATCCCGTAGCAGCCGATCCGGCTTTTCCGGCCAAGGTGTTTCTTATGAATGTCGAAAAAATGATCTGAGGAGTCTGGTTATGGGCATGCAATTTGAGCAGATCAGGACAGGAGGGGATCGCAACTTTGCGTATCTTTGCGCCGATGAAGCGACCGGAGCGGCTTTTGCCGTCGATCCCTCCTTTTCACCCGCAGTGGTTGCCGATGTGGCAGACAAGCATGGTTGGAGGCTTGTTTACGCCTTTTGCACCCATGGCCACAGCGACCATTGCAACGGGAACCAGGAGTTCGAGCGCCTGACCGGTGTTCCTGTGCTCCTGTTTGGTGATCGTTGTCCGCATTCGGGTATCGAGGTCGCGCACGGAGCGCTCTTTCCGCTTGGCTCGGGGGTTATCACCCTGCTGCATACGCCAGGTCATACGGCGGACTCGATCTGCATTCTTGCTGGTGACCATCTTTTTACGGGTGATACGCTTTTTGTGGGTAAGGTCGGTGGCACCTGGAGTGACGAGGATGCCCGGCAGGAGTATTGCTCGCTGCACGAAAGGGTGATGAGTCTGCCTGAACAGACCGTGGTCTTTCCTGGCCATGACTATGGCGCCGCTCCCACGTCGACTGTCGGACGTGAAAAAAAGACGAATCCGTTCCTGCTCCAGCGTGATGTCGAGCGGTTCATCGATCTGAAGCTGAACTGGGCGGCTTATAAAAAAGCGCACGGCATAAGCTGATTTTTTCTCCGTTCGCTTGATTTTTGATTCAGCTTTGCTTTTCTTATGAGATTATGCTTTTCAGGCTACATGGCCCAGGGGCATACCTTCCTTTCAGTTCAAACAGTCCGACATAGCTTCTACGCTATTAGTTTTCAAGCAATAGTAAAGGGACACTCTGTCCTTTTTTAAACGAGAGAACATTGACATGGATCAGCTTATTACCTTAAGGACCCTGCCGGTTTCAGCCCTGATGCAGAAGGATTTCCATACCATCAAGGGCAGTTCGACCGTTGCCGAAGCGCTGCAGCTCATGAAAAAGACAGGAGAGAGCGGCATCGTGGTCGAACCTCGCAATGAGGATGACTGTTACGGCATCGTGACCGAAAAGGACATTCTTGAAAAAGTGATCGACCCTGGAGAAGATCTGCACCGTGATCCATGGAACACGCCGGTTTTCCAGATCATGAGCAAACCGATCATCAGCGTCAATCCGAGTATGCGGATCAAGTATGCCCTGCGCCTCATGAAACGCACCAACATCAGGAGGCTCACCATCATGGACAACAACAAGGTTATTGGTATCCTCAATATGTCGGATGTCCTTCATGCCGTCGAGGAACTTCCGGTGCATGACGATCATATCGCGCTGTAATCCAGTCTGTCGTTGACCGGCTTTTGGCCTGGTCGGTATCTATTCATGAATGCACGGGTTTCGCCACGTTGAATGCGAGCCCTTTTTCCAACCAGCATGCCTGCAATGTTGCAGGTATGCACGGATTTCCGATTGTCTATGAAACCATTTGATATCGTCATCGTCGGTGGCGGCGGTGCTGGCCTTTATGCGGCCATGGAGGCCATGAAGACCAATCCTGGTCTGAATGTAGCCGTGATTTCGAAGATCTATCCGAACCGTTCCCACACTTCGGCTGCCCAGGGCGGCGCCAATGCCGCCCTGGCCAACAAGGCCAAGGATGACACGGTCGAGATGCATATTTTCGATACGATCAAGGGCAGCGATTACCTTGCCGACCAGGATGCCGTCGAGGTGCTTTGTTCTGAGGCTCCCAAAATCATTCGTGAACTCGATAACATGGGGACTCCATGGTCGAGGCTGGACGACAAAACCATCGCCCAGCGTCCTTTCGGCGGCGCCGGTCGCCCTCGCTGTTGTTATTGTGCTGACAAAACAGGCCATACCATTCTGCAGACACTCTACGAGCAGTGTCTGCGCAAGGGAGTGTTCTTCTTCAACGAATATTTCGCGATTGATCTCAGCGTTGAGGGGAGCCGTTCCCGTGGTCTCATCGCCATGAACATCAAGACCGGCAAGATCGAGGCATTCCCTGCAAAGACGGTTATCTTCGCTACCGGAGGATATTCCAAAATGTACTGGAACCGCTCCAGCAATGCAGCCGGGAATACGGGAGACGGGCAGGCTATCGCTTATCGTGCCGGTATTCCTCTCAAAGATATGGAGTTCGTGCAGTTTCACCCGACGGGTCTGCGCAAGAGCGGCCTGCTGGTGACCGAGGGTGCGCGAGGCGAGGGCGGTTACCTGGTCAATGCTCTCGGTGAGCGTTTTATGGCGCGGTACGCTCCGGAAAAGATGGAACTCGGCCCGCGTGACCTGGTTTCCCGATCGCTTGAGACAGAAATTCTCGAAGGGCGTGGTTTGGATAGTCCTGCCGGTAAGTATCTGCTTCTCGATCTCAGGCATCTGGGCGCCGATATCATCAAGTCGCGTCTACCTCAGATCAGGGAGATGTGTATGTATTTCGAGGGTGTCGACCCGATCGACGAGCCGGTGCCGGTCAGACCAACGGCCCATTACTCGATGGGAGGGATAGATACGGACAATTACGGGCGCACCATTATGGAAGGTGTCTATGCGGCCGGGGAGTGCGGCTGTGTTTCGGTCCATGGCGCCAACCGCCTGGGTGGTAATTCACTCCTCGATATTCTTGTTTTCGGTCGGATTGCCGGAAGAGCTGCTGCCGAAGAGTCAGGGAAATTCAATCCGTCAGCCATTCCGGAATCCGAGGTCACCCGTATCGAGCATGATCTCAGAGGTTTCATGCAGCCGAAGGGACATTACGAACGTTACGGTGCTCTCCGCGAAGAGCTGGGACAGACGCTCGGACTGAATGTTGGTATTTTCAGGGAAGCCTCGAAAATCAGGAAGGGGATCGAAGATATCGAATCGCTCACGGAGCGATTCAGCCACGTCAGGGTTTTTGATACGGGTGATATATACAACACCAATCTGCTCCAGGCGCTCGAACTGAAAAACATGCTCGATCTTGCCGCAACCGTGGCGGCTGGTGCGCTGGCCAGGGAGGAGAGCCGCGGATCGCATACCAGAAACGATTTTCCAGTGCGTGACGACAAAAAGTGGCACAAACACACGATTTACACCTATGAGGAAGGGCATCCAAGGATCGGATTCAAACCGGTTACCATGGGCCGGTATGAGCTTCAGGAACGAACTTATTAACCGATGATATTTCATGAGCGATACAACGATACAACATCATGTGGAGAGCCGGGATGTGACCTTCAGGGTTCACCGGTTTAACCCTCAGGTTGACAGCAAGCCCTATTTTGATGATTACACGATCAAGCTCGAAAAGGGTATTACCGTGCTCAGGGCTCTCAACTATATCAAGGAGCATGTCGATTCTACGGTAACCTTCCGCGCGTTCTGCCAGGCAGGTATCTGCGGCTCCTGCGCCATGAGGATCAATGGCATCTCCAAGCTGGCCTGTACCACCCAGGTCTGGGACGAACTCGATCGGTCGAGGGAGACGGGGATCATCAGGATTGAACCGCTCAGGAATCTTCCTCTCATTAAGGATCTGGTGGTTGAGATGGATCCTCTGGTCGGCAAAATGAAGAAGCATTCGAACTGGGTTGATTCCAGAATGCCCGAGGATGAGTGGGGCAAGAAGGAGTTTCTCATTTCCGAGAAGGAGTTTCTGACCTATGATAAAGCTACCGACTGCATTCTCTGCGCATCATGCGTTTCGGAGTGCACCATACTCCGGGCTCACCAGGAGTATGTTTCTCCGGCAGTTCTGCTCAAATCATACCGGATGAACGTCGATAGCCGCGATGGCATTCATGACCAGCGTCTTGCTGGTCTGGTCAAAGACCACGGTGTCTGGGACTGCACCCATTGCTACCGTTGCCAGGAGACATGCGTCAAACATATCCCGATTATGGATGCCATCCACGGCATCAGGGAGGATGCTATCGAACGTCGGGGAACCAAGGATACCAGCGGCGCCCGGCATGCCGAAGCCTTTATGGATGATATCGCAAAGAAGGGCAAACTTGTTGAGGCCACCTTGCCGATCAGGACCAATGGTATTGCATGGACTGTGAAGAATCTGCTTCCCATGGCCTTCAAAATGGTACTGAAACGTCGTACACCCCCTCCGCCTCCCCTGGTAAAGGCGTCGAAAGGCATCGATGCCCTCCGTAAAGAGTTCAGGGAGATGACCGGCCATGTTACGAAGGATCATCAAAAAAAATCCGGAGAATAGCAGTATGAAGCGTTACGCTTATTACCAGAGCTGTATCAATGAATCGATGACCAAAGAGGTCGATCGATCGATTGACCTCTGGCAGAAAGACCTCGGTATCGAGATGGTGAAGATGCACGAGAGCGCCTGTTGCGGCGGAAGCAATCTCGACTTTGTGAGTCCCAAACATTTTGCGCTGGTCAATGCAAGGAATATCGCTCTTGCCGAAAAGCAGGGGCTTGATCTGGTCGTCTCCTGCAATACTTGTCTGATGACCATCAGGACGGCAAAGAAAAAGCTCGACGAATCGGTCGAACTGAAAAGAGAGGTCAACGAGATTCTCGGCAAAGAGGGGCTCGAATATCGCGGTACCTCACAGGTGCGACACCTGCTCTGGGTGCTGATCGACGATGTCGGTCTCGACACGATCCGCAAGAAGGTGAAAACTCCCCTTTCCAAACTTCGCATCGCACCGTTTTATGGGTGTCATATCCTTCGTCCCTCAAGCGTTCTCGGCAAGGATGATCCCCTTGAGCCGACCTCACTCGATCTTCTGCTTGACGCGCTTGGTGGCAAGTCGATTCCTTATGAGCACAAAAATCGGTGCTGCGGTTTTCATACGCTGCTGGTGGCCGAAGAGGAGTCCCTGAACGTGGCTGCCGAAGCCCTGCGGGAGGCTATGGAGGCGAAAGCCGACTGCATCGTCACTCCCTGTCCGCTTTGCCATACCGTGCTGGACGGATATCAGGCCAAAGCGCTCCGGCAGTCGGGTCTTCGAGGCTCGATTCCCGTGTTTCACCTTTCGGAGGTGGTCGGTCTGGCACTTGGATATTCTGAGCGTCAGCTGGGCATTCGTCGTCATATTGTGACCGTCTGATCAGCCGGATGCCAACCGGGTGGTGCAGGAATCGGACAGGTTTTCAAAAACGACTGAAAAAGTGTACTTTTGCACTTTCGTTCTCAGTGTCCTCAAGGTTTCCTGCACCTCCCGGTCAGAGGGGCAGCACTTTTTACAACATTAATAACCATCGCACTCCATGCTCAAAAATGATCTTTTTCTCAGGGCGTTGAAAAGACAGTCGTGCCCCCGTACACCAATCTGGGTAATGCGCCAGGCAGGTCGTTACCTGCCGGAATATCGCGCAGTCAGGGAGAAAACCGATTTTCTGACCCTGTGCAAAACGCCTGAACTGGCTTGTGAAGTCACGATTCAGCCGGTCGATCTGATGGGTGTGGATGCCGCCATCATCTTCTCCGACATTCTCGTGGTCAACGAAGCCATGGGCATGAATGTCGAGATTATCGAGACCAAGGGGATCAAGCTGACCCCTCCGATTCGCTCCCAGGGTGACATCGACAAGCTGATCGATCCCGATGTTGACGAGAAGCTTGGCTATGTGCTCGATGCCATCCGCCTTACCAAAAAGGAGCTTGACAACCGCGTGCCGCTTATCGGCTTCTCCGGTGCGGCATGGACGCTCTTTACCTATGCCGTAGAAGGCGGCGGCTCGAAAAACTATGCCTTCGCCAAGAAGATGATGTATCGTGAACCGAAGATGGCTCACCAGCTGCTCCAGAAGATCACCAACTGCATCAGCGCCTACCTGCTCAAACAGGTCGAGGCTGGTGCCGATGCTATCCAGATATTCGATTCCTGGGCAAGCGCGCTCTCTGAGGATGACTATCGCGAATTTGCCCTGCCATACATCAAGCAGAATGTTGCTGCTGTCAAGGCAAAATATCCTGAAATTCCTGTTATTGTGTTTGCCAAGGACATGAATACGATTTTGTCCGATATCGCCGACGCAGGCTCTGACGCCGTTGGTCTCGGCTGGAACATCGACATTGCCAAGGCACGCAGGGAGCTCAACGATCGCGTCTGCCTCCAGGGCAACATGGATCCGACGGTGCTGTACGGTACACCGGAAAAGATAAAATCCGAAGCAGCCAAGATTCTCAGGCAGTTTGGTCAGCACACCGACTGCTCCGGTCATGTTTTCAATCTTGGTCACGGCATTCTGCCTGACGTCGATCCGGCCAACCTGAAGTGCCTCGTCGAGTTCGTCAAGGAGGAGAGCGCAAAGTATCACTGAACGCTTCTTTGCTGTTGATTTTTATCAGGTCGTCTCGAAACTGTTTTTCGAGACGACCTTTTTTTGATCCGGCCAATCGGACTGATCCGGCCGATCTTTTTTTTCTATATATTGGATGAAATTTTAACAAAGCAGCTACACCATGACTCGGCACTGCAAGTGTTCTGAGGGAAGCCTCGGAGGCACCCGATACGAGGAGATCGTGCTCGACAGGCTTCTTTACAGTGCTCGTCTCAAGGAGAGTGTTGCCCGGCAGAACAGTCAGGCTGTGGTAGCTATGGCGCGCATGATCGCCGAGACGTTCGGGGAGGGCGGCAAGCTGCTTCTCTGCGGTAATGGGGGTAGTGCAGCCGACGCCCAGCACCTGGCAGCAGAATTGACTATACGGTACCGCAGCAGCGTGAATCGTCCGGCACTTCCGGCTATCGCGCTTTCCACCGATACCTCGGCGCTGACTGCCGGAGGCAATGATCTCGGATTCGATGAAGTGTTTTCCAGGCTGGTCGATGCCCTCGGGTGTAAGGGTGATCTGCTTTTCGGGCTTTCAACCAGCGGGAACAGCCCGAACGTCCTGAAGGCGATGGAGACAGCCCGGAAACGGGGACTCGGCACACTTGCATTGCTTGGAGGTGACGGCGGGGCGATTCTCCGGCAAGCCGACCTGTCGATTGTGGTGCCGCATACCGGCGCAGACCGTGTCCAGGAGTGTCATATCGCTCTGGGACATGTAATTATCGAACTGATCGAAAAAATGATGGGTTATGATTAGGGAAATAGGTATTAGGGAATAGGGATTAGGTGTAAGAGAAAACCCAGTCCCCAGTACCTATTACCCAGTACCCAGTCCCTAACACTCAGCACTTAACACATTACTCTTATGCAGGTTCAGAATATTGAAGGCTCACTGATTGCCGAGGGCATCAGGTTCGGGCTCGTGGTTTCACGGTTTAACGATTTTATCGGTCAGAAGCTTGTCGAGGGAGCGATCGATTGCATCGTTCGGCATGGAGGTTCGGCAGATAAAATCACCATTATCAGGTGTCCCGGAGCGTTCGAGTTGCCATCGGTAACCAGAAAAGCCGCCCTTTCAGGCAAATATGATGCGATGATCACACTCGGGGTGATTATCCGGGGATCAACCCCTCATTTCGACGTCATCGCTGCCGAGGCAACCAAAGGTATCGCCCAGGTAGGCATGGAGACGATGATTCCGGTTTCATTTGGTGTGCTGACTACCGAGAATCTGGAGCAGGCTATCGAGAGGGCTGGCACCAAGGCCGGCAATAAGGGGTTTGATGCCGCGCTTGCCGCCATCGAGATGGTCAATCTCTTCAGGAACCTGAGCGCTGAGGGTTAGGATTCAGGATTCAAGGAGTTAGTGTTGCGTCAACGGTAAATAGTCGGAATTTCCTTTATCATCGAAATCGGTATCCAAATCGGTATCGGTATCGATTTCCACCTGAAGAGGCTGAACCACAACTCATCGTGAATTGTGGTTTATTGTTATAACCATTTGATAATCATACTGATAGGGCCAGAGTACGGTTTTCTTTTTTCATACAAAGAATCGATTTCGATCCTGATACCGATTTGGATTTGGATAAGTCAATGGTACTTTAAAATACGACAGCTTAAGCTTGAAAAGCTATCAGGATTCAGGAGGAGGCCTTTTTTCTTTTTAGTCCCTTATGTTCTTTTCGTCTTTTTGGTACCTTTTCTTCTCAGTCCCTTTTCTGCACTCGGGGCATCGGGGTAACTATCCCAGATTTCCCTTGATGATCCTGAAGGTTTCGTTCATAAGCTCTTCGACACTACGGTACCGGCCGGGTTCGATAGGCTTGCTGATGATCAGGCGGATTTTGCCTTTGTTGATTTTCAGGCTTTTTTTCGGGGTAATCAGGTGACTGCCAATGATGGTGACCGGAAGCACCGGTACGCCGGCTTTCTGTGCTATGATGAACGCCCCGCGCTTGAACGGCAGAATGGCCCCGGTTTGTGATCGCGTGCCTTCAGGAAAGATATGGATCGATGGGCCCTTTTTGAGGGTGGTGACGGCTTGTAACATACTTTGAAGGGCTTCTCTGCTTTGTCCGCGCTTGATCAGAACATAGCCCCCTGTTTTCAGCGCCCAGCCGAAGACAGGAATTTTTCCGAGTTCTTCTTTGGCAACAAAACGGAGATTGAGCTTTATCGTTCCGAGAATCAGCGGAATGTCGGCCATGCCGGCATGATTGCTGACGACCAGATAGGTCAGGTCACGCCGGTAGTTCTCTTCCCCCTCAATCTCGATCGTTATTCCGAGCAGCTTCGCCGAGAAACGGCCCCACCATGCGGCAACATTGTGAAACCCGTCCCCGCCCGGCTCGAAGAGGTTCAGGATGAGTGACCAGACCAACCCGAAAAACATGACCGGGATAATGACCAGGAAAAAAAGAATCGTCTGAAGATTCATGGGCGTTGCGCTATGGTTGCTTACCGGTCGAGACCGGAGAGGAATCGGGCCAGTTCTTCATAACGGTTGCCGATCATGGTGGCTGTTTTTGGCTTGTTCATGATCGTTTCCATCGCTTTCGGCAGAGGTACCGCCCTGTCGATGGCTTTCATGATGGCATCGTCGAACTTGACCGGATGGGCGGTTGAAAGCACCACACCGGGTGATGCTTTACCGGGATGTTGCCGACGGTATTGTTCAAGTGCACGGTATCCGACGGCGGTATGTGGATCCATGATATAGTGGTATTGCTGATAGACCGATCTGATGGTCTCGACGGTTTCTTCATCCGAAACGGCTATGCCGGTAATATCCTGACCCATGCTCCGGAAATTTCCGTTATAGAAATGCAGCAGCCGTGAGAAATTGCTTGGATTGCCGACATCCATGGCGGTGGTGAGCGTTCTGACGGTCTGTTTCGGCTCGAAACGTCCCTCTTCAAGGTAGCGGGTGACACTGTCGTTGGCGTTCGATGCGGCAATGAAATGGCCTATCGGGAAGCCCATCATTTTGGCCATGACGCCGGCGGTGAGGTTGCCATAGTTGCCGCTGGGTACCGAAAAGAGGGGCAGGTGGCCGGGGTGCCGATCAGCGAGTTGCAGGGAGGCCCAGGCATAGTAAAAGGATTGGGGGATCAGACGAGATATGTTGATGGAGTTGGCCGAGGTCAGGGTCAGTTTCTGCCGGAGTGAGTCATCGACAAAGGCCTGCTTGACCAGGCGCTGGCAGTCATCGAAATCACCTTTGACTTCGAGGGCAAAAACGTTATCGCCGGCAGTGGTGAGTTGTTGTTCCTGAAGTCGGCTTACCTTGCCCGAAGGGTAAAGCAGTATAACCCTGGTGTCAGGGATGCCGTGGAAGCCGTAAGCGACAGCACTTCCGGTATCGCCTGACGTTGCGACCAGCACGGTGATCATCCGGCGATCCAGAGCAGCGAAAAATCCGGTCAGTCTTGCAAGAAAACGGGCGCCATAATCCTTGAAGGCCAGCGTCGGGCCGTGGAACAGCTCTTCGACATAGGTGTCGGTGTCAAGTTGGTGGAGTGGTGTTTCAAAGGTAAAGCATTCCTCAACAAGCCGGGAGAGGGCATCGAGTGGTATTTCGTCACCAGCGAACTTCTTGGCGATAGCGAACGCTATGTTTTTGAATGAGCCACTCTGGAGCAGATCAATTTCTTCACGCGAGAAGTGGGGCATCGTTGAGGGGACGTAAAGTCCGCCGTCAGGAGCAAGTCCTTCGAGTGTGGCTTTTTTCAGAGAAACCGGTGCTGATGTTTTCGTGGTGCTGTAAAAAATCATATCGTCATGCGTTCATGGGGTTGAGCTGATGGTTCGTGCGCCCTGGCTGCAGATCGGTGACACCCACATATCTGAAAGCAGTTTGGCTTTAGAGTGCAGGAATGCCTCCCGCATGGCGACGCCAACCTTTTCGGCAGTTATTTTCGAGGATGAAAAGGCGAAGACAGACGGACCCGAACCGGCGATACTGCATCCGAGAGCGCCCGAATCGAGGGCGGCCTGCTTGACGTCGTAGAAGCCCGGAATGAGTGGCGCCCGTTTAGGTTCGGCGATGACATCGACCAGCGCGCGGCCGATCAGGTCGTAATCTTCCATCAACAGTCCGGAAATCAGTGCGCCGACATTGCCCCATTGCTGGGTGGCTGTCGAAAGCGGAATCGTTTTGGGCAGCACGGATCGGGCGAATGAAGTTTTGAGCTCGGTGTGCGGGTGAACCAGAGAGCAGAAGAGGTTTTTCGGGGGTTTGATGGTGATCAGGTCGAGCGGATGATAGCTTCGTATCAGGATGAAATTGCCCAGTATCGCAGGTGCGGCGTTGTCGGCATGAGCTGATCCGCAGGCAACCCGCTCACCTTCGATGGCAAAATGAACCAGCTCCATTCTGGTGCAGGGTGATCCGAGAAGTTCATTGGCGGCGATCAGCGCTGCAGCGGCACTGGCCGCACTGCTGCCCATGCCGCTGGAGAGGGGCAGGTTTTTTTTGAGCACCAGGTCAATATGTCCGTCAAAGCTTATACCACGTGAGGTCCGCAGGTATTCAAGAAGCTTGAGTACGACGAAACTTGAGGTGTTTTTTCTCGGGTCAAGTGGTAAGGCTCCGCCGTCACCCTCTATGGCGGTGATTGATACGGGGCAGTCACTTTTGCGGTCTGCATGAAGTGTCAGCACAACTTCATCACCGGGTTCGGTAATAGCGAACCCGAGTACGTCAAAACCACAAGCGACGTTTCCTACCGTTGCTGACGCAAATCCAGTGACGGTTTTCATGGCATGTTACAGGGCAAAATTCCTGAATCGGTATGGTATCGGGGTTGCTCCACAAATGTCGATGATCCAAATTGGCTCTGGCATTTGAATAACTAAAAGCTTTTCATTAAATTTGGCTTTCATTTTTTGGAGGGTTACGGGCCGTAGCCGGATTCATGAGAAGGTACGGAGAATCTTTTTCTTTTCTTAACAATAACCTATCGATTTCCACATGTCAACAGCAGTCAGACCCGATGAGGTGTCTTCCATACTCCGCAAGCAGCTTGCCGGCTTCGAGTCGGAGGCGGATGTTTATGATGTAGGAACAGTTTTGCAGGTTGGTGACGGTATTGCCCGTATTTACGGTTTATCAAATGTTGCTGCCGGCGAACTTCTTGAGTTTCCCAACAAGGTGATGGGAATGGCTTTAAACCTCGAAGAAGACAATGTCGGTGCTGTGCTTTTCGCTGCGTCAAACTCGGTCAAGGAAGGTGATACGGTTAAAAGAACCAACATTCTCGCGTCGATTCCTGTCGGTGAGGCCATGCTTGGAAGGGTTATCAATCCTCTCGGTGAACCCATTGATGGTAAAGGCCCGATTGATGCCAATATCCGTCTGCCGCTTGAGCGCAGGGCTCCTGGCGTCATTTTCCGTAAATCGGTTCATGAACCGCTTCAGACAGGTCTGAAGGCTATCGACGCCATGATTCCGATTGGTCGCGGCCAGCGCGAGTTGATTATCGGCGATCGCCAGACCGGCAAGACCGCCGTGGCGCTCGATACCATTATCAACCAGAAGGGCAAAGGTGTTCAGTGCATCTATGTTGCTATCGGACTGAAGGGATCGACGGTTGCCCAGGTGGTCAACACGCTTGAAAAATTCGGTGCCATGGAGTATACTACGGTCGTTTCGGCCACGGCCTCCGACCCGGCTCCCTTGCAGTTCATCGCGCCATTTGCTGGTGCGACCATCGGTGAGTACTTCCGCGATACCGGTCGCCATGCGCTGGTTATCTACGACGATCTTTCCAAACAGGCTGTTGCTTACCGCCAGCTCTCACTGCTTCTGCGTCGTCCTCCGGGACGCGAAGCCTACCCCGGCGACGTGTTCTACCTGCACTCCCGTCTGCTTGAAAGAGCTGCTAAGATCACCGACGATATCGAGGTGGCCAAGAAAATGAACGACCTTCCGGAACCGCTGAAGGCTATTGTCAAGGGTGGGGGCAGCCTCACGGCGCTTCCGGTCATCGAGACCCAGGCTGGTGACGTGTCAGCCTATATCCCGACCAACGTGATTTCAATTACCGATGGCCAGATATTCCTTGAGTCGAACCTGTTCAACTCCGGTCAGAGGCCGGCCATTAACGTCGGTATCTCGGTTTCCCGCGTTGGCGGTGCTGCCCAGATCAAGGCGATGAAAAAGGTTGCCGGTACACTGAGGCTCGATCTTGCCCAGTTCCGCGAACTCGAAGCCTTCTCAAAATTTGGTTCAGACCTTGACAAGACCACCAAGGCCCAGCTCGACAGGGGTGCCCGTCTGGTGGAGATCCTCAAGCAGGGTCAGTATATTCCGATGCCGGTAGAGAAGCAGGTGGCGATCATCTATGTAGGTACCCAGGGTATGCTCGATTCGATTGAACTCAAGTATATCCGCCGTTTTGAAGAGGAGTTCCTCGGTATGCTCGAGCAGAAGCATCCCGAGATTCTGTCTTCGATTGCCACTACCGGTGCGCTCGAGGCCGATATGACAGCCAAACTGAAGGCAGTGGCTGAAAAGTACATTGCCTCTTTCAGGGAGAGAGTGAAAGCCTGAGGTCAAGAGTGATACGGAGGCCTACGGGAACACCGTGGCCACCGCAAGTTTTTCGGCAATACCAACAATGTTTCGGAATACATGCCTACTTTAAAGGATATACGCATACGTCTCAAGGGTATCAAATCCACGCAGCAGGTGACCAAAGCCATGAAGATGGTTGCTGCGGCCAAGCTGAGAAGGGCGCAGGAACGGGCAGTCCAGGCCCGTCCGTATGCCCGGAAAATGAAGGAGATGCTCGCCTCTCTGACCAGCAAGGTTGATACATCGCTCAATCCTCTGCTCTCACCCCGTGAAGAGGTGAAAAAAGTGCTGGTCATTCTGGTCACATCCGACAGGGGGCTTTGCGGCGGTTTCAATACCAATATAATCAAGATGGCTCAGCGGGTCATCCATGAGGATTTCGCCGCACTCCATGCAAAAGGCGAGGTGACCCTGATCTGCGCCGGTACGAAAGGCACGGAGTTTTTCCGCAAGAGAGGATACAAGCTGACCTCAGCCTACCCTGGGGTCTTTCAGAACCTCGCGTTCACCACTGCCAGGGAGATTGCCGATACCGCATCGAAGATGTACCTGAGTGGCGAAGCGGACAGGGTTATGCTGGTGTACAACGAGTTCAAGTCAGTGCTCTCTCCCAATCTCAGGACGGAACAGCTTCTGCCTATCGTTCCGGAAGAGAGCAAGGGCAAGGCCGATGCCGGCAGCGAGTATCTTTACGAACCATCACCGGGCGCCATTATCGACGAGCTGGTGCCGAAGCATCTGCATACCCAGGTCTGGCGAGTCATGCTGGAGTCCAATGCTGCCGAGCAGGCGGCCAGGATGGGAGCTATGGATTCGGCTACCGAAAACGCCAAGGAGCTTATCCGTCTGCTGAACATCAGTTACAACAGGGCTCGTCAGGCGGCCATTACCAAGGAGTTGAGCGAGATCGTCGCTGGTGCTGATGCGCTGAAGCAGTGATTCCTGCGATTACAGAAGATATGCTCAGGAAAGCGTCCGGTTTCAGGGCGCTTTCTGTGTTTTGAGGGGGAGGGAAGAACAAGAATAAGTCCTATAGGTCTTATAGGTCGTACAGGACTTATAAAACCTGTTTTGCAGAGCTTTGGTCGCTCAGCAGAATTTCCCGGTTTTCCCCAAACTCTTAAAAAGAGTGCTTTTCCAGTTTGTATTATTGACTTGTCCGTGAGAAATTAGAGGGTCTGTTTATAATGGTAACGCAGCAAGGTTGAAGATGAGGGTATTCAAGTTCGGAGGATCGTCGATTGCGTCGGCGGCAAAAATCGGTAACGTCGCCAGCATTATCAGGCGTGAATTGAATCACACTCCGCTTGTCGTCGTGGTATCGGCGGTGGGGGGTGTGACCGACAGACTTGCCGAAGCAGCCACTCTGGCCGGAAAAGGCGATGATGTTTGGCGCCAGAAGCTCGGCGCGATCTCGGCTGTGCATGAAGGAATCATTCAGGAGCTGTTTCCGGGTGACCCTTTCGGTGCAGGCCCATGGTTTCGGGGGCTGATGACGGAGCTGAACGATGTGCTTCACGGGGTTTGTCTTCTCAGGGAGCTGTCCGCCAAAAGCCAGGCGCTTATTCTGAGCTATGGAGAGCGGTTTTCCAGCCAGATCGTGAGTCTGTTCCTTCAGCAGTCAGGGATTCGCTCGGAAGGAGTCGATGCCCGCAACCTGATTGTGACCGACCAGAATTACTGCTTTGCCAAAGTTGATCGGCTTGCAACGGGAAAACTGATTCATGAAAGGTTCAGAACGTTTGATCCGGTACCGGTCGTGACCGGTTTTATTGCCGCCGCACCAGACGGTAGTGTGACCAACCTCGGCAGGGGCGGTTCTGATTTCACCGCAACGATTCTCGGTGCGGCTTTACACGCAGAAGCGGTGTGGATATGGAGCGATGTGGATGGTTTTTACAGTGCCGATCCGAAGCGTGTGTCGGATGCCAAAGTTATTCCGCTGATCAGCTATGCCGAGGCGATGGAGCTCTCCCATGCCGGAGCGAAAGTACTTCATCCGCTTGCCGTGCAGCCGGTCATGAAAGCCGGAATACCGCTGCTGATCAAGAATTCATTCAATCCGGAAAGTCCCGGTACCAGAATAGGAAAGGAGCCGCCATTACAGGAGGCTCATCCGAGGACGGTTACCGGTCTGACCTCGATCAATCACGTCGTGTTGCTCAGTCTTTCAGGAAGCGGCATGGCCGGGGTACCGGGTACGGCATCCAGATTGTTTTCATGTCTTGCCAGGCACAGTATCAATATCATTTTTATCTCTCAGGCCTCCTCTGAACAGTCAATCAGCCTGGCCATTGCTCCAGGACAGGCGCCGATGGCCAAAAAGGTGCTTGAGGAGGAGTATGCCCGTGAGATCGAGGAGCGGCGTATCGATCCGGTCAGTGTTCGGCACGACCTGGCGATGGTGGCTGTGGTCGGTAACAAGATGTCTGGTCATCCCGGTGTATCAGCGCAGCTCTTCGAGACGCTCGGCAAGAATGGCATCAATGTGATTGCCGTAGCCCAGGGGGCAAACGAGATGAACATCTCTCTGGTTATCGACAGCAGCGACGAGGACAAAGCGCTCAACTGCATTCATGAGTCCTTCTTTCTCTCGATGCGTAAGGTGCACGTCTTTATCGCCGGAACCGGTACCATTGCCAGGAATCTTATCAGCCAGATCAGGGCTCACCGTTCCACCTTGCAGCGAGAGATGGAACTCGATATTGTGGTTTCCGGGCTGGCAAACACCAGGACTATCAGGATTGAAAGGCAAGGGATCGATCTGGATCACTGGAAGGAGGCTTTGTATCCACGAGAGGGACACGAAGGCTTTGGTCATTATATCACCCTTATTCAGGCGCAGAACCTGCACAATACGGTCGTGGTTGATTGCACGGCGAGCCGACAGGTCGCCGAGAGCTATCCCCGGCTGCTTCAGGCCAATATCTCCGTCGCGACGGCAAACAAGCTCGGTATGGCCGGACCATGGGAGCTGTACCGCAAGATCAAGGATGCCGAGAGGTCAAGTAATGCAAGGTTTCTGTATGAGACCAACGTTGGCGCTGGTCTGCCGATCATCAGCACCCTCAGTGACCTGAAGAACAGTGGCGACAGGATCATCTGTATCGAAGGGGTGCTGTCGGGCACCCTGAGCTTCATTTTCAACGAACTTCGCAAGGGGGGCCGGTTCAGCGAAATCGTCAGGGGTGCCAAAGCGGCAGGCTACACCGAGCCCGATCCACGGGACGATCTCTCCGGCGCCGATTTCGCCAGAAAACTCCTCATTCTCGGCAGGGAACTTGGGTACCGGCTGGAGTATGATGAGGTGGAGTGCCAGAGCCTGGTGCCAGAGTCGTGCCGTGGCGAGATGACGGCGGAGTCGTTTCTCTTGCAGCTCTCCTCGATTGACGACTGGTATACCGAAGAGATGGAGAGCGCTGCCCGCGAGGGCATGACGATCGCCTATACCGGTGAACTCAAGGATGGAAAGGCGAAGGTGGGGCTGAAGCGGGTGCCCCTGCACAGTCCCGTTGCCGGTCTGAACGGTACCGAGAATCTGGTGGTGTTTACCACAGACCGCTACCGGTTGACCCCGCTCGTGGTCAAGGGCCCGGGAGCCGGGGGAGAGGTGACCGCAGGCGGTGTTTTTGCTGATATTCTCAGGATTGCCAGCTACCTGGAGTGAGGAGGCTATGAACGCGACCATTATCTCAATAGGCGACGAATTGCTCAAGGGACACAGGATCAACACCAATGCCCCCTTTATGGCGCGCGAGCTTGGCGCCATCGGTATTTCTGCAAGCCGGATTGTCACCTGTTCCGACGATCCCAGGGATATTGCCGATGCAGTGCTCTCCGCACTTGCCGGGACGGAGGTCGTTCTGATGACTGGCGGTCTCGGCCCAACCAGTGACGACCGGACCCGCAGGGCCGTGCAGGAGCTTCTGGGCAGGGGGGTGGTGCTCGATGAGGATGCTTTTGAAAGGATTGCTGATATTTTTCACCGAGGAGGGCGGCCGGTGAGTGAGAGTATGAAAGAGCAGGCGATGGTTATTGAAGAGTCGGTAACGGTGCCCAATCCAGTCGGCACGGCTCCCGGCATGATCATCGATTGCGGTTCGCGTTTTGATCACCGGCATCTCGTGCTTTTGCCGGGAGTTCCGGTTGAGATGGAAGCCATGATGAAGGGGACGGTCATTCCCTTTTTTGCGCAGCTTTCTCACTCTTTTCTCCGGCATACCCCCGTCATGACCGTGGGGATCGGCGAAACGCAACTTTCGGCCATGATCGCCCCTGTGGAGGAGAGCCTTCCATCGGGCACGACGCTCTCCTATCTGCCGCATACCGCTGGGGTCAGCCTCATGGTGAGCACCCGGGGGAGCTCCCTTGAAGAGGTTGATGAAGAGAACCGGCGGGTGGTTGAACACATTGTCTCGAAAGCCCGTTCTTATGTTTATGCAACTTCTGAGATGACACTTGAGGAGGTCGTTGTCGGGACGCTGCTTGAAAACAAGCTGACCGTTGCCGTTGCCGAGTCGTGCACGGGCGGGCTGGTATCGAGTCGCCTGACCGACGTTCCCGGTTCTTCAGGCTGTTTTCTCCAGGGGGTGGTCACCTACAGCAACGAGGCAAAGTGCGCTTTGCTTGGCGTCGACAGAGTTACGCTTGAGCAGCATGGCGCTGTCAGCGAACCGGTTGCCGCAGAGATGGCGCGAGGTTGCCTGCTGGGAAGCGGCGTTGATATCGCTGTGGCTACAACAGGTATTGCCGGACCTGGTGGAGGTTCACCGCAGAAACCTGTTGGTACAGTCTGCGTGGCGGTAGCCTCGAAGTCTCCCGAAGGAACGGTTCTTGTCGAAGCGAAGACCTTTTCAATGAACGGAGATCGCCGTCAGAACAAGATCCGCTTCAGCGAAGCGGCGCTCAGAGAACTTTTTTTCAGGTTGAAGCACGCCTGACCCTGAAGGTTTCCGCCTCACAGACCTGCATAGCCTCTGTGCATGATTTTGCTGACGTTGAAGGTTGACGGGGCGCCCTGTTTTCAGGACTCCTGGAAACAGCTTTCGGAATTCGTCTGTTTTTGGCTGTTCTTTCAGGGGCCGAATCCGGCAGGCGACATGATGATCGGCAGTGCTCCGCCAGACAGTTGGAAACCCAATGAAAACCGTGTTTTTGTGTATGGCCTCCATTGCAAGACTTCCAGAAATCGTTGCCAACAAGATATCTGCTGGCGAGGTAGTGCAGCGGCCAGCTTCAGTGGTCAAAGAGCTGCTTGAGAACTCCATCGATTCCGGTGCCACCAGCATTACCGTTGTTATCAGGGATGCCGGTCGGCAGCTTGTCCAGATCATTGACAACGGCTGCGGGATGGACCGGGATGACGCTCTCATGAGTCTGGAGCGGTTTGCCACCAGCAAGATATCGGGGGTTGAGGATCTCGATGTGCTGCGCACACTTGGTTTCAGGGGAGAGGCGCTGGCCAGTATTTCATCGGTGTCTCATTTTGAACTCAAAACCCGCAGATCGGTCGAGCAACTGGGAACCATGATCAGGAGCGATGGCGGAGTAGCTGAAGGGGCCCAGCCGGTGCAATGCGAAACCGGCACCATTATTGCAGTACGGAACCTTTTTTTCAATGTTCCGGCTCGTCGAAAATTTCTCAAATCAAACGCTACCGAATTCAGGCATATTTATGAAACGGTCAAGGCTTTCGTTCTTGCCTGGCCCGAGATCGAATGGCGCATGATTAACGAGGATGAGGAGCTGTTCCATTTTCGTACTTCTGATGTTATCGAACGCCTGAACCTCTTTTATGGCGAAGGGTTTGGCGAAAGCCTTATTGAGGTGATCGAAGAGAACGATTATCTCTCTATTGGCGGATACCTTGGCAAGCCGGGCATGATGGTGCGGCAGAAGTACGATCAGTATTTCTATATCAATCGTCGTCTTATCCAGAACAGGATGCTTGTTCAGGCGGTGCAGCAGGCTTATGGCGAGCTGCTCGCAGAGCGGCAGGCTCCCTTTGCCCTGCTGTTTCTCGGGCTCGATCCCTCGCTGGTTGACGTGAATGTTCACCCGGCCAAGCTGGAGGTTCGGTTCGAAGATGAGCGAAGCATTCGGAGTATGATCTATCCGGTCATCAAAAGGGCAGTTCAGTTGCACGATTTTTCCCCTGAAGCAGCAGTCAGAGAGGCCTCATCCCGGGAGTCATTCGATACCGGAAGCAATCCAGGGAGCGAGCGCTCTTTTGCTACTGGCAGAAAACTCGGATATTCGCCGTTTTCAGGAAACTCGGCCACGACCGGAGATCTTTACAGGAACTACCATCAGGGGGCATTCGATCTCTCCGGAGTTGATGAGCAGCCTCTTTTCGGCAGCAGCGGGAGCAATGCCGCCGCTCTGGCAGATACGGAGCTCCGTGCGCCGGTGATGGTGCAGGAATCTTTGCTGACCCCCTCTTCCGGTCAGTCAGCCGGGACGGACGAACAGAATCCGGTGACACCCGACAAGGAACCCAAAATCTGGCAACTGCACAACAAGTATATCATCTGCCAGATCAAAACGGGTCTTATGATTATCGATCAGCATGTCGCTCATGAACGGGTGCTGTATGAACGGGCGGTCGATGTGATGAATGAGGCGGTGCCGAATTCACAGCAACTGCTTTTTCCGCAGAAGATCGACCTCAAGCCCTGGCAATACGAAGTATATGAAGAGATTGGCGATGAGCTTTACCGGCTTGGCTTCAATATTCGTCCTTTCGGCGGTATGAGCGTGATGATCGAGGGGGTTCCTCCGGATGTTCGTGATGGCACCGAGGCGTCGATTGTTCAGGATATGATCACGGAATATCAGGAGAATGCCTCCAGGCTGAAACTTGAAAAACGTGACAACATTGCCAAATCCTATGCCTGCCGCAACGCCATCATGACTGGCCAGAAACTTGGCATTGAAGAGATGCGGATGCTCATTGACCGGTTGTTTGCGACACGGATGCCCTATGTCTGTCCCCACGGAAGACCGGTCATCATCAGACTGTCGCTTGACGAGCTGGACCGTATGTTCGGAAGGAAGTGAGGGGGGGGGAATGGACAAGGCTGTGTCGTGTCAACGGAAAATAGTCGAAATTTCTCTTATCAGCGAAATCGGTATCCAAATCGGTATCGGTATCGATTGTTACTTGAAAGAGGCTGAATCTAAGTCACAGGGAATTGTGGTTTATTGTGATAACCATCTGATAATTTAATAGATACGGATAAAAACGGGTTTTCTGTTTTTATATAAACAATCGATTTCGATACCGATACCGATTTCGATTTCGATCCGGATAAAATCAACGGCGACGTATCATACGTCAGTATAAACGTGATGTCTCTGTACGAGAGAAGAGAGTTACTCCTGACTGTCCATTTTTCCCCGATTCCCCGATTCCCTGATCCCTCGCCACTGGCAACTTGTCACTTGTCACAGAAAGAACTATTTGTTACATTTCCGGCCAGAGAAGAACTCATACCCTTGTAGCTCAGAGGATAGAGCAGCAGTTTCCTAAACTGTTGGTCGGCAGTTCGAGTCTGCCCAAGGGTACTCCTCACCACTCATACGAGGCCGTTCAGACGGGAAAAAACAGCAGGGTCGCTCCTGCTGTTTTTTTTATGGGGAGTTACGGTTTCATTGTTTGCGGCAGTCACCCTGTCCGGAGCTCCGGTTGCCATTCGTGTTCTGATCTCATACTCAGTGGTTCAGTAAGCCCGCTATACCGGTTTTTCTGGCCGATAAAGCCAGTAAAACTATTGTCTGTCCCGACTCCAGGGAAGGGCTCTTTTTTTTCGGAGTCGCAAAACCGTAACTTGTTAACTGCACACGAATCATTCGAACCGGACAGATCACCTTCCCCATGAAAGTACTCAGAAACGTTTTTTTCTTTATCCTGCTCCTCCTTTTTGTCGATGTGGCAAGATTTTTTTTTCTGCCGGATATCTCCTGGCTGGCGCAGAACAATCCCGGAAAAACCGCATTCATGGAGTACCGTGAAGCTGGCTGGAGACGCGAAGGAGTCGACAGAACCATCAGACAGCAGTGGGTGCCGCTGAAAAAGGTCTCGCCATCTCTGGTCAAGGCGGTACTCATATCGGAAGACCGTAATTTCTGGCAGCATGAAGGGTTTGATTTCGATGCCATCGAGAGTGCGATCGAAAAAAATGTCAAGGCGGGTGAATTCAAATTCGGGGCAAGCACGATCAGCCAGCAGCTTTCAAAAAATCTGTACCTTTCACCATCGAAAAATCCGCTGAGAAAGATCAAGGAGGCGATTCTTACCTGGCGTATCGAGCGTACGCTCTCCAAACGGCGTATTCTGGAACTCTATGTCAATATTGCAGAGTGGGGCGATGGCATCTACGGTATCGAAGAGGCAACCCGGCACTACTATGGTGTCAGTGCCTCTCAGCTTACGGCGAGCCAGTCGTCAAGACTGGCGGCAGTGCTTCCAAACCCGATCCGGTACAATCCGACAGGTTCATCACGTTTTGTCAGGGTTCGTGCCGCACGAATCTATTCGGTCATGCTCAGACGCGGGCTGGTTGTGCCGGATTACAGCGAAGTGATGAGGGCTCCCGATACTTCAGGCGCCCTGTCGGCGGATTCGATAGTGATCGGTGTTCCGGAAAACCTGATTCGCGAGGCTGCACTACAGGACAGTACCCGGCAGGCTCCGTCTGCGGCAGAGCACACTGAAACTCTTCCTCAACCAGTCAATGAGAAAAAAGAGCAATCCGGTAACTGATGTTGACCGGATTGTCAAGAGGTACCGATGTCGTTTTTTTTCTCCGGGAGTCTCAGGATACAGGTTCGAAAAACGATTTGTCCACACCGCATACGGGACAGATCCAGTCATCCGGAATCTCTTCGAAAGGAGTTCCTGGATCCACGCCGTTGTCAGGATCCCCTGTTTCAGGAATGTAAATATGGCCGCAAGGAACACATACCCATTGTTGCATACGTTGAATCTCCATTTTTATGAATAGTGATAGTGTGAAATACCCATAATGTTCAGTTGGACCATATTGCCATGGTCCTGCCTGTCTATTATTCCTATGTAAAGCACCGGGGTGTAATAAAAGTTCACTGCTCACCTCTTCGCAGAAAGGACTGATGCAGCGGTCTTTCTGACGATTGACGTGAGCAACAATGGTCTCTTACCTGTTGACATCCAGATCAGCTGAGCACCTGATGCATCGAATACCTTGAGGTTCCCTGGCTTTTCTGATCGTTCAACTCCTGTGGTTCTGGCAGTCTGAACAACGCTATTGCTTCTGAAACTCCAGGTCAGACCCACCCGCGCAGCTTCATGGCTTCGGCAACCCGTCGTATGGCGACGATCATGGCTGCCGTGCGATGGTCAATGTTGTGGGCGAGGGCTTCCTGGTGCACGGTGCTGAATGCCGCGATCATCTTTTTTTCAAGCTGCCCGTGCACCGCCTCCTCTTCCCAGTACCAGCCGCTGGTGTTCTGCACCATTTCAAAATAGGATACCGTCACCCCCCCGGCATTGCAGAGCAGGTCGGGAATGAGATAAACCCCTTTTTCATGCAGCACCCTGTCGGCTTCAGGGGTAGTTGGGCCGTTGGCGAGTTCGGCGATGATGGATGTCCTGATGTTTTGAGCGTTGCAGTGGTTGATTTCATCTTCGAGAGCCGCCGGAATGAGTACAGTGACGTCGAGTTCGAACAGTGAGCCATTCGTCAGGGGAGCTGATCCAGGAAAAGCCGCGACCGATCCGGTTCGTTTCTTGTGTTCCATGACAGCGGCATGATTGAAACCGTCCGGATGGTGAATGGCGCCTCTGGAATCCGAAACGGCGACCACCTTCATGCCGAGCAGTTCAACGGCCAGTTTGTGTGCGAATGAGCCGGCGTTGCCGTATCCGTTGATGGCGACAGTTTTTCCTCTGAGATCTATACCGAGCATTTTTGCGGCTTCACGGATACAGATAATCCCACCCCTTGCTGTGGCGTCGCCGCGGCCGAGCGAGCCGCCGAGAGCCAGTGGCTTGCCGGTGATGACACCGAAATCGTTATGTCCCTGCATGAAGGAATATTCATCGGCCATCCAGGCCATGATTTGCGGTGTCGTATACACATCGGGTGCAGGGACATCCTTTTCGAGACCGAGCAGACGTCCGACCTGGCGGATATAGCTTCTCGACAGGCGTTCAAGTTCGCCGGGTGACATCGATTTCGGATTGCAGATCACACCACCTTTGGCGCCACCGAGCGGAATGTCCATGACCGCAGTTTTCCAGGTCATCCAGGCGGCAAGGGCACGAACCGTATCGATCGTTTCGTCCGGATGGAAGCGGATTCCCCCTTTGTTGGGGCCTCGAGCATCGTTGTACTGAACCCTGAATCCATGGAATGCCCGTACCGAGCCGTCGTCCATTTTTACGGGAATGGTGACATGCATTTCACGCATTGGCCACCGAAGCAGTTCAAGCACCTCCTGATCGAGTCCGATAACGGCGGCGGCAGCATCGAGTTGTCGTCTTGCGGTGCTGAAGGCATTATCAGGAGTGTTGCTGCTGGCAGCGCAGGAATCAAGGACAAAAGGTTCGGCTGCCGGAGTGCCAGACGCGAGGGGGGCGTGGGTTGAATGCATCAGAGTGATTTCTTGTTAAGGGTTGAATCCGGAATTGGTGACAAGGCATTGCAGTCAGGACAGTGACCGCCGGTATCGAAGCGCACAATACGCCAACTCCTGAAGGCGTTCTCTCTTTTGACCAGCATCGCGCCGCACTGGGGGCAGAGGGTATCGCTGTGGGAATGTGCTTCGTAGATAAAAGATAATCCCGCCTTCAGGCCGATCTTCATGGCGATGTCCAGTTTCTCTGACGAAATGGCGGGAGTCCCGGGAATTTCCTGTGAAATTCCGGGTGTGAAGGGGATGAGATGCCAGGGGGTCTCTTTGCCGAGGTCGTGGGCGATGAAGCCCGCAAGTCGTTCGAGGATCTCTGGCTTTTCCGAATACCCCGGAATGATTCGTGAGGTGATTTCAAGATGGATGTCACTCCGTGAAACAAGACGGAGGGTGTCGAGCACCGGTTCGAGACGCGCCAGGTACATCCGGCGGTACCAGGCGTCCTCCATCGAGTGAAGATCGATGGTGATGGCGTCTAACCAGGGATGGATGGCATCGAGGCAGTTTTTTGACAGGTATCCGTTGCTGCTCCAGATGTTCATGAGGCCGGAGCGCCTTGCGTGCTTCATGACCTCCAGCGCATATTCGCTCAAAAGAGCGGGTTCCGTGCCGGTGCAGGAGACCGATGAACACCCTTCCCGAATGGCGTTGCTGACAATTTGCTCGGGAGTGGTGAAAGTGAGTTCAGCTCCGGAGTGGTGCATCGGGCCTTTGCTTTGACTCAGGATTTCAGAAGCGGAGAAATTGCTGCCTGGAGCTTCGAAAGACCATGTTGTGCTTGAAGGCATGAAATGGTAGAGCGGAGTGCTTTCCACCGCAACGTTAGTCTGGCTGGAAATCTCTCCGTATCCGTGGATGACCAGCGTTCCGTTGATGTTTGCTCTTGTTCGGCAGATGCCGGTGCTTCCGGGCCTTATCCTGCAGAAGTGACGGCAGAGGTCGCATTGGAGTACCCCATCCGGGGCGAGATGACAGAACGCTGCTTTTTTCATGCCGGATGGTGTTTCCTCCGTTCAGTCGGTTACACAGAATTGTTGACAAGCTCTCCTGAGAGAGGTTTTTACACGGTTACCGTTCCACGGTAGACCACTCTTGCAGGCCCTTCAAGATAGATCTCCTTCATGGTGTCGGTGAAGCCGACCATGAGGGTGTCACCGCTGTGTACCCTGACCCTGACTGGCGAAGAGGTGATTTTTCCCAACCGGTAACTCATCAGTGCCGAGGCGACCGCACCGGTGCCGCAGGCAAGGGTTTCATCCTCGACGCCTCTTTCGAAAGTTCTGACACTGAGGCTGTCGGGGGCGGTGACTTCGAGGAAGTTGACGTTGGTGCCACCGGGAAACAGGTCATTTCGGTGACGTATCGCTTTGCCTTCGGAAAATACATCAAGAGTGTCGAGGTTTTCCGTATAGACAAGAACATGCGGTGATCCGGTATGAACATAATGGCAGTTTCGTGTTCCGACAGGCAGGCCATTTCTGAAATCGGTTGGCGGGAGCATGTGCAGCCTGACCGATTCATGACCAGTGACTTCAGCTTCGTACCGCTCCTGCCCGGCCTCGAAGTGATAGCGTGGGCCGGTTGGCCGGATGCCGATGAGGAACGCGAAGTAGACTGCGCAGCGGCCGCCATTACCGCACATAGAGCCAGAAAAACCGTCTGCGTTGTGGTAGTTCATCCTGAAGTCCGCCGTTCCGGATGCGTCTATCAGTATCAGGCCGTCGGCGCCTATGCCGGTTCTGCGGGTGCAGAGTGTTTTAATCTGATCATGAG
>JAAXWL010000149.1 GCA_013334975.1 Chlorobiaceae bacterium
CGGGCGGACACGGGCGGACACGGACAGATACTGACAGGAATGGACGAGGGGTGACGGACAAAGGATGCAGGCAAGAATACTGGCTGAACAGGCTCGCAGTGATGGAAGTGCGTGGCATTGCAGGCAAGAAAATGGTTTACTATGTCTGAGCTGATTCCGAAACATGGCGGCTACCGCAAACTGAAAAGCTTTCAGGTGGCGCAGTTGGCGTACGATATAACGGTTCGTTTTTGTGACCGGTATATCGACAGGCGAAGCCGAACGCACGATCAGATGGTTCAGGCGGCGCGTTCCGGTGTTCAGAATATTGCCGAAGGCTCTCTGGCATCGGCAACTTCGAAAAAAACGGAACTCAAGTTGACTCAGGTGGCTCGCGCCAGCCTTGAGGAGCTGAGGCTCGATTACGAAGATTTTTTACGCCACCGTGGATTGCCGAAATTGGAGCCAGGCCACCCTGCGCTGCTGCGATTCAGGCAGGCAAAGCTGCAAACGGTCGAAGCGTTCGCGGCATGGGTGAGCGAGAGCAAAAACATGGACGAACACGGACTGGCACGGACGGTCACGGACAACCGGACGGAGAGTTCAAGCGGTCCGTGTAAGTCCGTTTTCGTCAGTTCTCGTCCTTATCCCCTCTCCTCAACCTGCCTTGCTGCCAACGGGGCACTTGCATTGCTGAACCTTGCCTGTTATTTCCTCGATCGACAGGTCGAACGGCTTGCGCAGGATTTTGAAAACGAGGGCGGGTTTACCGAGCGTTTGTACAGGGTGCGAACAGCAAAACGCAGAAATAATCCATGAAACAAACCTCCGAAACAGTCTTTGAAACCGCTATCGAGGCGGTGTTGCTGCGTGACGGTTACAGCAAGCTCTCCTCAGAGGGTTTCGATACCGAACGGGCGATTTTTCCCGCCGAGGCGCTCGACTTTATCCGCGAGACCCAGGCTCCGGTCTGGGAAAAGCTTGAAGCGCTTCATGGAGCGGAAACCGGTGAACGGGTGGTGCAGGCGCTGTGCAAGTGGCTGGACACCTACGGTGCTCTTGCCACCCTTCGGCATGGCTTCAAGTGTTTCGGCAAGAGCCTGCGTATCGCCTTTTTTCGCCCGGCCCATGGCCTGAATCCCGACCTCGATGCCCGGTTCCGCGCCAATCGCCTCGGTATTACCCGGCAGCTCTTTTACAGCAGCAAGAACAAGAAGTCGCTCGATGTGGCCTTGTCGGTCAACGGCATTCCGGTCGTCACGCTTGAGCTGAAAAATCCGCTTTCAGGCCAGACAACGGCAGATGCCATTTATCAGTACCGGCATGACCGGGAGCAGCACGAGCCGATATTCCTCTTCACCAGACGCACGCTGGTGCATTTTGCCGTCGATACCGAAGATGCCTGGATGAGTACGCGCCTTGCGGGAAGCAACACTCATTTTCTTCCATTCAACAAAGGCTGGAACGGATGCGCGGGCAATGAGCCCGACAGGGAGGGGCGCAACTACAAAACAGCGTACCTCTGGGAAGAGGTGCTGCAACGGGAGAGTCTGCTTGACCTTCTGGCGCGGTTTCTGCACCTCGACGTGCAGGAGAAAACCTCCGATGAAGGAAAGAAGGTGCGCACGGAGTCGATGATCTTTCCCCGTTACCATCAGTTGCAGGCGGTGCGCCGGATGGTGGCGGCGTCAAGCGTCGAAGGGGTTGGCCATAACTATCTGGTGGAGCACTCTGCGGGCAGCGGCAAAAGCAATACCATCGCTTGGCTGGCGCATCGGTTATCATCGCTGCACAACGAGCGGGACGAGCGCGTGTTCGACAGCGTGGTGGTGATTACCGACAGGGTGGTGCTCGACCGGCAGTTGCAGAACACGATCTACCAGTTCGATCACCGTCAGGGGGTGGTCCAGAAGATCGACGAAGATTCGCGCCAGCTTGCCGAGGCTCTCGAATCGGGTGTGCCGATCATCATTACCACGTTGCAGAAATTTCCCTTTGTTTCGGGTGCGTTGATGAAGATGGCCGAAGAGCGGGGCAGTGGCGACACGCATCTTCCGACGCGCAACTATGCCGTGATCATCGATGAGGCGCACAGCTCGCAATCGGGCGAAACCGCAACCGAACTGAAAGGGGTTCTTGGCGGCGCAGAGTTGATCCGGAAGGCCCGGGAAGCAGCGCAGGATGAGCATACGGAGGAGCTGGAGCGTTTGTTCCGCTCCATGGCGAAACGTGGCCGACAGCCCAATATGAGTTTCTACGCCTTTACGGCGACCCCCAAACACAAGACGCTCACTATTTTCGGCAGGAGTGGCGAACCGTTCCATCGCTATACGATGCGGCAGGCCATCGAGGAGGGGTTCATCAAGGATGTGCTTGAGCATTACGTTACCTACAAAACCTATTACAAGCTTGTCAAGAGGGCTGAAGAGGATCCCAATGTTGAACGCAAAAAGGCGGCTCGCGCTCTGGCTCGTTTCATGAGGCTCCATCCGCACAACATCGCGCAGAAGACCGAGGTGATGATCGAGCACTTCCAGCACCATACCCGTCACAAGATCGGGGGACATGCCAAAGCGATGCTGGTTACCGGTTCGCGTCTCGAAGCGGTTCGGTACAAGCAGGAGTTCGACCGGTACATCAAACTGAAAGGCTACCCGATAAAAACACTCGTGGCCTTTTCGGGTACGGTAGACGATGACAAGGTGCCTGACAAAAGCTATACCGAAGTTTCGATGAACGGTGGAGTACGGGAAAAGGAGTTGCCCGACACCTTTTCCAGTCCCGAATACCGCGTGCTGCTGGTGGCTGAAAAGTACCAGACAGGGTTCGATCAGCCGCTCTTACACACCATGTATGTCGATAAGCGGCTGGCCGGTATTCAGGCGGTGCAGACCCTTTCACGGCTGAATCGTAATCATCCGCTGAAAGAGGAGACCTTTGTACTCGATTTTGTGAACGATCCGGAAGAGATCAGGGAGGCGTTCCGCCAATACTATGAAGGGTCGGTCATGGGCGAGGAGGTCGATCCGGACCGCCTCTATGAGGTCAAGGCGGAACTCGATGCCTCAGGCATCTATCTCCAGGCCGAAGTCGAAGCGTTTGCCGCCATATTCTTTGCACCGAAACGACGGCAGACCCCTTCGGATCACAAGCGCATGAATGCCCTGCTCGATCAGGCGGTTGAGCGCTTCAGCAGATTGCAGAAGAGCGAAGAGGAGGTGGCCGACCTGTGGAAAGGCACGGCACTGGCATTCAGGAATCTTTACAGCTTTTTGAGCCAGGTCATTCCCTATCAGGACAGCGATCTGGAGAAGCTCTTCACCTGGCTGCGATTCCTTGCCCTGAAACTGCCGAAACGCCAGAACGGAGCGGCGTACCAGTTCGATGAAGAGGTCGGGCTCGATTACTATCGTTTACAGAAAATCAGCGAAGGCTCCATCGATCTGAAAGAGGGAGAGCCGAAGCCTCTCGACGGGCCTCGTGAAGTCGGCAGCGGCATGATTCGCGAAGAGAACGTACCGTTGTCAAAACTGATCGACCAGCTCAACAATCAGTTCGGCAGCGAACTTACCGAAGCTGATCAGCTCTTTTTCGATCAGATCGCACAGGCAGCAAGCGAGAATGACGCCCTGCGCAAAGCCGCCGAAGTGAACTCCCTCGACAAGTTCCAACTCGTCTTCAGGCAGGTGCTCGAATCTCTCTTTATCGAGCGCATGGAGCTGAACGAAGAGCTGTTCACCAGCTACATGAGCAAACCGGAGTTGCAGGAGGTCATCGCCACATGGCTCGCAAGACAAATCTATGACCGCCTCGGCGGAAACCTCCGGGAAGGTTAACAACGGGAAGACCGGCAAAAACAATCATCAAGGCTCCGTGTTATGCAACTGGAACAATCAGTCTCTTTGCTATTTTATGGTTTTAATTTTGGTAATGAAGTGTAATAAAGGGGTAGTGCAGTGCGATTCTATCTAACCGGGATCAGTTGTGTCGGGAAATCGACCATTGGAAAAATCATCGCCGAAATACACGGGATCAGTTTTTTTGATCTCGATCTGGAAATCGAGTCTTACTTCAAAACCAGTATCGAACGCCTTCAGCAACGATTTTGGACTACGCACGACTACCGGAATGAGGCGGCAAAAGCCCTTAAAGATGTGCTGGAACGACCCGAGAGCACTGAGTGCGTGATCGCAATGCCTCCGGGGGCGATGATGGTGGAATATCTGAGGGTGCTGAAAAAGTATGAAGGAGTCAGGGTGGTAATCAGTGACCAGCCAGAAAATATTCTCGAAAGGCTCAGATTCTACGACATAGACTCCCGCCCGATCGAAATAGAGATGACCCCCAAAAAGCGGGGACTTTACCTGAAGAAGATCAAGAGTGATATAACGTACTATCGTAAAAGTTACGAACGAGCGAACCTCGACGTTGACATTTCCGGCCTTGATCCGCTTCAGGCAGCGCATAAAATCATAAGCCAGTTCAGGACGTACCAGTCCGGGGCAGATCCTGTCGCCTGATGCACGGGACGACATTCAGTCTGATCACGACTGAGCCTGGTGGGAAAGAGAGAATGCAACCGCTACACCCACGACCCCGTGTAGTGCCGTGAAATCCTGAAGTGCTAACTTAACCTGAACCATCAACTCCACCCCTGGGAACT
>JAAXWL010000042.1:0-16496 GCA_013334975.1 Chlorobiaceae bacterium
GGGTAATAGGGAGCAGGGAAACCCAGTTCCCAATACCCAGTCTCCAGAGGTTGGTAAACTCTTTTATCTGGCGATATATGATGAAATAATAGCGTAAATAATTTGTTGCAACGCTTTTTTGAGGCGGGTTTGTCTCGGTAAGTTGATGATTTTTCTATCAAAAGAGTTAATTTTTTTGTTTATGGGACGGTTCTTATGAACAGTCTCGATTATGAGTGCCTCTATGGTGTGGTTGCAGGTTCAGTGAACTTTTTCAGGGAGTAAAAATGAGATATCGTTGGGCTGCCAGAACATTGGCGTTGGCGGGAGTTCTTTCTTTGGGGATGAGTGACGAATCTATTGCTGCACCGATAAACATTATAACAGCAACGGGTGACGGTGGGTATTACAACTCTCCCGGGCGTTTGATCGATGGAGAGATTCCGGATGAAGGTACCTGGTGGGCGTCCTCCACAAATGTGTACTGGAATGGAACTGCCCCCTTTTTTACACTGGAATTTGACTCGGTTTATACCCTCGTTGATTTGCTGGTTCAGGTAGATAACAACGATGATTATCTCATCCAGTACTCCCTGAATGGCGCTGACTGGGTCGGTTTATATACTATTCCGGGTAGCGCAGGCAATATTAATGGTGGAATGGATACGTTTATTCCGAGTGAAATCAATTTCAGCCCGGTCAATGCAAGGTACATTCGCCTGAGCGCTTTGGACGGCGACAACATGTATGCCATATCCGAAGTACAGGCTTTCGGTACCAGCCCTGTTCCTGAGCCGGCATCAGTGGTGCTGCTCGGATCAGGATTGTTTGCTTTGTTTGGTTACAGAGCAAAGAAAGAGACGTACTGATCTTTTGTTTCCTTTAGTTTTGGCGGTCACGGGTCCGGGTCACTCAGGCTTCAGGGAGGGGTGTCAGGAGGTATAACAGACCTTGGGCGCGAGCGCAGGAAGAGAGGAGGTAAGGGAAAACCTTTTCAGGAAAACAAAAAGCCTCCGGGGTTCGGAGGCTTTTTGTTATGGAGCGGGAAACGAGACTCGAACTCGCGACCCCAACCTTGGCAAGGTTGTGCTCTACCAGCTGAGCTATTCCCGCATCTGGTGAAGAGTGCTTAGTATAGGGAAAAAGCTGTTTTCATGCAAGAGGGAAAAGAAAAAATAGTGCCTTTGTCTTTTCTTACAGCTTCAGCTCCTGCATGATGGTTCCCATGTCTTTGTCTCCCCGGCCGGAGAGGTTGACCACGATGATTGATTCCTTCGACATGCTTGCCGCTCTTTTCATGGCGTAGTGCATTGCATGGGCCGATTCGAGGGCGCAGATGATGCCTTCAGTTTTGGCCAGGGTTTCGAGCGCATTGAGGGCTTCGGTGTCGGTGGCCGAGGTGTAACTCACCAGACCGAGCTTTTGCAGGTAGCAGTGTTCGGGGCCTACACCGGGGTAGTCGAGTCCTGCGGAGATTGAGTGGGCTTCGAGTACCTGGCCGTGTTCGTCCTGGAGCAGTTTCATCATGGCACCATGCAGCACACCGGTATGCCCCTTAGTCAGTGACGCGGCATGTTTGCCATCAAGTCCTTCGCCGGCGGCTTCCACGCCGACCAGTTCCACTGTTTTTGCATCGGGCAGGAACTCGTAGAACATGCCGATGGCGTTGCTGCCTCCGCCAACACAGGCGACGACAACATCGGGCAGACGTCCGGCCTGTTCGATAACCTGCTCACGTGCTTCACGGCCGATGATTGCCTGGAAGTCGCGAACCATCATGGGATAAGGGTGCATGCCGACCACAGATCCGATGATATAGAAGGTCTCTTCGGGGTTGTTCATCCAGTCGCGTATTGCTTCGCTGGTGGCATCCTTAAGGGTTCTTGTGCCGGAGCTTACCGGTCGGACATCAGCGCCGAGCAGCTTCATCCTTGCGACGTTGGGGGCCTGGCGTCTCATATCCTCCTCACCCATATAGACGATGCATTCCAGATCAAAGAGGGCGCAGACGGTAGCCGTGGCGACGCCGTGCTGCCCTGCGCCGGTTTCGGCGATGACCCGGTGCTTGCCCATTCGTTTTGCCAGAAGTACCTGGCCGAGAGCGTTGTTGATTTTATGGGCGCCGGTATGACAGAGGTCTTCACGTTTGAGCCACAGAGAAGCCCCGCCCTGCTTTTCGCTGAGGCGCCTGGCGTGGTAGAGCGGAGTGGGGCGACCCACATAGTTCCGGAGGAGGTTATCGAGAGTCTGTTGGAATTCGGGGTCATCTTTTGCCTTGAGGTACTCCTGTTCGAGATCGGCGGCATTTCTGACCAGTGTTTCGGGAATGAATTTGCCTCCGAAAATGCCGAAGTGTCCGAATTCATCTGGAGCGGAGTAGGTAACCTTTTGCGTCATAAGGCGTAGCAACGGGTTGTGGATGCTGCTGTCGATATGGTTGGGGAGGCCAATGGACAACGATCTCCTTTTGAATGGTAATGCTCTTCAACCTGCTGTTCCCTCTGCGGAGAGAGGATGCAGGGTGTTTGTGGTGCAATATAGAAACCTTTGCTCTATTTTCTAAGAAATGAGTGTAATAATGGCGTGCTATGATTTTCACTTTTCGATTTCGATGCTCTTTTGCCTGTTCTCCATGAGGAGAGCCGGGTGGCTCGCCATTTCGGGAATTGTGCTCTTGTGTGAGGTGTCGAATAAAGGAGAAAGGTTTTCTATATTCTTTTGAGATTTCTGTTCGATTGTTGCCCCCTGAGTCCCCGTTAATCCAGAATGGTCTGCCTGTGAAATTCGCAAAGTCACTGATACTTCTGGTGGTGATCGTCTTCATGAATGCTCTCGAAGTGGTCGTTCCGATACTGGCGAAGGAGAAGAGCGCTGTACAGTCAGGGAGTCCGGCAGGGGCGGCTAAGCCTGACAGCCTCAAGCGGAGGCGTGATGATATCGATTCAACGGTGGTGTACACGGCTCGTGATTCGCTGCTCTATAACCTTTCGCGTCGAACGGCCGATTTGTTCGGTAAAGCAAGGGTCGATTACAAGGGGAGCCGACTCGAAGGTCCGAAAATCAAGGTACAGCAGGCGACAACCACAATACAGGCGACGGCTGCACACGATTCGCTCGGCAGGCCATCAGAGTTGCCCGTGTTTACCGATAAGGCGGGATCCTTCAGGGCCGAGAGCATGGAGTACAACTACCAGACGAGAATCGGTACGGCAACGGCGATGAGCTCGAGGGACGACCAGCAGGGTATCTTTTCGGGCGAGAGGGTCAAACGTCTCTCTTCGGGGGAGCTTCTGGTCGACCATGGCATCTACACGACCTGCGATCTCGAAGAGCCTCATTACTGGTTTGAAGGCCAGTCCATGAAGATCACTCCCGGAGAACGTCTTGCTTCACGCCCGTTCATCATGTACATCCATCCGGAGATTTTTCACAGACGTCTTCCGGTGATGCCGATCTTCTGGCTGCCCTACCTTTCAGTACCGATTTCGAGCAAACGTTCGTCGGGATTTCTGTTCCCGATGGTTGGCAACAGCCAGAGCAGCGGTACCTGGATTTCTAATCTCGGCTATTTCTGGGCTATCAATGATTATGCCGATCTGCGTCTTGCCGCTGATGTCTCGTTCAATGGGAGCTGGAGGTTCGGGGAGCGTTTCAGGTATATAAACCGGGACAGGTACAGCGGATCGTTTGAGTGGCAGTATGACAGGATCGAGCTGAACCAGCCGGACGATCCCGATCACGCAAGGTATGTGAACCGGAATGTACGGCTCATCCACCATCAGATGTTCGATCCGACAGCGGTGTTCGATGTCAATCTTCAGTATATCGGGGGAAACCGTTATGACAACAAGAACTCCATCGATCCCGAGTCGGTTATTACCCGACAGGCGACCTCGTATGCATCGTTCTCAAAAGCGTGGGATGAGGGAAAGCGCGTCCTGATCGCCGGTTACCAGAGGGTGGACAACCTTGAGACCGGTGAGCTGACCCAGAGCACCACGCTCTCGCTTTATCAGAATCTTCTCTATCCCTTTCGTTCGGCTTCCGGAGTTGCTGAAACGAACTGGCTTTCCAGAGTCTCCATTCAGCCAAGCCTTTCGGCCTCCAGGCAACTGGTCGATGCCGGCAGCGGTAGAAGTGATCTCTCTATCGGCAATGCCGGCCTGGAGATCGATTACCTGCATGATTTCGCTCCCGGCTATCGTGCGCAGTTCACCCAGGGGATGACGCTTCAGGCGCAGCGTCAGACAACGAACCTGACGGACGATCTCGGTGCCACCAGAGTCCAGTTGCCTTTTACGGTGCATTCGACCCTGTTCCGCCACCTGAACCTGACCCCCGCGATCACCTTTACCCGTTACCGGGTCAACAGTACCGTGCGGAAGTACTTCGATCATGGGGTGAAGTCGGTGACGGTCGATCAGCCGGACGATTACATGACCACAGTCTTTTCGATCGGGGCAGAGACCCGCCTGTACGGTGTGCTCAATACCGGTTGGCTGGAGAACGTTGTTGGTCTTGCCGCAGTTCGCCACACCTTTATCCCGGCTATTTCGTTTACCTGTAATCCCGATTACCGAGGTTCGGATTATGACTATTATGATTCATACCTCGATACGGATTTGCTTTCGAAGGTGCGTTACAACAGGTTCGAGAACTCGCTGTATTCGTCTGTGCCCGAAAAGCGGAGATCTTTTGGCGTAACCCTTCAGAACCTTTTTCACGGCAGGTTCCGCAGCGATGACATAACGAACGGTGGTGGTTACAGGACGGTGCAACTGCTTTCTCTGACCGCCTCTTCCGGCTACAATGCCGCTGCCGATTCATTGCGTGCCCAGCCTCTTGTGCTGACAGCGTCGAGCAACGCTTTTTCTCCGGCATTGATGTTCAGTGCAGGCAGTACCTACGATTTCTACTCCTTCGATCCGGTAACAGGGGAGCGTATCGACAGGCTTGCCATGGATGATGGCAAGGGATGGTTGCGTTTTGTCAACGGCTTCCTGAACATGAGCGTCAGTTTCAGCGGCACCCTGCGACCGACCTATCAACCGGTTGGGCGACAGGATGAAACGGTTTCTCTGATACGGCAGTCGGGTTCTCCGGTTGAGCCGGCCATTTTCAGAGAGCGTTTCAACAGTGACGAGCTGGTGAAGTTCAGCGAGACGCTTCCCTGGTCGTTACGTCTGTCGCTCTATCTGGTCAGCGACCAGAGCGATCCGCGAGATCCATCCACAACAACTCTGCTCAACTCGTCGGCAAAGCTTTCCCTTTCGAAGAACTGGTTGTTGGGCGTCAACAGCGGGCTGGACCTCGATACGGGCAGGTTTGTCTATCCTGCGCTGATGGTTTACCGGGATCTGCACGATTTTCAGTTCAGTTGTCAGTGGGTGCCCTCGGGGCTGTACCGAGGCTATCTCGTGCAGATTGCCATGAAACCAGCCCAGCTCAGGTCTCTGAAAGTGCAGGCGGCAAGCGGTAATGCCGGTCAGGCGGTACAATAAACCGCGCTTTGTTTTTCGGTGTTACCGTCGCCGCTGGTCACTCCAGGGTGAAGAGAATCCAGGCGAGGCGGGCGTTGAAGGTTTCGTGTGCATCATGATGGATGCAGTGACCTGCTTTGGGAATGATGAACGCGCCCGCCTGGGGTAACAGTTCCTGAAACTCGGGAATGATTTTGTGGGGCGGCAGGGCAGTGTCTTCGGCTCCCCAGACTAACCAGGCTCCCCCTTTGTAGTTGCAGGGTTTGATATTTTCAAGCAGGAAGTCTTGTGGGCGCCTTGATGGAGAGAGAAAGGAGTAAATAGCCCCCCGGTCCTGGAGTGGTCTTGAGAACTGGTTGATCAGGTTAAGATCGACCTTTTTTTGGTTGAAGTAGGTGGGGGCAAGGCTCTGGCTTACGCCGACAGGGTTGGCAAAGGCGGCAAAAAGCATCTCGCCGATAAGGGGTGAGCCAACAAGCCCGAAAAACGCTTTGGCCATGCCATCCATGCTGTCACCATAAAGGCCGGAGGGATTGGCCAGAACCAGTCCCTCGACACTTTCCGGATAGAGATGCGCATAGATGATACTGCTTGCTGCACCCATGGAGTGGCCGACGAGGATGACCTTTTCGAGCTTTTTCAGGTGCATGAAGGCTTTGATCTGGGCGGCGAAAAGCTCAAGGCAGTAGCGAACATTGGGCTTTTCGGACTGGCCGAAGCCGATCAGGTCCATGGCGTAGATCCGGTAGCGCTCTTCGAAGGCGGGTATGTTGTCATCCCAATGCTCGATCATGCCGCCGTAGCCGTGAATGAAGAGGATTGGTGTGAAGGGTGTGTCAGCTTTTCCGTATTCACGGTAGCGTATTTTCGCTTCCACTCCTTCGGAGAGCTGCCAGATGAACCAGCGGTCTGGCGATGGTTTTCTCATGGGTATGGTATGGTCTGGAGTGCTCTCGGGCTTCCGTTGAACGACCGTTAGCGTGTTGATGATAACTTCCTGGTGTTAATATAGCGCTTACGGAAAGAATAAAAGAGTGTTGGGGAATTTACAGAAACAGGTGTAAGTTTATCCTGTTTTACCACCACTTCTTATTGCTCTTATGCTGCAAGTATCCAGAAAGTTCGAATATGGCCTTCATGCCGTGACCTATCTTGCCATGAAAGGCCCTGAACGGGTCGTGACAGTCAAGGAGCTGGCCTCGGAGATAGGCTTTTCCCAGGTTTTTCTTGCCAAAGCCATGCAGAATCTCAACAAGGCGGGCATTACCAGGTCGGTGCAGGGGGTCAAAGGCGGTTACATGCTTGCCAGATCGCCCGAAGCGATCACGGTTGGCGATATCGGCGTGGCTATCGAAGGGGAGCCTCACCTGATGCGCTGTTCCGTGGAGGATTGCCAGTGTGAAATCGAAACGAGTTGCACGCACAAAGGTTATATGTTTACTCTTCAGAAAAAAATCCAGCAACTTCTGAACGAAACGTCCGTCGCTGAGCTTCTCGACCGCTACCCCAGAGTTCCGGTTTGATGGTGGTAATCTGCAAACCGGGAGGATGCGCTGTTTTCCCGTTTCTGTTCCGGGAAAGGAGATTGTTTCGTTTATTGTTCTGATCATGACGGATCTTTCCGGTGCATATACCGGGCTCCTGTCAGTCCCGTGAAGCCGGGCGTGAGTTCACAGTCAGTTACCAATGCATTTCATGTCATTTACAGCGAGCATCAGCGAGGAACCTCTGGAGTCGAACCCGACACTCCGTCACCCTGCAAGCAAGGAGTCCACACTTCCGGATATTGTCCTTGGTGGTGTTTCTACCCACAACCTCAAGCATGTCACGGTTCGTATTCCACGGAACCGGTTCGTTGTGCTGACCGGCCTGAGCGGTTCGGGCAAATCGAGTCTTGCGTTCGATACCCTCTACGCCGAGGGGCACCGGCGGTATGTGGAGTCTCTTTCGGCCTATGTACGGCAGTTTCTCGAACGGATGCCCAAGCCCGAAATCGAAACGGTCGAGGGGATTGCTCCTGCTATCGCTATCGAGCAAAAGGCCATTCCGAGGAATCCGCGCTCGACGGTCGGCACCGTTTCGGAGATTTACGACTATCTGCGGCTTCTTTATGCCCGTATCGGCAAGATATACTCTCGTGATACCGGTGAGCTGGTGCTGAAGCATACGCCGGAGGATGTCAGTCTCCAGGCACGCTTTTTTGAAGATGGAACGAGGTTTTATGTCGGCTATCCTTTTCCCGCCCATCACGATCTGCGTCATCATGACCGTTCGGTTGCCGATGAACTGAAGAACCTGCTGAAAAAAGGGTTTTTCAGGTTGCTCAGGGATGAGGTCGTGCTCGATGTTTCCGAGGAGAAGGTGCGCTCCGGGGTGGAATCGATGGATCGCAGCGAGTTGTCGAAACTGCTGGTTCTGGTTGACCGTTTTGTGGCCAAACAGGATGAGAAGGTGTATGGACGTGTCGCCCAGGCTGCTGAAACCTGCTTTGCAGAGTCTGGTGGCAATGCGGTCATCAGGTTGACCGGTGGCAAGGAGTACCGCTTCAGTGACCGTCTCGAAATGAATGGTGTGCTCTATCAGGAGCCGTCACCGCAGCTCTTCGCTTTCAATTCTCCGATCGGCGCCTGCACGGCCTGCCAGGGGTTTGGCAGGATCGCCGGTATCGACGAAGATGCCGTCGTGCCCGACAAGTCGCTGAGCCTTCAGGAAGGGGCTCTGATGTGCTGGAACTCCGAAAAGTATTCGTGGTACCTTCGCCAGTTGCTCAAGATCGCGCCCGAGGTGGGCATTCCAGTGGATGTGCCTTACGAGAAGCTTGATCGTGTGCATCGGGAGCTGCTCTGGAAAGGGATCCCGGAACGGAATTACAAGGGGTTGAGGCCTTTTTTCGAGGATATTGAGCAGGATGCCGGTTACAAGATGCATTACCGGGTATTTCTGAGCCGTTACCGGGGCTATGCCACCTGCACTGAGTGTGAAGGCTCCCGCCTCAATGCTGACGCTCGCCTGGTGCGGGTTTCCGGAAAGAGCATCGGAGAGGTTACGCGCATGACTATCGTCGATGCCCTGACCTTTTTTTCGGGGCTTGAAATCTCTCCATTCGATCGTTCCGTAGCTGAAGCTGTGCTTCGGGAGATTACCAGGAGGCTTGGCTACCTGATGGATGTCGGGCTTGACTACCTGACCCTCGATCGTCTGACCCACACCCTGAGCGGCGGGGAGTTTCAGCGCATCAACCTTTCGACCTCACTCGGCTCTCCGCTGGTTGGCGCAGTCTATATTCTCGATGAACCGAGCATTGGCCTGCACCAGAGTGATTCAGCCCGCCTGGTCGATCTGCTCAGGCGACTGAGGGATCTCGGGAACACGGTTGTGGTGGTCGAGCACGACCGCGAAATCATTGAAGCTGCCGACGAGGTGATCGATCTGGGTCCGCGTGCCGGACGGCTTGGTGGTGAAATCGTTTTCCACGGGCCTCCGTCAGCCATGGCGACCGCCGAAAACTCCCTTACGGCGGATTATATCTGTGGACGTCGTCATATCGCCGTGCCGACCTCGCGATGCACGCCCGATTTTACGAAATGCATCGAAATCACCGGAGCCATGCAGAACAACCTCCGCAACATCGACGTGAAGTTTCCGCTCTACGTCATGACCTGCGTGACGGGGGTGAGTGGTTCGGGCAAGTCGACACTGGTTAACGACATTCTCAAGCTTGGTATCATCCGCGAAAAGGAGGGTTCTCGAGAGAAGGTGGGCACGCACCGCTCCATTGCCGGTATCGGGAGCATTGAGCGTGTCGAGCATGTAGACCAGTCGCCTATCGGCAAATCAAGCCGGAGCAATCCGGCGACCTATCTCAAAATTTTCGATGATATCCGCCAGCTCTTTGCTGCAACCCCTGAAAGCAAGTCACGAGGCTGGAAGCCCGGGTATTTCTCGTTCAACATTCCCGGTGGCCGCTGCGAAACCTGCGCGGGCGAGGGGAGCGTCAAGATCGAGATGCAGTTTCTTGCCGACATAGAGGCAGTCTGCGAAGAGTGTGGTGGCAAGCGTTACAAACCATCGACGCTTGAAGTGACCTGCAAAGGATTGTCGATTGCCGAGGTGCTCGATCTGACCGTTGCCGAGGCGGTCGAATTTTTCGGCCCGGAAAAAGCGATCCAGAAAAAACTCCAGGTGCTTCAGGAGGTCGGTCTCGAATACATCCGTCTTGGTCAGTCATCGAGTACTCTATCGGGCGGTGAAGCGCAGCGGCTGAAACTGGCCAACTTCATTTCGCGCTCCGATGTGAGTCACACGCTTTTCATTTTCGACGAGCCGACTACCGGCCTCCATTTCGATGACATCGCCAAACTGGTCCGCTGTTTCGAGAAACTCATGGCTAACCACAACACGCTGGTCATCATCGAGCATAATCCGGATATTATCAAACAAGCCGACTGGATCATCGACCTCGGACCCGGTGCGGGCGTCAGGGGAGGTGACATCGTGGCGGTAGGCACCCCCGAGGAGATTGCCGCCTGTGACCACTCATTGACAGGCAAACATTTGCGGGGGTATGTGTGAGGGAGAAGAAAAAAGAGACAGTTTCCGGAGCATGATTCTTGACCATTCTCCTATAACACTTATAAGACCTAAACATACGACCTATAAGTCCTTTAAAAGAATGAAGCTACGAAGAAAGAAGAACTTCCTCAACCACCTCTCGCTATCAAAAATTCATCTTCAGCGGATCGTCCTCGAGTGCTCCACCATGCAGGCGGATGTGGGGGTAGTGTGATTGGGAGGTGGATTCTGTCCAGGCTTTGCCTCCCTGCTCAACCGCCGATTCATTCTTCATCACCGATACACGGTTCCTGGCGAGGGCGACAACCTCACGCAGGATTTCATGATTGATCCTGTCATCACCGGTAGCCACACCGTCCCTGATCTTGGAGGCGAGGCTTTCCAGTTTTTCATGGGTAACCTTGCCTGTTGCGATGAGCATTTCGGGACTTTTCTGGTTGCGATCATCCGGTTTCATAATCGACAGCACGGGTTTCAGGATTTTTAGTGGCTTACGATAAAAAATTATTTGTTGTCATGAAATCTTTTTTTATAATTAGCAGTGCTTTAGCACTCGACTCATGTGAGTGCTAACAGCTGCCTGAACGGAAATTCAGGCTTTTTCTGACATTTCAGTACGATCCATTAAACAACTCAAAAGAGAAAGAAGACAATGAACTTGAAACCATTAGCTGATCGAGTTATTGTTAAGCCAGCGCCTGCTGAGGAAAAAACCAAGGGCGGCCTGTACATCCCCGACACCGGCAAGGAAAAACCGCAGTATGGCGAGGTTGTCGCCGTTGGCGCAGGAAAGGTGGCTGAGAACGGCCAGCTTGTCCAGATGCAGGTGAAGGTCGGAGACAAGGTGCTTTACGGTAAATACTCTGGTACAGAGGTTCAGGTCGAAGGCGACGATTACCTTATCATGCGCGAGTCGGACATTTTCGCGATTCTTGGCTGAACAAAACATAATCCGTTTTTAAAAAATCCTGAAGGAGGAAAACTTTACAATGACTGCTAAAGATATTTTCTTTGATTCTGAGGCACGTGCCAAACTCAAGGTAGGCGTCGATAAACTTGCCAATGCCGTGAAAGTGACGCTCGGCCCTGCCGGTCGCAATGTGCTCATCGACAAGAAATTCGGTGCTCCCACCTCGACAAAAGACGGTGTTACGGTCGCAAAAGAGATCGAACTTGCCGATCCCGTCGAGAACATGGGCGCCCAGATGGTTCGCGAAGTCGCTTCCAAAACCAGCGATGTCGCCGGTGATGGTACGACCACAGCAACGGTGCTCGCACAGGCTATCTACCGTGAAGGTCTGAAGAACGTCGCCGCTGGCGCTCGCCCGATTGACCTGAAGCGTGGTATTGATCGCGCAGTGAAAGAGGTTATCGTTGAGTTGCGCAGCATCAGCCGCAGCATCTCCAGCAAGAAAGAGATCGCCCAGGTCGGCACCATCTCCGCCAACAACGATCCCGAAATCGGTGAATTGATTGCCGATGCGATGGACAAGGTCGGCAAGGATGGCGTTATCACCGTCGAAGAGGCAAAGGGCATGGACACCGAGCTGAAGGTTGTCGAGGGTATGCAGTTTGACCGCGGCTACCTCTCTCCCTACTTCGTAACCAACCCTGAAACCATGGAGGCCGAACTCGAAGAGGCCCTTATCCTGATCTACGACAAGAAGATCAGCAACATGAAAGAGCTTCTGCCGATCCTCGAGAAATCCGCACAGTCTGGTCGTCCGCTGCTCATTATCGCTGAGGACATCGAAGGCGAGGCGCTGGCCACCCTTGTGGTCAACAAGCTCCGCGGCACCCTGAAAGTCGCTTCGGTCAAGGCTCCGGGCTTTGGTGATCGCCGCAAGGCCATGCTTGAAGATATCGCTATCATTACCGGCGGTACCGTCATCTCGGAAGAGAAAGGCTATAAGCTTGAGAACGCCACCCTCTCCTACCTTGGTCAGGCAGCTCGCATCAGCATCGATAAGGACAACACCACCATCGTCGAAGGGCGCGGCAAGCAGGAAGAGATCAAGGCCCGCATCAACGAGATCAAAGGCCAGATCGACAAATCGACCTCAGAGTATGATACCGAGAAGCTCCAGGAGCGCCTTGCAAAGCTCTCCGGTGGTGTAGCCGTACTTAATATCGGCGCATCGACCGAAGTTGAAATGAAAGAGAAGAAAGCCCGTGTCGAGGATGCGCTGCACGCTACCCGCGCTGCCGTTCAGGAAGGCATCGTGGTTGGTGGTGGTGTTGCGCTTCTTCGCGCAGCAAAAGGCCTCGCTAATGCCGTCGCCGACAACGAAGACCAGAAGACCGGTATCGAAATCATCCGCCGTGCGCTCGAAGAGCCGCTTCGCCAGATCGTCGCCAACACCGGCACGACCGATGGTGCTGTTGTGCTCGAGAAGGTCAGGAGCGGTGAAGGCGATTATGGCTTCAACGCACGCACCGAGCAGTATGAGAACCTGGTGGAAGCTGGTGTTGTTGATCCGACGAAGGTTACCCGCAGCGCGCTCGAGAACGCCGCTTCGGTTGCCAGCATCCTGCTCACTACGGAAGCTTGCATCACTGACGTTAAGGAAGAGAAATCCGAAATGCCGGCCATGCCTCCCGGAGGCATGGGCGGTATGGGTGGCATGTACTGATTCCGTTCTGCGTATACAGTCAAAAAAGGCCGGCGAAAGCTGGTCTTTTTTGCGTTCCTGCCGTCATTCGATCACCATGAAGGAGAGTGGTATCTCCTGAATCCCGCCGGTTGTAACCAGCGAAATCGATGCTTTTATTTCAGAATGTTCTGTATGACCTTGGTCAGGATGCTTAATTTGAATGGCTTACGGATGAAGTTCAGCTCGGATTCAGCAATGCCATGCAGCCCGATTGCCTCCAGGGTATAAGCGGACATGAAGAGCGTTTTGAGATGAGGAATCAGGGAGAGCAGCTTGACTGACAGCTCTTTGCCGTTGATCTCCGGCATGACCACATCAGTCAGCAGAAGATCGATCGTGTCGTTTGATTCTGAGACGATGCAGATGGCATCGTGCGGCGTTGTTGCCGTAAGCACCCCATAGCCGTTTTTTTCAAGCACGGATTTGATGAGGTTGACGATTGCTGGATCGTCATCGACTAAGAGAATGGTTTTGCGGCTTTCCGCAATGACGGAGTGTTCCTTTGTAGCTGCTGCTGGCTGATCGAGTTCTTTTACGTACCGGGGCAGAAAGATACAAAAGCAAGTGCCGCTTCCGGGTATGCTGTTGCATTCGAGATACCCCATGTTTTGCCTGACGATGCCATAGACGGTGGAAAGTCCGAGACCGGTGCCTTTACCCACCTCCTTGGTCGTGAAAAAGGGTTCGAAGATATGAGGAAGCGTGCCTTTGTCGATTCCACAGCCCGTATCGGTTACCGAAAACGTTACGAAGTCGCCCGGTGTCAGGCAGGGATGGCCTGCATAGCATTCAGCTTGCTCCACCCTGAGTGTCGAGGTTCTGATTGTTACGGTGCCCATCCCGTTGATGGCGTCACGAGCGTTAGCACACAGGTTGGTGAAAATCTGGTCGAGCTGAGAGGGATCAATAAGTACTCTGGCAGGGGAGCTGCCGGGTAGCCACACCAGGTGTATCTGTACACCAACGATTTCGCGCAGCATCGGTAGTTGCTTGCCGATGGTCTCATCCAGAAGGACAATGGTTGGCTGTATTGTCTGTTTTCGTGCAAAAGCAAGTAACTGCTGAACAAGGTTGGCTGCACGTACAGTCGAGTCACGGATGGTCTTAAGGTCGCCTGCGAAGGGACTCTTTTCTTCCAGCTCGTCGATTACCATCTCTGCATGACCGAGAATGGCCATCAGGACATTGTTGATGTCGTGGGCGATTCCGCCGGCGAGTTGACCGATCAGCTCCATTTTCTGGGTGTACTGAATCGCTTCCTGCATTTTTTGTTCCGACTCCTCGGCATACTTTCTGGCAATAATATCCCAGGCAACACCGGTAAGCATGTTGACCAGCCGTATATCCTCCTGAGTGTAATCGATTGGTTTATTGCCGATTTCAAGTGTTGCCATAACCTTTCTGTTGCGAATGATGGGTACAATCAGTTCGCGTACGGATTGCTGGTGAGTGACGAATTTGCTGTTGCAATGCCTGAGAAAGGCATGATCATTGTGGATTACAGCCCTTTTTTCGCTGATTACATCGGAGCATAGTTCAAAATCGATTGTTTTCGGATGGGTTGCAGCACCGCAGTTATCTGATTTTGCGGAGCTTGAACAGGCGTGTCGCAGGATGGAAGAGCCATCATCCGAGATGAAATTAAAAAAACCGAGTGAGCTTCCAGTCAAACGTTCGGCCTCATCCAGGGTAAAGGAAAGCAACTCCTCCGTAGAGTTGTTATCGCTCATTTCAAGTAACCGGTGCCGGAACTCCGTCAGCGTCTCGAAGTGTTTGCGTTCGCTGATATCCTCGACGACAACCAAAAAAACAAGCCCCCCATCTAACCAGGTTTGACCGGTGAATAACGCAACTTCATGGAGAGCTCCATCAGCTTTTCGGTGGCTTGAGATCAAACGGGTTGATTCACCGATTGACAAAAGCGAATGCCCGGTACTTGTGTTTTCGGAGAACTTCGCGTCGATATCAAGGAGATTCATGGTGCGCAGAATTTCGCAAGGCCAACCGTAAAAAATGGATGCCGCCTGGTTAGCATCGACTATACGCCCGCAGTCAGCATCGATAAGGAGCATTACAGATGCGTGGTTACTGAAGAACTTTAAAAAATAAAAGATATCTGGGTGTATTTTAGATGAAACAGCCTCATTTACTTCCGGTGAAGGCTGAGTCGGGTTGACGGTATTGCCAAGGCTATCGGTTGTCATTGGGTAAGAGCGATACTGATTTAAAATAAAGAGCCTTACAAGCAAGTATAGCTGTTTTTTTCTGACATTGCATACCCGTAAAAACTTCATGGCTGAACACCTGACAAAACCAGTTGCTTGGACACGGATGCTGGGTGACGGGAAGAGTAGAGCAAAGACAGTAATCAGGAACCGTTATAATATTCTATGAACATACAGTTGATTCATGGTCATCCCGTAGATTGCCTGGTGTCTGATGATTTGCAATTGAAACGAGATTTTTTCTCTCGGTCGTACAGCTATGCGTTTCTTGATTCGTTGTTTCCAATAAAGCATTCAATACCGATACCGAATGGGTAAGGAGATGGAGGAAAAGAGGCAATATTGCGCGTGAGTGGAATAACTATATGATTATATAATAGATGCAATTTGAGAGAGTATGGTTATTTATGCGGGAAATCGAGAGGTGAGGTATGGTGAGTGCTCCGAGTAGTTAGTAAAAATTGTTTCAATACCGTTCAATTACGTTATCAGTGGTGATGAGTGGAAGAAGAGTGTCATGTCAACTCTCAGGTAACGTATGATAAGGGGTATTAATATATGGAAATCTAAATCCAAATCAGGATTGAAATTGATTTAGAGTATCAAGACAGAAAACCGTGTTCTGACTGTATCTATCAGTATATCAGGGTATTTTGGTGATCAATAGCTCTATGCGGTAATCTATACCGGTTTTGATGAACAAGACAGATGTGGTTATTTATAGTAAAAAATACACTATGTATATGTTTTTTCTGGATTGCATCAGAATTAATAAATAAATGAAAAAAGAAAGAAATATGTTTATTGTATATAGTGAGTTGTTGAAATATATGTTATAAATAAGTGAAGGAGGGAGGGAATTTGTTATTAATAGAAGAAATATATATAAAAGCGTAAGCTAATACAGAGAAACAGAGCTATTGTAACGTCAGAATGGTTTGTCTGTATCGCTATACATCAAAACGCACAAGTGTGCGGTCAAGTGCGGCTAATTGATGAAAAAATGAAAAGAATTGAAGTGTTAAAAATACGGAAAGTCAAATGGTAAAATTATTTAACTCTGAGAAATAGAAAGAGTTACGTATAAGAAAAAAATAATGTGTTCATTTTATGAATTATGGTATGAGATATGCATGTACTCTACGGTGAGGCAAACCGCCCCTCTTGATTTACAAGGCGGAACATTTCAATAATAACAGGAGAACATCATGTCAGTGGAAAAAACAATCGGCTCGTCAAGCCTCGTAGAGGTTATTGACCGTATCCTTGACAAGGGCGTCGTTGTTGATGCATGGGTAAGGGTGTCGCTGGTAGGTATCGAACTTCTTGCTATAGAAGCAAGAGTGGTCGTAGCCTCTGTTGAAACCTATCTGAAATATGCAGAAGCTATTGGCCTGACAGCAAAAGCCGCATAAGGGTACCCGGGAAGATAAAGGTGAAAAGTAACTGAAAATCAAAAAGGAGAACATCATGTCAGTGGAAAAAACAATCGGCTCGTCAAGCCTCGTAGAGGTTATTGACCGTATCCTTGACAAGGGCGTCGTTGTTGATGCATGGGTAAGGGTGTCGCTGGTAGGTATCGAACT
>JAAXWL010000042.1:16596-20623 GCA_013334975.1 Chlorobiaceae bacterium
AGGAGAACATCATGTCAGTGGAAAAAACAATCGGCTCGTCAAGCCTCGTAGAGGTTATTGACCGTATCCTTGACAAGGGCGTCGTTGTTGATGCATGGGTAAGGGTGTCGCTGGTAGGTATCGAACTTCTTGCTATAGAAGCAAGAGTGGTCGTAGCCTCTGTTGAAACCTATCTGAAATATGCAGAAGCTATTGGCCTGACAGCAAAAGCCGCATAATTATAGTTTCAGAAAGCTGATTGTTCTTGCTAAAACATCCTCAGGCAAAGATGTCCATAGAGCATGATTTACCAAGAACTTTATTTTCAGAATTAAAATGAAATTGCTGATCTGAATGAGTCATGTGCTAATAGTAGATAACATAAAGAGACGATGAACAGACAGGAGCGAGAATATATTGAAATTACTTCTGAGGAGAATTTCGGAACAGATGAGATCAGAATCCAAAATTTACAGAAGGCATTCCAGTGCTCAGAGAATATTAAAGAATCTTGTCATAATTTGATTGACAGTGTTGAGGAATCTTTAGAGCAACTAAAAGAAAAAAGAATTGATATCAGTGCCAAGCTCTGTGAGGTGCTGGCAAGAAAAGAGTCTTTAAGAAAAAAAGACTATAATGTGATAATAGGCGAAATATATGATTTGCTCGATGAAAAAGAGAATTATGCAAAAAGAAATTTTATTACTTATATAGAAGATCAAAAAAAATTCACACAGTCCTTAAAAAATATTCTGTTAAATATATCAGATTACAGCAGATCAGAGCCGGACGAGAAAAAAGAGAAGCTGAGAGAAGAGCTCATGTACATAGCCGAGATGCAGGAAGGCAGAAAAGATGCAGTTATAAAGATATTGACGAATTTTCAGAATACACATAAAAAGGTTATGGTATATCTGGAGTCTTTACTTGAAAAAGGAGAAAACATTAGTATCAAGGATATTAAAAATGCAAAATATATAATTATTAAATAAAAAAACTCTATTTAAACTTAACTAAAAAGGAGATAACGATGGGATTGGCTAATGAAATGAAAAGTTTAAGTGAAGAGATGTTTGCTTCATTTAAAGGGCGTGTAAAAGATAATGAAGAGCTTGTTGTAAATGTTGAAAAAAAGTTGCAACAGTATCGTGATGAGCAGAACAAAAGAGCTGAAAACATAGGTATTGATGCAGCAGAACTTAAAAAAAACCTTGAGGAAGGTGAAAAAGAGAGAGTAAAAGATTATGATCAGTTGATAAGCGTTATATGCAAAGATATAAAAGACATCGAAGAAGATGTGATGAACAGCAAGTCTGCAACGAACACCCTGATCAGTGATTTTACGAAATCGAGAAAAGTATTGGCCGATGAACTTGATAAGCAATTATCAGATGAAAACGAAAAGCGGCTAAAGAATGAACAAATACGAATTGCTGAATATGAAATATACATCACTAAAATCAGTGATGAAGTATCCGGTATTTTTAAATATACCAATGAAATGCTTGCGAAATTCGGCAGTGAACATAAAGAGATGTCAGAAGAACTGAAGGCTGAATTAAGAAAGGCAAGAAAAGAGCGATTTGAGCACACTCAGGAGTTAATTCAGACTATCCAGGGCAGAATAAAAGATATCAGCAACGAAAACCGCATGGCAGCTTTAAAATTGCGAAAAGACCTTGATGAAGGAGATGCTGAGAGGCTGAAAGCTTTTAATGGTTTATTTGAAAGAATCAGCAGTGAAGTAGAACAGTTACGAAAATCCACGACAGAACTTCTTGGAAATTACTCTGATGACAGGGCGCAAGGGGCGAAACACTGGGCAGAAATGCAGGAAAAGATAGCGGCGATCAGGGCTGGAGAGAAAGTGAATAATATTCAAATATCGGTACCGGAAACTAAAGAAGTAAAACCCGAAACCGAGGTCGCAACAGTCAAAGTGATGCCAGTTGCAGTAGAAAAAGCGCCAGTGGCAGTTGTTGAAATACCTGTAGAAAAAGAGCAAATTACGCTTGAAGAAAGAATTCTTCAGTATATCAACAGTCATATTGAGGGCGTAAAGGTTTCCGACATGGAGGAGCCATTGCATGAAACCAGAATGAAGATCGGTTTTGCGGCGAAATGTTTGTTAGACGCAGGAAAAGTTTCAAAAGTAGAAAACCTGTATTATCCTGTAAAGAAGATAAATAAGTAATAATAAATATAAGGGGCAAGCAGTTGATAGAAATCAATTGTTTGCCCTTGTGTATTTGTGATAGCAATGCAATCTCAGAGAATCATTTTAAATAAAAAACAGGCTGAACTTATGCGTCGACATGTAAATGATAATGAGATGAATACCGTGCTGGAGCCGAAGCCCATGCCAAATTTTGTAGAAACTGATTATATCAGAGATATAACTAATCGTGGTATGACATATATTAAGGCTGGATTTCCAGTGCATTTCAGAGGCCCTTCAGGAACTGGAAAGACAACCGTGGCCTTGCATTTAGCAAGCAAAATAGGAAGACCGGTTGTTATTATTCATGGTGATTCTGAGTATAAAACATCTGATCTTATCGGAAGTGAGCAGGGGTATAAATATCGTCGTTTGGATGATAATTTCATTCACTCTGTTCATAAATATGAAGAAGATATGACAAAGCAGTGGGTAAATAACAGGTTAACCATTGCTATTAAAAAAGGATATACTTTAATATATGATGAATTTACACGATCTCGACCTGAAGCGAACAACATCTTTCTCCCGATTCTTCAGGAAAAAATGTTGAGTACATCTTCTTCAAACGAAGAAGATTACTATATGAAAGTTCATCCTGAATTCAGAGCAATATTTACATCAAATCCTGAAGAATATGCAGGAGTTAACAGAACGCAGGATGCATTGAGAGACAGAATGGTGACGATGGATCTTGATTACTTTGATTATGAAACAGAACTGGAGATCACTCATGCAAAATCGGGAATGTCGCTTGAGGATGCAGATAAAATTGTGAAAATAGTTCGTGGTTTGCGGGAGTCAGGTAAAACAGAATTTGACCCAACGATAAGAGGTTCCATCATGATTGCAAAAACTATGAATATCCTTGATGCAAGACCAGAAAAAACAAATGAACTTTTCAAAAAAGTATGTCAGGATATTCTTACATCAGAAACAAGCAGAGTTGGGTCTAAAACCAATCAAGAAAGGGTACGAGACATTGTGAGTGAGCTCATCGAGGTGTATGCATAAAAGAAAATAAAATCACATTATCATGCCAATTCTTAATCAAAAAAAAGGTGTCAGTCATATAAAGACACTTCATACTGTGAAAAAAAAATCTGGAAAAAATGGTAATAATACCAACTTTCTGGATCTGTATATGTTAGAGAAAGAAAAATCGCGTCTGATGTGTGAGGAAACAAATATTCTCAACAGACTCGATTATATTCAAGACAGAATTAAAACAATTAATAATATCTATGAAAAAAGTTCTCATCTTCTTCAGATTGAAAATAATAATTCAATAAATGATGAGAACGATTCTCCTGAAATAACGACTATCCAAATCGGGTATTAAATTCATACCAACATGGCAGAGTTAAAACATGCTGTTAACGCAACTGGTCTTGCAGATATACTCGAAAGGGTTCTTGATAAAGGTATTGTAATTGCTGGAGATATAAAAATCCAAATTGCAGATATAGATTTGTTAACTATTAAAATTCGTTTGTTGGTAGCATCGGTTGACAAGGCTATGGAGATGGGTATAAACTGGTGGCAGGAAGATCCGTATCTGTCAACAAAAGCGAAAGAAAAGGAACAGCAAAGAATTCAGGAGGATTTAAATCAACGAATATTAAGGCTTGAGGCACAGTCAAATATAACATAGAAAAGGAATATTTTATGAAATACGAAAATGAAAAAGATGAAAAAGATCAGTCAAAATCTGAGTTCGATTTATTTGGATTAGGCGGTTTTTTCAAAGGATTAGAGAAGTTGATTGATATGGCAGGAAAACTTGAGCAGGCAGGAACAATTATTCATGAAGGAGAGTTTAATTCAGAT
>JAAXWL010000043.1 GCA_013334975.1 Chlorobiaceae bacterium
TCCCCAATACCTGCTTGTCCCTGATAAATGATATATTGGCGCAACGTTTCAATGAACCATCAAGGAGCAAGCCATGTCACTTGAACTCCAGACGGCCGTCAGGGCGGCAAAAGCGGCGGGAGCCATTACCATTTCCCGGTTCGGCGAACTCACGCACAGGGAGATTGTCGCAAAAGAGTACAAGGACTTTGTCACTGAGGTTGACCAGCAGTGCGAGGCGGTCATCTCGTCAACCATCTCCGGGGCATTTCCCGATGACGGGTTGCTCTGCGAGGAGGGAACGAGCGGCAAGGGGCTCTCCGGGCGGACGTGGATCGTCGATCCGCTGGATGGAACACTGAACTTCATCCACTCTTTCCCGGTGTTCGGCATCAGCATTGCCATGCGGGATGCTTCCGGAGATCTCTCTGTTGGTGTGGTGTACCAGCCGGTTCTCGATGAACTCTTTACAGCAGAAAAGGGTAAGGGTGCGTTCCTGAATGGTAAACCGATCTCGGTTTCCAGCCGTGAATCCAAAGAGAGTTACCTGTTCGCCACCGGTCTGCCCTTCAAAGAGTACGATCACTACATGGATAGCTACTTTGCCTTGCTCAGGGATGTGATCCGGGACTCGGCAGGCATCAGGCGCGCAGGTGCTGCCGCCATCGACCTGGCCTATACGTCGGCCGGACGGTTTGACGGTTTCTTCGAATACAAGCTTTTCCCCTGGGACTTTTCTGCGGGGGTGCTCCTGGTGCGAGAAGCAGGAGGGGTCGTCACAGGATTCAGCGGTTCAGACGATGTTTTCGCTCATCAGAGCATTCTTGCCGGTAGCCCTCTCACTCACGCGCTGTTGCTTGAAAAAGCACAGCACCATTTTGGCTGATCTCACACCGAGAAAAAACCGATTTGAAAGGGCATGATTTGAACAGTTGGAGCCGCTTTTGTATCTTTGGTATTTTCCATCGCAATTCCACGCCATCCATGCTCATCCATCAGAGAACCCTCCAGAACGAAATTTCACTCAAGGGAGTCGGGCTCCATACCGGACAGGAGTGCACGATCACCTTCAAGCCTGCTCCAGTCAACAGCGGCTATATCTTTGTCAGAAACGACATCGATGATTGCCCGGAAATTCCGGCGCTGATCGATCATGTCGTCGATGTGCTCAGAGGCACCACCATCGGTATCGGCAATGTCAGGGTGCATACCACCGAACATGTTCTGGCGGCTCTTTACGGTCTTGAGATCGATAACTGCCGCATCGAACTCAGCGGTCCCGAACCTCCGGTGCTGGATGGCAGCGCACGTCCTTTTGCCGAAGCGTTGCTTTCAGCTGGTCTGGCCAAACAGGATGAGCCGAAAAACTACCTCGTCATCGACGAAACCATCGAGTATCACCATGCTGAAAAGAGTGTGGATATCGTAGCCCTGCCACTTGACGGCTTCAGAATCACCGTTATGGTCGATTACAAAAATCCGGCACTCGGCTCACAGCACTCCGGACTGTTCGATCTCGACAAGGAGTTTCTGAGTGAGTTCGCTCCGTGCCGCACCTTCTGTTTTCTTTCCGAAGTGGAAGCGCTGGCAAACCAGGGAATCATCAAGGGTGGCGATATCGATAACGCCATCGTCATCGTTGACAAACAGCTCGATGAAGAGCAGATTCAGTCACTGGCCGAAAAGGTCGGCGTGGACAGTTCTCACCTGGTACTCGGCCAGAATGGCATCCTGAACAACCGCGAACTGCGCTTTACCAACGAGCCTGCCCGTCACAAGCTGCTGGACCTGCTCGGCGACCTTGCCCTGCTCGGCATGCCGGTCAAGGCTCAAATCCTCGCGGCACGTCCCGGCCACGCATCAAACGTCGAGTTCGTCAAACAGCTCAAAAAATATGCCGACCGAAACAAGCTTGCCCGCCAGTTTCAGCATGAAAAAAAGGCCGGCGTTATCTTCGACATCAACGCGATCATGAAGATCCTGCCGCACCGCTACCCGTTCCTCCTGATCGACAAGATCGTCGAGTTCAAGCTCGACGAAAAGATCGTCGCGATCAAAAACGTTACAATGAACGAGCCATTTTTCCAGGGTCATTTTCCTGGAAATCCGGTTATGCCGGGCGTACTCATCATCGAGGCAATGGCCCAGACCGGCGGCATCATGATGCTCAATGGCAACGAGAACATCAAGGACTCCGTTGTCTTCTTCATGGGCATCGACAAGGCCAGATTCCGCAAGCCGGTACTTCCCGGAGACACCCTCATCATCGAGGCCATCATGACCAACAAACGCAGAACGGTCTGCCAGTTCGACGCCAAGGCCTATGTTCGGGGTGAACTGGTCTGCGAAGCCTCACTTATGGCCACCGTCGTGAGCAAAAAGAACTGAATTCCCTTTCTGCACCCATGTTGCAAGAGGCTGTCCCGGCACCCCTCCGAAACAGCCTCTCCCGGTGTTTTCCACACCCTGCCAACACCCAGGCCAACACGTTGCCCACAAGTTGTCAACATTTTCAACCAACCCGCACACACGCTGTTCAATCCCCGTAACCAACATAAATAAAGCCTGTTAACAGACGACCTACACATCAGTGTCTGTGCTTTGTGTACAGTTATCCATATTGAGGGCGTTAACCGGTGGATAAACCTGTACAGCAAAAGACATTGCGCCATTGCAGACGACAAAGCGGAGAAAATGCCTGCATGGTATGCTCAAACTCACTGTTTCAGCCGATAGTGAACCCGACCCTGTTTTCGATTTCGAGACATCACGCAGGAGATGCTCACCTGCCATAAGCTGACCGATCGCTCCATCAGCCCGTTAGAGCACCGTGATCTCAGGGTCTGAAATCGAGACCTTTCTGGATTCTGTAGAACCTGATGCAGTACTCCACAAAGGAATAGAACAGCGCAGCAGAAGAGAGATACATAAAGAACTCCTTTACGGGCCACTGCTGCAAAAGGGGCAGAGGCCAGACCATGGTGATGAACATCATGGAAACGAATCCCACAGCCCACTTGCCGGGCCAGAGCGAGGTGGTCAGGACATGGTGACGATGACGAATCCATGCCGCACCGAAAAATATGACCAGGTCCCGAAACACAACAAAAGCCACGAACCATAACGGTAACTCACCTTTCCAGAGGTAATAGACCGCCACACTTGCCAGACAGAGCTTGTCGGCCAGAGGATCGAGAATCTTGCCCATATCGGAGACCTCGTTGGTCCATCGGGCGGCCTGGCCATCGAGCCAGTCGGAAAACAAAGCGACCACCATGATGATCAGTGCTGCCTGCGTTCGTCCGGTATGCAGACAGTAAAGAAACCATGGAATCAGCAGAATCCTCAGGAAACTCAGAAAATTGGGGATATTAAAAATATGTCCCTGCACGGTTGTTATCATTTGGTTCCAGGAGATCCATCACTCCACCCCGGCAAACCGGCTTCAGGCAACCAGATCGGGATGATCATCCACGAAAGCGGCCCAACCCGTTTGACGACGACCCTTTGCCGGAGTCTTCAGAACAGCATTCAGGAAACAGGACGACAAGCTTCTCGAAAGATCACAATAAGCAAGACCAAGAGCATCGGTTACATCGAGCGACTTCGGTGCTTCACCCAGATCGAGCATTCGAAAGAGCATCGCGGCCACCTGCTCCTTGCGCGCAGAACCGCTTCCGGTCACCGAAAGCTTGATTTCCCTCGGCGCATATTCACGAACAGGCAACCCGTGCCTTAATACCGTAGCAAGCACTGCACCTCGTACAAGACCGAGAATCATCGCACTCCGCACGTTACGTCCAACGAAAGCCGTTTCAAGGGCAACGCACTCAGGGTTCAATCTGCCAATCACCTCGTCGATACCTTCACCAAGCCGCTTGATGCGCTCATGGAGCGTAACGTTTGGATCCGGGCATATCAGGCCGTGACCGAGAACGGTAAATCCCTTTTCCATTCCGGAGATAACCCCGTAGCCAGTCTTTCGGCTTCCCGGATCGATGCCAAGCACGATCATGATCTCAATCCTCGAAACTGCCCATGGCGCTCTCGCTGATCTCCATATTGCTGTAAACCACCTGCGTATCGTCGTTGCTTTCAAGCGCATCGATCAATTTGATCGCTTTCAGTGCATCATCTCCGTCAAGTTCGACATAGTTGTCTGGCAGAAGGTCATTCTTGGCATTCTCGTAAGGAATGCCCGCCTCTTCGAGTGCCTTTTTGGCCGATTCAAGCTCCCTTACATCGGTAAGAACCGTATAGTACTGTTCATCATCACTCTCCATATCTTCAAGTCCTGCATCAAGCAACAGCTCCATCAACCGCTCTTCGCTCACTGCCGATTTAAGCACATCGATCGAGCCCTTGCGCTGGAACATCCAGGAGACGCTGCCACTCTCACCCAGCGAACCACCGTTGCGGCTCATCAGGTGACGAATGTCGGCAACGGTACGGTTCCGGTTGTCGGTTGCCGTCTCAATGATCATGGCTATACCGCCCGGGCCATACCCTTCATAGGTGATCTCTTCGTAGATGGCCCCATCGAGTTCACCGGTCCCCTTCTTGATGGCTCGCTGGATATTGTCCATCGGCATCGAGTTGGCTCTGGCCGTATCAATGGCGAGCCTCAGCCTCGGATTACCTGTCGGATCTGCGCCTCCCATTTTGGCCGCAATAGTGATCTCCTTAACAAGTTTGGTGAACAGATTGCCCCTTTTCTGATCGGTAGCGGCCTTCTTGCGCTTGATGGTCGCCCATTTACTGTGTCCTGACATAAGTTACAACCAGATTATTGATAGTATTCCGGAAATGACGCTTTTATGAAAAGTTTTCTTTTACTTTAATGAAAACAAATTCTGCCGGTTGAAGATAAATTAATTACAAGAACGAAGAATGACAAACTGCTTGATTGCCTATCAGGGTGAACCGGGAGCCTACAGTGAAATAGCTGCACTGAGATTTGGAGAACCCGTCCCCTTCGAAAGCTTCGAGGAGGCTTTCAGGGCGGTAATGGAGGGAAAAGCTGACTACGCAGCCATTCCCATCGAGAATTCCCTCGGAGGAAGCATTCACCAGAACTACGACCTCCTGCTCCGTCATCCGGCGATTATCCTCGCCGAAACCTTTGTCAAGGTGGAACACTGCCTTCTGGGACTCCCCGGCGCATCGGTCGAAACAGCGACTCGCGTCCTTTCTCACCCGCAAGCCCTGGCCCAGTGTCACAATTTCATCACCAGCCACCCGACCATCAGGGCTGAAGCTTCATACGACACGGCCGGAAGCGCCAAAATGATCGCCGAAAACGGTGACCCGTCAGTACTGGCCATTGCTTCAAAACGGGCCGGTGAACTCTACGGACTGAACATCCTTCGTGAAAACCTTGCTGATGAGGAGTGGAACATCACCCGCTTCTTCTGCATCGCCCGTGAGGAAAACCCAGACATCTCGCACCTCAGGAACACCCCTGAAACAATCACCCGGAAAACCTCGATCGTCTTCTCGCTGCCCAACGAACAGGGCTCGCTCTACAAGGCTCTTGCGACACTGGCCCTCAGAGGAATCGACCTGACCAAAATCGAGTCACGTCCCTCACGCAAAAAAGCTTTTGAGTACCTGTTCTATGCCGATTTCATAGGCGACTCCCAAACCCCCACGATCCACAACGCTCTCGAACACCTTCGGGAATTCGCCCTGATGCTCAAAGTGCTCGGCAGTTATGGAGTAGTGAATCCATGAGCGAAGAAAACCAGATCGATCTTTTCGCCGTTCCGTCGCCCAAAACAGAACCACCGCTCACGCCGGACAGCGCTACGCAAAATATCGTGAAACCCGGACTGTACCTTCTCGACGGTATGGCGATGATCTACCGGGCATTTTACGCCCTTCAACAGGCCCGGATGAGCACCAAAGAGGGGCTCCCGACAGGCGCCGTCTTCGGCTTCGCCTCCAGCCTGCTCAGAATCATCGAGGCATACCGGCCCGATTACATCGCCGTAGCTTTCGACAGCCCCGAAAAAACCTTCCGGCACGAACGCTACGAAGCCTACAAAGCCAACCGTCCGGCACCTCCGGAAGATCTCATCAGTCAGCTCTCGAGCATCCGGGAACTGATCCGCGCCTTCGGTATCCCTCTGGTGATCATGCCTGGATTCGAAGCCGACGACCTTATCGGCACCACTGCCCGGAAATTCGAATCTCTCTGCCAGGTCTGGATCGTCACGCCTGACAAGGACATGTCGCAGCTCGTGCATGATGGGGTTCGCATCCTCAAGCCCGGCAAAAAGCAGCCTGATTTCGAAGTCATGGGAACCCGTGAAGTGGTTGAGCAGTTCGGTGTACCACCAGAACGTTTCGTGGACTTTCTGACCCTGACCGGCGACACCTCCGACAATATCCCTGGCGCCAAAGGCATCGGCCCCAAAACAGCCTCAAACCTTCTTGAAAAGTATGGCTCTCTCGAAGGCATTTATACCAGTCTCGATGGTGTCTCCCCACGCACCAGACAAAGCCTTGAAGAGTTCCGGCAGATGATGCCGATGATCAGGGAGCTGGTAACGATACGGACTGACCTCGACCTGCCCCTTTCACTCGATGATCTGCGTAGCTCAAAACCCGATCCCGAGGCGCTTTTCTCGCTCCTGACAGCACTGGAACTGAAAAGCATCGCGGCACGGATAACGTCGATACTGAACATCGCGGCACACTCTCCAACCGTCACCGCTGCCCCATCCTTGCCCACCCATGACGAAGAACCGTTACTCATACCTTCCGGAGAGGGCTCGGTTTACCATCTGGTCGATAACGAGGAGGCTTTCGAACTGCTAGTCTCGAAACTGGAGCACTCGGCAGGCTTCTCGATCGATACCGAAACCACGAGCCTCGACACGCTTGAAGCTGAACTTGCCGGCATCTCGTTCTCTATTGAACCCGGAGAGGCCTTTTTCGTCTATTTCGGTAAACCGGGACTCGACACCAACAGCTCGATCGCAAGACTGAAATCGTTACTTGAAGATCCGGCACATCCCAAAACCGGGCAAAACCTGAAATATGATATTCTGGTACTCAAAAGGTACGGAATAGAACTGCACCCGGTGGAATTCGACACCATGCTTGCGAGCTACGTGCTCGACCCGGAAGCACGGCATAATCTCGACGATCTGGCAGCAAAACATCTTGGTCGGCGAACGACGACCTATTCCGAACTGGTCGGAACAGAAAAGCCTGTTCCCGGAATTTTCGAGGTGGAGCCGCATAAACTTTCGGATTATGCCTGCCAGGATGCCGATATCGCCCTGAAGCTGAGGCACTCACTTCAAGAGCGTCTTGAAAAAATTCCTGAACTGCTCAAGGTCTGCCAGACTCTCGAATTTCCGCTGGTGACCGTCCTTGCCGACATGGAGCACCAGGGAGTTTCAATCGACACGGCTCATCTCGAAAAGAGCTCCATCATCGTCAATCTTGAGCTGGAAACACTCACCCGGAAGATCTACGAAGCTGCAGGAGAACCATTCAACATCGACTCACCAAAACAGCTTGGAAGAATTCTGTTCGAGGTGCTGAAGCTCCCTCCAAAAAAAGCGACAAAAACCGGATTCTCCACCAATGTGCAGATTCTCGAAGAACTCACCCTCCTGCATCCCATAGCATCCGATCTGCTTGAGTACCGCAGTCTGCAAAAACTCAGATCGACCTATATCGAAGCGTTGCCGAAAATGATCCATCCTTCGACCGGTCGGCTGCACACCTCTTTCAACCAGTTTGTCACGGCTACGGGCCGACTCTCCTCGTCAAATCCGAATCTGCAGAACATTCCCATACGAACCGCATTGGGAAAGGAGATACGACGCGCCTTCATCCCTTCACATCCGGAGAACCTGCTGCTTTCGGCAGACTATTCCCAGATTGAGTTGCGTATTGCGGCCGAGCTTTCGGGAGACCCGATGCTCATCCAGGCTTTCCGTAACCGGGAGGATATCCATGCCGCAACAGCACGGATCATTTTCGATACCGAAGAGGTGACCTCCGACATGCGCAGAAAAGCCAAAGAGGTCAATTTCGGAGTGCTCTACGGTATCATGCCATTCGGTCTGGCCCAGCGTCTCGGCATCACGCAAAAAGAGGCAAAAACGATCATCGACACCTACATGGCCAAATATCCTGGCATGTTCGCTTCGCTTGAAACAACCGTCAGAAAGGCGACGGAAAACGGTTACGTCTCGACACTCATGGGGAGACGCCGCTATATTGCCGACCTGAACAGCCCCAATGCGAACATCCGCAAAGCAGCAGAAAGGGTTGCCATGAACATGCCCATCCAGGGCACGGCCGCCGACATTATTAAGTATGCCATGTGCTCCATCAGCCGCCGCCTGAAATCAGAGCAGTTCCGTTCGGTCATGCTGCTCCAGGTCCATGACGAACTGCTGTTTGAGACTCCGGTCAATGAAAAAGAGCGACTCAGGGAGCTGGCAGAGGAGTGCATGATCGATGCCGCTGTGCAATGCGGAATTCTTAACGTACCGGTCGAAGTGGAGACCGGCACCGGAAAAAACTGGCTGGAGGCCCATTAGCCTTTGATTATTACAATAATCTTTTTTTATATTTCGTGAGCTTAAACGGAACTACCCTGTTTTTCGGCAACAAATCACGCAGAGGATACCTTGTTCGACAAAGGAGGAGAACCTTGCCAAAGGCGAAACATCTTTTTACGGGGCAAGCCATTATCCGGCACGATGATTATGCAAGCCACTCCCCTTTTGGCATCGGCTTGCTGCCGAACCCCGGTCAGATGTTTCATCATCAGTCGCAACACACTTTTTCAACAGAAGTTCCGGAATCCGGAGCATTCAGGGAAAACTGTATGCATCGACTCTGGCCGAATTGCGGGATAGTTCCTCATCTCATCTCAGAATCAATCATTTTACGACAGTATGTACTGGAATCTTGATCTTGCCCGTTATATTGCTGATGCTCCATGGCCGGTCACCAAGGATGAACTGATCAATTTCGCCAACCGAACGGGCGCCCCTCAGCAGGTCATTGAAAACCTTCTTGATCTGCCTGACAGCGATGAACTCTATGAAACCCTCGAAGAAATATGGCCGGACTACCCCACTGACGAAGATTTTGGTTACAGCGACGAAGAGCCCTTATCGTAAGACCAAAGAGGAGCACGGTTTTTTTGTCAGGCTGACCGAAGTACGCCTGAAGGCGCTATACATTTTTTTTACGTTCCTTCTTGCAATCGCGCATCCTGACATGTTGCGGGCTGAAAATAGCCCGCCTGCCCCCTCAGACAAACTTTCCTCTCGTCCGGTCGTCAAAAGTTTCCGGGTCACCGGCAACAAGGCGCTTTCGACCGAAGAGCTCAGGGAGATCATGTCAACCTCGACCCGCAACTCTTTTCTTGGAACCGGGCTTTTCAGCGGCGCTCCCAGGTACTTCATCAACGAGGAGTTCGTAAAAGATGTAAGCCTCATCAGGAAGCTCTATACCTTCAAGGGCTACTTCTTCACCAGGATTGATTCAACCGTCGTCCGAAACAAAAAAGGCGATGTGCGCATCACCTTAAAAATCACGGAAAACCAGCCGACACGCATCGACTCAGTCCGTTACGCAGGTCTGGAGTCGGTACCGGAAGAGATCCGCAACCGCTATCTCAGACGAAGCAGCATCAAAACTGGCCAGATATTCACGGTAGAAAATCTTGTCGATGAAAAGGAGCGCTCTCTCGATTTTTTCAGGGAAAATGGTTACACCTTCTTCAATCCCGACAGCATCGGGATCACGGTCGATACCCTTGGTCTGAAAGCAGGCATCAACATCAAACTGAAACTGTCTGTTCGTCACACCTATGGACCGGTTAAAGTAATCGTCCACGATCCCCTGAACAAGGATAACCCTGCAACAGCCCGAACCTTCACCAGAAATAACGTTACGGTAACCATTTACGGAGACCAGAAATTCTCGCCGAAACTCTTCCCCTCCTCTATCGCATGGAATCAGGGAGAACTGACCCGCCAGTCACTCGAACAGAATACACTTGAAAATTACGGAACATCAAATCTCTTTTCATCGATCTCCATGGAAAGAGATACCGTCAGCACTGGCGATGCCCTTGCCATGACCATCAATCTCGAACCAAGCCCCAAACACCAGATAGAGCCTAAACTTTTAATGGACAACCGTTACGGCTCCCTTTTCCTTGGAGGCGCCCTGGCTTACGAAAACAGGAATCTGTTCGGAGCAGGCCAGTTACTCAAACTTTCAACCAACTACGGCACACAAACATCGGCAAATACAAACCTTCTTTCAAACCTCACATCTGACCAGTACGATCGGATCATTCCTCACGATTTCAACATCAAAGCCTCCCTGGTCATGCCGAAACTTGGAAAACAGGGCTCGTTCTACACCGGCACCATGGAGTTTGCCCAATCCAAGCAGCCGGTACTGCTCACCAATCAGAGGGAAATATTCAGAGGCACCTACAGCACTCGTCCTTCAAAAAATTCGAGACTCAATTTCGATTTCTTTGAACTTGAGGTCGTTCGTAAGGACTCTCTTCGCGGATTCCAGCAACTCTTCAAGACCGATCTCGCCAAAAACATCGGTATCGACCCATTAAACCCGGGTGCTGTGAAAAATGGCATCGACAGTCTGCTCCAGACACGACTGAACCAGACCTTCAGACTCCAGTACAACTACTCGAACCAACGAAACACCACATACCAGAAATCGACCGCATGGAACTTCTCGGCAGCAGCCGAAGAGTCCGGAAGTCTTCTGTGGTTTATCGACCAATACCTCGACAAGAGGGCATATCTGGGCTTCAACGACCAGGATCCACAGATATTCGGCACCAGCTACAACCAATACGTGAAGATCGACATGCAAATGGCCTTCACCCGAAATCTCTCGCCCGACAAGCAGATTGCAGGAAGAATCGCTCTCGGATGGATGAGTCCTTACGGAAAAGCGCAGACAACACCAGAAGACCACCGCTTTTATGCCGGTGGATCAAACAGCATGCGCGCCTGGCTCTTCGGCACGCTGGGCCCTGGTAATTGCAGCAGTTCGGCCATCTCGAATTTCGGAGCGGATATCAAGACCGAGTACAGCCTTGAATACCGTCTGAAGTTCTTCAAAATCTTCGGACAACGATCAGGTATCGCCGTGTTCACCGATGCCGGCAATATATGGGATCGAAAAGGGCCCTATGCTTTCTCGATGCAGTCACTCACCAGGGACTTCGCCTGGGACTGGGGAACAGGCCTGCGCATCGGCTCCCCTATCGGCCCGTTCCGGTTTGATTTTGCCTGGAAAATCCACGACCCCGCAAATCCGCACTCCTGGCGGTTTTCAAATACGAAACTCTCCGATTTTACGTTTAATTTCGGAATCGGAGAACCATATTAACGCCACGTCAAGATTAAACAGACGTATATTTCGAAGCCATTGATTTATCGAAATCGATTATTTATGTTAAAATATAAAACGCAGTCTCTGGCTGTATCTTTTTAATTATCGAATAGTTATAACAATAATCCACAATGCTCGGTGAGTTTTTCTTTAGCCTTTTCAAGTGGAACTCGATACCGATACCAATTTGGATACCGATGTCGATGATAAAATAAATTCTCACTATTTTACGTTGACACAACATGAGCAATCAACGAACCTTCATTCACGTTAAACCACCAGAATTTATGCCTGCAAAACCAACGCTTCTTGCACCATCGATCCTGTCAGCTGACTTCACCAACCTTAAAGTCTCAATCGAACTGGCAGAAAAAGCCGGTGCTGACTGGCTCCACTGCGACGTCATGGACGGTGTGTTCGTACCCAACATCACCTTCGGGCCATTCATCGTGCAGGCGATCAATCAATGCAGCGACCTGATCATCGACACGCATCTGATGATCACCGATCCCGACCGATTCATCGAAGATTTCATCAAGGCTGGTTCCGACCAGATAACCGTTCACCTCGAAGCCTGCCCACATCTGCACCGCACGATACAGTTCATCAAAAGCCTTGGAGCCAAAGCCGGAGTTTCGATTAACCCCGCCACCCCGGTTTCACTGCTTGAGCCAGTTCTGGCCGATCTCGATCTCGTACTGCTGATGTCGGTCAACCCAGGTTTTGGCGGTCAGAAGTTTATTCACGGAGCAGTCAGAAAAATCGCAGCTCTCGACGCCATGCGTATGGAGTTGAATCCAGAATTGGTTATCGCCGTTGATGGTGGCATTACCGAAGAGAATGCCTCTCTTGTGGTCGCAGCAGGAGCCGATGCCCTGATTGCCGGAACCGCGTTTTTCCGAGCACCCGACCCCATAGCCGCCGCCAGAAAACTCAAAGGGCTGGAGTAAAAAAGAATGGCGGTTTTTCCAACCCGCCATTGAACTGCGGACAGGAATGTCCGCTTTCCAGTTCAGAATGTAATGGCGGACAGGAATGTCCGCCCCCCTCTTCACCCCCAGGGAAACTGCCGTAAATCCTGGCTGGTCAGCAACCCTTCGCCGATCAGTACGGCATCAAAGCCAGCCTCTTGCATCAACAGAATATCTTCCCTGCGCTTCATGCCACTTTCTGCCACAGCAAGCACCCCGTCAGGAAACTCAAGCTTCAGGTTGACCGAGGTCATCAAATTGACCGTAAAGTCACGCAGATCCCTGTTGTTGACACCAATGATTCCAGCACCTTGCTCAAGAGCGATATCGAGCTCATGACCATCATGAACCTCAACCAGCGCATGCAAACCAAGCTCCGCAAAAAGGCTGAGGTAATCACCAAGCTGTCCGGGGTCGAGAGCCGCCACGATCAGCAACGCTGCATCGGCGCCCATAAGCCGGGTTTCGTAGATCTGACTCTCGTCGATGATGAACTCCTTGCGAAGCACTGGAATGACACTCGTTTTCCTGACTGCCCTGAGATAATCGGGGGAGCCCTGGAAATAGTTTCGGTCGGTCAGCACGGAAAAAGCCGATGCACCAATCGCAGCATAGTTTTCTGCGATATCGAGAGGCCTGAAATCCTCAACCAAAACGCCTCGAGATGGAGACGCCTTCTTGATTTCGGCAATAAGCTTGATCCCTTCATCAGGAGCGGTGATGGCGGATCGAAAATCCCTGACCACGGGAAGATCACCGTTCAGCTCCATGCAACGGCGTTCCGGATCCGTTTTCCTGAGAACAGCAACCTCCTGAGCCTTGGTTTCAAGAATTCTGAAGAGCCAGCTCATGACTCGGTGCCGGCAGCCATCTGACGAAGCTCATCCTCGAATTCGACGATCTGACGGATATTGTCGAGGAACCAGGGGTCGATACCCGTAGACTGATAAATCTCATCGATGGTCGCCCCTGCCTGGAAGGCATAACGCAGATAAAACATCCTGTCAGCCTTGGGTATCTTGATCTTCTCCAGCAGATCCTGCTTGGCAAACTGACGCTGCTGCTGAGTCATGTCGATAACATTCATGATGTCCTTGCCATCGCAGCCCAGTCCGGCCCTGCCAATCTCCAGGCCACGCAGCGACTTCTGCAGCGCCTCCCTGAAGTTTCTGCCGAAAGCCATCACCTCGCCCACCGACTTCATCTGCACGCCAAGACGGGCATCCACATTTTTGAACTTCTCGAAGTCCCAGCGTGGCACCTTGACCACGCAATAGTCAATCGAGGGTTCGAAGCTCGCCGGGGTGGATTTGGTGATATCATTGATAATCTCATCGAGCAGATAGCCAACAGCGAGCTTGGCTGCCACCTTGGCTATCGGAAAACCGGTAGCCTTTGAAGCAAGTGCCGAGCTTCTCGACACCCTTGGATTCATCTCGATAACCACGATGCGACCGTCTGTGGGATTGATGGCGAACTGGATGTTGCTGCCACCGGTATCGACGCCGATTTCTCGAATGATCCTGATCGAGGCATCGCGAAGCTCCTGGTACTGACGGTCGGTAAGTGTCTGGGCTGGCGCAACAGTAATACTGTCGCCGGTGTGGACACCCATAGGATCAACATTCTCTATCGAGCAGACGATGATCACATTGTCGGCCATGTCACGAATGACTTCGAGTTCGTACTCTTTCCAGCCATTGAGACACTCTTCGACCAGCACTTCGCCAATAGGACTTTCAGCAAGACCGCGGCGCACGGCGTCATAGTAATCGGACTTGGATTCGGCAAAACCGCCACCGGTACCACCAAGAGTAAACGATGGGCGGATGACTATCGGCAAACCGATCTCCTCAAGCGCTTCCCGAGCCTCTTTTTCGTTGCGCACAAAAAAACCTTTGGCCATCTTGAGTCCGATCTTTTTCATGGCATCACTGAAGAACTCACGGTTCTCAGCTTTGCGGATGGCCCGGAGCTTGGCGCCGATCAGCTCGACCCCATGACGTTCCAGAACACCGGATTCAGCCAGATCAACGGCCGTGTTCAGGGCGGTCTGGCCGCCCATGGTCGGCAGCAATGCATCAGGCTTCTCCTTCTCGATGATCTTGCGAACATAATCCGGAGTAATCGGTTCGATATAGGTAGCATCGGCCAGCTCGATATCGGTCATGATGGTGGCCGGATTGCTGTTGACCAGGATAACCCGGTAACCATCCTCCTTGAGAGCCCGGCACGCCTGGGTACCAGAGTAATCGAATTCACAAGCCTGTCCGATGACGATGGGACCAGCCCCGATAACCAATATTGACTTGATATCCTCGCGTTTTGGCACTTGTCTTTCAGCGTTTAAATCTTGTGGTAAACTTTGAGTCTCGCAATGTACAAATTTTTTCCCTGTTCCCTGTAAGGTACTGGGTACTATGGACTGGGTAATGGGGATTGGGTTTTCCTATTACCTATTACCTGTTCCCTAACTCCTTCACGCCATCACCTTGATCTGTTCCTGGTGAAAACCGCCTGAATCGCGCCTGAGCCATGAGGTTACCTCTCTGGGCACTCCGCCATGTAATGAGATGATCAGCATCGAATGGCCTGTGCTGGCGAAATCGATGTCGTTCCTCGACGGGACCGCTGTCGAATTGATATGCGAGTGGTAGGAGCCTACGATAACCAGACCGAGCGCACTGGCTTCGCGTTCAACATCGAGGTATTCGATATAGGAGATTTCAAATCCGTTCTCGCGACCATAGTACAAACAGTTACGGCATGGCGCAACCTCAAGCACGACATTGTCGATATTGCCCCGGTGGTCAACGATCTTGCGACCAACGAGCAGGCCGCAACATTCATAAGGCAGCTCCCTGACTGCTTGCTCCTGGATGATCTCAAACTTGCGACGAGGTATTCTCATTACGAACTACTTCAGATAATAGACCGGATGTTTCAGAGTGCTTTGGCTCCGATATCGCGACGATAAACAGCTCCCTCGAACCCAATAGCCTCCACGCCACGATATGCCCTGTCGAGAGCCTCCCGAAGCGACTCGCCCGAGGCTGTTACCGAAAGCACGCGCCCCCCGGAAGTGACCAGATGCGACTCTTCGAGACGGGTGCCGGCATGAAAAACAAGCACACCATCAAGATCGTTCACCGAAGAATCGATGGCAATTGCCTTGCCGGTCTCATAATCTTCGGGATAACCTGCCGAAGCCATGACAACGGTGGCGGCTGCCCCGGCCCGCATATCGAAAGGCACGGTATCGAGCCCACCATCCACACTGGCAAGCAGGGCTGTGAACAGGTCACTCTTCAGCATGGGAAGCACCACCTGGGTTTCAGGATCGCCGAGACGGGCGTTGTATTCGACCACCGACGGTTCCCCGTTATCGATCATGAGCCCCACATAGAGGAAACCGGTGTATGGATGTCCGTCAGCTGCCATGCCGTCGAGGGTCGGCCTGATGATACGTGCCTCAACCGTTTTCATGATGTCGGGAGTCACCTGCGGGGCCGGGGCATAAGCTCCCATGCCTCCGGTATTCTTGCCGGTATCACCTTCACCGATACGCTTGTGGTCCTGGGCAGAAAGAAACAGCCTGTAATCCTGTCCGTCCGTCAAGGCAAAAACACTCGCCTCCTGGCCGGTAAGATAATCCTCGATGACCACCTCGTCGGCAGCATCACCGAATATGCGCGCCTCGAAAAATTCATGTATCGCCAGCAACGCCTCAGCCCTTTCAAGAGCAACAACGACACCCTTCCCTGCACACAGGCCGCTGGCCTTGATAACCTGGGGAAACGATTCACACGATTCCAGATAACTACGAGCAGCATCATGATCCCGAAAAACCCGGTACCCGGCAGTCGGAATCCCGTGACGTTTCATGAAATCCTTGGCAAATACCTTGCTGGTTTCAAGACGCGCCGCTTCGGCAGTCGGGCCGACCACCTTAAAGCCAGCCTCGCGAAAGCGGTTGACCACACCGAGTTCAAGCGGTTGTTCGGGGCCAACCACCGTCAGGTCGATCGATTCACGCAACACCAGATCAACAAGAGCCTCAATCCGGGTCGCCTTGACATCGACATTGCGCACCTTGCCACCCATCATGGCCGTACCTCCATTACCCGGAGCCACCAAAACCGTCGAAACGTTTTGACTGCGCGCCATAGCCCAGGCCATGGCATGTTCCCTGGCGCCACTTCCGATGATCAGAACCTTCATGTTTTCGTATAGAGCAATGGCCTCAAAACACCTTGTGGTTTGTCGGCATGGATTGTTAAATTGAAGCCGGATGACCCGACCGCCTGGAATATGCAGGATGTATATAATGCATGATCCATCACAAAAACAATTAAAAAAAATCCGGCCTGAAAACCTCACCCCCTTTTCAGGCATCACTGTTTCTTTTTAAAACCTATGGTGAAGCACATCCTCCGGGAGAGAGGCATCCGCCTTCTGCCACACCTCCTGAAGCTGCACTTCGCAACGATGAAGATAGAGTTCATCCTGCCGGATGAAGGCGTTCCCGGAAAAGAGCGTGGTGTCGTTTTTGCTTTCTGGCATGGCAAGATGGTGACCGGCTGGCTGCTGGCCCGACGGCTCTTTCCTGATCGCCCGATTTCTGCCATAGTCAGCCTTTCGGGTGACGGGCAGATACTGTCGGAAACCCTCGATCAGCTCGGATTCCGGCTGATCAGGGGATCGAGTTCCAAAGGCAAAGAAGAGGTCAGAACAGGCATCACTGATGCCCTGCGCAACTGTGGTGTCGTGGCCGTAACCCCCGACGGGCCGAGAGGACCGCAACACCGCTTCAAGTACGGCACGCTCAGAATCGCTTCCGAACTCCGCACCCCCCTGCTCTTCGCCGAGATCACGCACTCGCATCCACGAGTCCTGAAAAGCTGGGATCGTTTCGAAATTCCGTTGCCCTTCAGCCGGATAACTGTCCGTCTGCATACCATAGCGTTACCGGAGTTCCCTGGTGAAGAGGCGCTCCATGCCTGTGCCGATGAACTCTCGACACGTTTCGCCGATGAGACCCAATAGCGCAGCAATCCTCCTCCGGCCTGCCGGAGTGCTGTATGGTCTGGTGATGACCCTACGCAACAGGCTCTACGACAGAGGCATCCTGAAAAGCTGGCGCTCACCGATACCGGTCGTTTCGGTTGGCAACATTACGACCGGCGGTACCGGCAAAACACCCCTGGTGGACTGGATCGTCAGATTCTATCACGCTTCGGGCGCTGCCACCGCCATCATCTCGAGAGGGTACGGCCGCAGGACAAAGGGAGTCCGACTCGTTTCGGACGGACGTCGGCTTCTGCTTGGCAGCCGCGACGCCGGCGATGAAACGGTCATGCTCGCCGCACGGAATCCGCAGTCGATCGTCATTGTGGCCGAAAAGCGCACGGAAGGGGTGCGCTTCCTCATGAAAACATTTGCTGATCGCCTGCCGGATGTCATCGTACTTGATGACGCTTTCCAGCACCGCCGGATAAAAAGAGATCTCGATATCGTGGTGATCAATGCCAGCGAACCTCGGGAGCTCGACGCCATGCTGCCCGAAGGGCGGTTGCGCGAACCGCTGCAAGGGCTGCAACGAGCCGGGTTGATCATTCTCAGCAAAATCACCGACCAAACCGGTGCGGAAACGCTGCTTGAGAAACTGCGAAGAACGGGCAAACCGGTACTCCGATCAAAGATCATACCCGGAAAGCTCGTGGCGGTAACTGAGCCAACATCATCTGCTCTGGCCGGAAATGAAAACAGCTCCCTGAATGCTCTCGCCTTTGCGGGCATCGGCGCTCCGGCGGGATTTCTGTACAGCCTGAAAGAGGCAGGCATCCCTGTGGGCGACCAGCTTTTTTTCCGCGACCATGAGCCCTACACCGAAGCCGCAATACAGAAAATCGTCATTACCGCAGAACAAAAAGGGCAGACGCCGGTGACAACGGAAAAAGACTGGTTCCGAATCTCTGACGAGCCACGGCTTGCCGGAATGCTTGCCCGCGCTGGTTGCCGATACCTCTCGATTGAACCGGAATTCCCGGACGGAACAATGGAGCTTGAAAAACGACTGCTCTCCCTGCTGAAACGCTGATAATGAAGCACTACCGCTGAGCGGCGATGGCAATCAAAAAAAAATTCTCAATCTTCCTTGATGATCTTTGATATTGCCTTGAAGGTATCGCCTTCAGCAATACGAAGCAGTTCGAAAATAGCCATTTCGGTGCTGGTAGGAGCAGCACCGGCCCGTTCGATGCAACGAATACCCAAGGTGCGGTTCTCTTCACTCCTCGAGGACACGGCATCGGTAACCAGATGAACATTGTAACCGAATTCGAGGAGTTCCACGCAGGTCTGATAGACGCAGACATGGGTCTCTGCGCCGACCACAAGGATATCGTTACCACCAAGCGAGCGAAGATGCTTCATGAACTCCTCATTTCCGCAACAGCTGAAAGAGCTCTTTTCGAAAGGCTTCGCTTCACCGATAAGCAACTGAAGCTCTTCGACCGTCCGGCCAAGTCCTTTCGGATACTGCTCGGTATGAATGACCGGAACCCCGAGAAGCTTGCACGATCTGATCAGCTTGCTGGCATTCCTGATGATGCGTTCAGACTGGAACACGGTAACGGCAAGTTTGCCCTGAATATCGATAACAAGCAGCAGGGTCTCTTTCGGCGATATCATAACTCTCTGTTGTATATGGTTTAAACGGAACGGCGCACCAAGTTCCTACATTTTGGAAGATTTTAAAATAGAGCTATTTCAACAATTGTCAAGGCACCAACATGGAAAAGAAATCCGGATATTCGAGACCATTCGGCAAGCGCGGCGAACACCTTGTGCTGATACAACTGGCGCTCGTGATACTGTTCATCTCCTTACCCGCATGGCCTGATCTCAGGGATACCACGCTCTTCAGCCAGCTCGAGCTGCTCCGCAGGGCAGCTCTTGCCATCGGTATGATTTCCGGTACGATTCTGGGCATCGGAGGCTCCATCGGTATACGCCGATATTTAACCCCGTTCCCCTATCCGGTCGATAGCAACCGTCTTGTCGATACCGGTGTGTATGCCCTGGTGCGCCACCCACTCTACACTGCCCAGCTCCTTGTCGCAACCGGCTGGTCGATCCACGAAATCAGTCTCTCCCACCTCCTCGTCGCCATAGTGGCCACCATCTTCTTTCATTTCAAGGCCTCGAAAGAAGAGGCCTGGCTGACTGAAAAACACCCGGAGTACCGCGAATATGCCCGTAAAGTCGGCAAATTTTTGCCGGGCACAGGAAAAAAGAAACAATAGGGCCATTTTTTAATATTTCAGAATCAGTCCTATCTGACTGATCCGACTCTTCGAATTTCATTCAACAATTGTCTGTCACTCATTGCTATCCCTGACGCATCGTACCGAAGCTCCCCCTGGCGATGCTGACACGCCTGAGCCTGCCACTACCCTTTACCGAAAAAGAGCCCGAGACAGTGATGGCTTCCTTTCAAAAACCCCGCCTTTTTCATACCATACCAGAATAAGCCTCTCCTCCCAAACCAAAACCCGAGCCATCATGAAAAAAATAGGGGTTATTCTTTCAGGTTGCGGCGTTTATGACGGTGCGGAGATTCACGAAGTGGTGCTGACCCTCCTGGCACTCGACCTGGCTGGAGCCGAAGCGATCTGCTTTGCACCCGACATCGAGCAATACCATGTCATCAACCATCGTACCGGTCAGGAAATGGAACACGAAACAAGAAACGTCCTCACCGAATCAGCCCGCATCTGCCGCGGTGCCATCAGCGACCTCCGTGAGATCGACGCATCCCTGCTCGATGGCCTGATCATTCCTGGCGGATTCGGAGCAGCAAAAAATCTCTGCAACTACGCCATCAGAGGAACGGAGTGCCAGGTGAACGAAGAGGTTGCCAGGACGGTCAGGATTTTTCATGAAACAGGCAAGCCGATCGGCTTTCTCTGCATCGCTCCGGTCATCGCGGCGAAACTGCTTGGTGCAGAGGGCATCGAAGTGACCATCGGCAACGATCCTCAGACCGCTGCTGACATCGAAGCCATGGGTGCCAGACACAGGGAAGCTGCCGTCGATGAGATCGTCGTCAGCCCGGGAACCAGGATCGTCTCCACACCGGCTTACATGCTCG
>JAAXWL010000002.1:0-44282 GCA_013334975.1 Chlorobiaceae bacterium
CTGGCGTTTGCATGATGGAAATACCGGTTGACCAGATCTGAAAAATAAATTCGTCTTTGGCTGGATAAAATCGTACTATACAAGTCAATTATTTTGGTGTGGTGATGATGCCAGGAAAGAGTATGGAAATCGGCATGGCCTTTCAAGGTCGTGTTTTTCCGCTGATTGTGTGATGGATCGATGGCAGGCTTTCCGCCTGTTTTCAGTATTGATGCAAGACCGACCCCTCTTCATTTCTCTTCTTTTCAAGCGTTGCGACCACTGATGCCCCAGAAGGGGCTTTTTTAACAATGACTCGGAAGGAGATTATGACTGAACAGCAAGAACAACAACCCTTGAATTTCCGCAGCCTGGCCCTGCCGGAATTTTTGCTTACGACGCTTGAGGCGGTAGGGTATGAAACACCCACACCAATTCAGGCCAGTACCATACCGTTGCTTCTCGAAGGTCGCGATGTACTTGGTCAGGCACAGACCGGTACCGGCAAAACAGCAGCTTTTGCGCTCCCTGTTCTGGCCAATATTGACCTTGATCGTGCTGAACCACAGGCATTGGTACTCGCTCCGACCAGGGAGCTGGCCATTCAGGTGGCAGAGGCTTTTCATACCTATGCCGAGCAGATGCCCGGTTTCCACGTCCTTCCGATTTACGGCGGCCAGGATTACGGCGTACAGCTCCGTATGCTCAAGAGGGGTGTTCATGTGATTGTGGGGACTCCCGGCAGGGTGATGGATCACATGCGCAAGGGAACCCTGAACCTCGAACACCTGAAGTGCCTTGTGCTCGACGAGGCTGACGAGATGCTGCGCATGGGCTTTATTGATGACGTGGAATGGATTCTCGACCAGACACCCGAAGATCGTCAGGTCGCGCTCTTTTCGGCTACCATGCCGTCGCCTATTCTGCGTATCGCCCGCAAGCACCTGAAAGCGCCTGCAGAGATTACCATTCAGACCAAAACGACGACGGTTGAAACCATTCGTCAGCGTTACTGGATGGTTGGTGGTCACCACAAGCTCGATGCACTGACCCGTATTCTCGAGTTTGAACCGTTTGAGGGAATGCTGATTTTTGTGCGTACCAAAACCGAGACCGTGGCTCTGGCCGAAAAGCTTCAGGCTCGCGGTTATACTGCCGCTGCCCTGAATGGCGATATGGTTCAGGCTCAGCGTGAGCGTACCATCGAGCAGCTCAAGGATGCGACACTCAACATTGTTATCGCTACCGATGTGGCTGCACGAGGGCTCGATGTTGATCGTATCAGCCACGTCATCAACTACGATATTCCGACTGACACCGAATCTTATGTTCACCGTATCGGCAGGACTGGCCGTGCCGGGCGCAGCGGTGAGGCCATTCTGTTTGTTTCGCCGAGGGAGCGAGGCCTGCTTTTCGCCATCGAACGAGCGACCCGCAAGCGTATCGACCTGATGGAGATGCCCTCGACTGAAATTATCAACGACAAGCGTATCTCGAAGTTCAAGCAGCGCATAGCCGATACCATTGCCGCCGAAGACCTCGAATTCTACACCAGCCTCATCGGCCAATTCTGTCAGGAGCATGATGTCTCCGAACTTGAGGCTGCTGCCGCGCTGGCCAAACTCATGCAGGGTGACACACCGTTTCTTCTTTCACCAAAGCCCGAGCGCGAGCAGTCTGCTCGACGGGATGATCGTGAGCCACGCCGCGACTCTTTCCGTGACGACAACCGCCAGGAGCGTGAACCACGCAGGCAGAGCAAAGGTGGCCTCTATTCCGACGAGAAGCGTGAGACCTACCGCATCGAAGTCGGCAAGGTTCACGATGTCAAGCCGGGCAATATTGCCGGAGCGATAATCAACGAGATCGGTCTCGATCCCGAAGCGGTTGGCAAGATTGTCATCAACGACCAGTACAGCACGGTTGAGCTTCCTTCCGGGATGCCGAACGATGTGTTCCAGGAGTTGAAGAAGGTCAGGGTTTGCGGACGCCAGCTCAGGGTCTCAAAAATGGACGAGCATCAGGGTGGTTATGGCGAAAGGCATGACCGGGGATTCAGCGGTGATCGCGGTGGCAGCCGAGGATACGGAAGCGACCGTGGAGGTGATCGTAGCGGTGAGCGCGGCGGAGATCGTGGAGGCGACCGCGGTTACGGAAGCGATCGAGGCGGAAGTGACCGTGGAGGCGACCGCGGAAGTGACCGAGGCGGAGATCGCGGTTATGGCGGCGACAGGAAGAAGGCTTTCAAAAAAAGCCCTGGCAGCAAGCCGAAATCGGACAGCTCCTTTTTTACCGGCTTCTCGGCGACCAAGAAGAAGCGCATGAAAGATTGAGAGCAGTCTTTCGATAAGTGACCTAAAGCCTGACGCGCCCCCTTCGCATCAGGCTTTTTGCATTTCACTTCTCAGCGCCTACATTGATGCTGGGAGCCTTGCCTGTGCAATCTGCCGGTAATCCGGTTCATGAAAAAAGGAGCGTATGCTATGGAAATCGAATTCTACGGGGCGACACGAAGGGTGACCGGTTCCTGCCATATTCTCAGGGCGGCAGGATATACGGTGCTGCTCGATTGCGGGCTGGTACAGGGGAGCCGTGAGATGGAGGCGCTGAACCGAGAGCCCTTTCCGTTTGATCCGGCAACGATCGACGCCGTAGTGCTCAGTCACGGTCATATCGATCACTCGGGTCGTCTGCCTCACCTGGTGAACCTCGGGTTCAGGGGTACGATTCACACTCATCATACAACCATTGAGTTGTGTCGGATACTGCTGAAGGACTCCGCCTCCCTTGCCGAAAATGACGCCCGGTACCGGCAACGGCATGGAGAGCCAGATGCCGAGCCGCTCTACACGGTTGAGGAGGCGATGCGTTGCGTCAGGCAGATGAAGGGGTTGCGGTATGGTGAGCGGTTGGAGTTTTTGCCTGGCATCTCGGTGACGCTCGGCGACGCCGGCCATATTCTCGGCTCGGCTTTTGTCAGGCTGGAGATTACTGAAGGAGCGCTTACCCGAACACTTGTTTTCAGCGGGGATCTCGGTCAGTTTGACTCACCGATTCTGAATGATCCTGAAGCTCTCGGAAGCGCCGATGTGCTCCTTGTGGAGAGCACCTACGGCGATCGGCTGCACAAGGATTTCGAAAGTACCGTAGCCGAAATCGGCCAGATCATTGAAACCTCATGTCGAGATTGTGGTAACATCCTTTTTCCCTCCTTTTCGATAGGGCGGAGTCAGGAGTTGCTCTATCTGTTCGGCCAGCATTATGAGGAGTGGGGACTGGACAAGTGGGCGGTGTTTCTCGACAGCCCGATGGCCATAGAGGCGAGCCGCATCTACTGGCATCATGAAGAGCTGTGGGACCATGAGGCCCGGCTTTTCCGCCACAATCTCCGGCGAATGCCCCCCATTGACAACCTGCACCTGACCGGCAGGGTGGAGGAGTCGATGGCGATTAACGGGATGAAGCAGGGGGCGATCATCATCGCCGGTAGTGGCATGTGCAACGGTGGGCGTATCATTCATCACCTGAAGCACAACATCGAGCGGCCTGAATGCCATATCATCATCAGCGGCTTCCAGGCTGAGGGGACGCTGGGCAGGGAGCTGGTCGAAAGAGGCAAGGAGGTCTGGCTGCACGGGCGTCGCTACCGTGTGCGTGCGCAACTGCATACCATCGGTGGCCTGTCGGCGCATGGTGACCGGAGCGACCTGGTGCGCTGGCTGAAGAGCCGGGAGGGAACCCCGAAAGTGATGATCGTGCATGGCGAGGAGGGCGCAAAGGAGTCGTTCAGGGGATTTCTGCACGGAGAACTCTCGCTTGACGCCCTCATTCCGAAGCCAGGCGACCGGCTCGATCTTAAAACGTCCACGCTGTATCCGGCTGACGACGACATTGTTCATGAAAACCATAAAAAATGACCATCAAGACCATCAACGAACTTATTCCTCTTTTACAGACAGCTATCGGTCCGGTGATTCTAATCTCGGGAATTGGCCTGCTGCTTCTTACCATGACCAACCGGCTGGGTCGGACGATCGATCGGGCGCGGGAGTTACTTGACGAATATGACGAGCTTACAGAAGCTCAGAAATCCAAGATAGACCGGGAGATCGTGGTGCTCTGGAAGCGGGCCCACTATGTCAGGAACGCCATTCTTCTTGCAACGCTGACCTGCCTTGGCGCAGCTACGCTCATCATTCTGCTGTTTACGACGAGCCTTCTGCACATTGATTTGCCGCTGCTGGTTGAAACGATCTTCATTATCAGCATGTTGTGCCTGATTTCCTCACTCATCTTTTTTCTGCTCGACGTCAACATCACCCTCTCCGCATTACGCATCGAGCTGGAAGGGCACCGGAAACACTGAGAGTAATGGGTAATGGGTAAAGGATAACAAGCAAAGAACGCTGTTCTTCTCAGCGAAACAGAAACTCAATGATGAGCCCGCCAATCAGCGGCGATAGAAATTGAGGTCGTTATTGCATTGAATCGAGATTCCAAATGAAATCCGATTTGGATACCGATAAAAAAAAGGTGCTGGCACCTGAATTGTCCGGATCGGTATCGGTATCCAAATCGAAAAAAGAAGATCATGGTGCGTCAATAGTACATTATTTTTTTAGAGATGGATCAACAAGCAAAGAACGGCGTTCTTCTCAGTGAACCAGAAACTCGATGAGTGACAGGTGACGAGTGACGAGTGACAAGTGACAAGAAAATTCAGGAAGAATCGTTCTGATGCTCTTTCGTCCCATGAGTCCCATAGGCCCCATAAGTCCCATGTTCATTACTTCGATTGACGTGAGAGGATGAGTGTAGAATTGATAAATCGGTATCGAAATCGGTATCCAAATCGAAAAACGAAGATCTTGGTGCGTCAACAGTACATGAGTTTCTCAGGAATGGACAACAGGCAAAGAACGCTGTTCTTCTCACTGAATCAGAACCTCATTGATCGAGTGAGATGGTTAACGGAGTCAGAAATTAAGTTCGGTATAGCATTGAATCGATATTCCAACTGAAATCCGATACCGATTTGGATACCGAAAAAAAGGTGCTGGCAGGTGAATTGTCCAAATCGGTATCGAAATCGGTATCCAGATCGAAAAAAGAAAGTCAGAGTACGTCAACAGTACATTGGTTTCTCAGGAAATCTGATGTGTCATGACCTGTCGTGACACATCAGCCATACCTGTACAAAAACCTCTTCTCATCACTATCAATTATCAATTACCCTTCTTCTTGTACGTGCCGATGAGCACGGCCTCGCCGATGACGTGACCTTTCATGGCGGCTTCGAGATCGGCTTTCAGCGGTGAGAGCATCGCTTCGAGAACGGTATCGAGTGCATAGAGTTTGTGGAAGTAGCGATGGGTGCCGATGGGCGGGCAGGGTCCTCCGTAACCGCCACGGTTCCAGCTGCTCAATCCTTCCTGCATTCCGGCTTCGGTTGGCTGGTTTCCGGCGCCCTCTTCGAGTCCCGGTTTTAGCGGTGGAATATTGTACAATACCCAGTGAACCCAGGTGAATTTCGGTGCGGCGGGGTCTGGCGCGTCCGGATCATCTACGATGAGCACAAGGCTTTTTGTGCCTTTGGGAAGGTTCTTCCAGCCAAGAGGAGGAGAGACGTTTTTGCCTTCACAAGTATGGATCACCGGGATGGAACCCATGTTCTCGAACGCCGGAGAACTGATCCGGAAGGGAAGGGTTGACCCTTTTTGGCCAGCAATGAGCGAAGCAGGCATGAACATCACCAAAGTCAGTAGTGCTGTCAGTGTTTTCTGGAGTTTTGCCGGTAGGTTCATGAGAACGACAGGTTGAGGTTTTCGGGTTTCTGTTTGCTGCTCTCTCTGGAGGGCTTTTTTTGTTGAAACACTTACTGTGGGCTATTGGTTCTCTGGTTTGACAGTGAGCGAACGGTGCAATGGATGAGCCCAATGAAGTGTCGCGTCAACGGTAAATAGTCGAAATTTCCTTTCTCATCGAAATCGGTATCCAAATCGGTATCGGTATCGAGTTTCACTTAAAAGAGGCTTATATAACTCACCGGGTATTGTGGTTTTTTGTGATAACCAGTTAATAATTAAACAGATACAGATATACGCTGGTTTTCTGTTTTTAGAACATAAATCGATTTCGATACCGATTTCGATCTGGATCTGGATCTGGATAAATCAATGCACCTAAATACACGCCATTATAAGCTTGACGCGACAATAGGCGGGGCAATGCTTGAGCCCTTGGGGATGATAAAGGGGTGAGTTGTGAAACATGAATTATGAATGGCGAACACTGGTGTCCACAACGTCCGTTCCGTCCACACGTTACTATCCTCTCGGGTGAAATGTTCTGTGTACCTCCTTGATGAACGTGCGATCGATATGGGTGTATATCTGGGTGGCGATGATGGAGCTGTGGCCGAGCATCTCCTGCACGGCTCGCAGATCGGCCCCTCCTTCGAGCAGGTGTGTGGCGAAAGAGTGGCGGAAGGTGTGCGGGCTGATCGGTTTTTCGATGCCGGCGATGATGGCGTATTGCCGGACGATGTTCCATGCGGCCATGCGTGAAAGTCCTCCCCCTCGAGAGTTCAGAAAGATGATATCCTTCGATGTCGGTCGTGCCATTTGGGGACGAAGCTCTTCGAGGTATCGTTTCATCCATGAAGAGGCGGCCTGTCCAACAGGCACCAGTCGCTCTTTTGAGCCTTTGCCGAAAACCCTCACGAATCCATCGTCCAGATGCAGGTTCTGGCGACTAATGCTGGTCAGTTCGCTGACCCTGACGCCTGTCGCGTAGAGGAGTTCGAGCATGGCTTTGTCGCGCAGCATGAAGCTGCTGGCCGGGTGCCTCCTGAGCGGCGCTTCCAGGAGACTCGTCATCTCTTCGACCGAAAGCACGGAGGGGAGGTAGCGAGCCTGCCGGGGTTGCCGGATGTTTTCGGCGGGATTGCTTTTCGAGAGTCGTTCGGTCAGGAGGAACTTGTGAAACGACCGGATGGCCGAAATATTCCGTGCGACCGAACTGGCTTCAAGACCGGTTTCATGGAGCTCCCGGATGAACTTCCTGATCTCCTCCGGCGCTACATCACCGGTACTGATACCAAGTTCATGGAGTCGGGAAAGGTAGCGGCCAAGGTCGTTCAGGTAAGAGACTCTGGTATTGCCTGAAAAATTTCGCTCGATGGTCAGATAGTTCAGAAAGGTTTCGAGCTCGCTGCGCCAGGGGTCATCGGGTTCCTGCACCATCACCCCTCCGTTCTCTGCGGAATCGCACGGCAAAGCCGCCATCGAAACCAACACGCGAGCCTGGCAGGGTGAGCTGAGATCGTTCTGCAACAAATTCCGGATGACGTTGCAGAAAAGCATCGGCCTGAAGCTCGTTCTCCTCCGTTTCGACCGAACAGGTCGCGTAAACCAGGATGCCTCCGGGGCGAAGCAGGGTGGCGGCGCGGTCCAGCAGGGTTGCCTGAAGGGTGGTGAGTTCCCGGAGTTTTTCAGGAGTGGTTCTCCATCGCAGCTCGGCTCGTCGTCCGAGAGCACCCGTGCCGGTGCATGGAGCATCAAGCAGGATGGTGTCGGGTGAGCACCCCGGATCGAACGTGAGTGCGTCGCCTTCCTGAGGTTCGATGATGGTGGCGCCGAGAGTTGCCGCGTTCGAGGCAATGCGTGTTACTTTTGCCGCCGTGCGGTCCAGGGCGATAAGGCGTCCCCGGTTCTGCATCAGTTCGGCCATGAAGGTCGATTTGCCACCCGGTGCGGCGCAAAGGTCCAGGACGGTGTTTCCCGGTTCAGGTGCGGCCAGAAGGCAGGCAACTCCCTGGGTCGGGTTCTGGACGCTGACCAGCCCCTCCTTGATGAGCGGTTCTATCCGGGCGAACTCCTTCGAGAAGAAAAAGCGGTTGAGACCGTCATCACCGGCGACCGTTTTGGCATCCGAAAGAAAAGGCAAAGCCAGGAGCGTTTCGGGATTGGTTTTGAGCAGATTGATCCTGTAACCGGTGGCGGCCGGAAGGTTGGCGTGCGCAACCATTTTTTCGGCGCTTTCCGGGCCGTAATATGAGATCCAGCGGGTGATGAGCCACTCCGGGAAGGAGTAGAGGATCGACAGGCGTGCTGTTTTGGGCATCGAGGCTGTCCACTCTCCGAGATTGACCGTTTCCGGCGATATTTTGCGCAAAAGTGCGTTTACCAGACGTGAAAGATGTTCGCCTTTGTATTTGCGGGCCAGCTTAACCGATTCGTTGACCGTTGCAGCACGGGGCACACGATCCAGGTGCAACAACTGGTAGACTCCGAGGCGAAGGATATGTTTGAGGATTATGGCCGCTTTTTCGTAATCGTGCTGGTAGAAACGGCTGATGATAAAGTCGCATTGGAGGCGGTATTTCAGCGTACCGGTGACCAGCTCCTTTGCGAGTGCACGGTCTTTGCGTTCGAGCCCGGAGTGTTCGAGCAACCGGTTCAGAAGCTCTTCCGATTTGCGCCTGTCGTCGAGTTCGACAAGGACGCGGAGTGCGATTTCACGTGCGGTCATGGGTGATGGTATAAAGCTGTATTATTCCCGGATAGAAGTGGCAAGGCCTTGTAAAATAGTATCATCTGTCGTAGATTCATGAAATTTGATCGTTCTTTTTCAGATTTCAAGTTATCATCCAGAAAGGCTGAGGGACTGGCCCTGAGAAGCCTTGGCAACCTTCATATCGATTGTGAGCGGTGCCAAATCCATCCCGGAGGAAATCCGGGAAAGATGATGTATGCATGCCTGTTGAATTCACACCTCACCTGTTTGCTTCCCGTCATCATTTCGATGCTCTCTTCCAGCCTGGAGCGATGGCTTCAACCATTTTCATTTTGCCATGACCCAGGATAACAGCTACCGGTTCGAGACCTTGCAGGTTCACGCCGGGCAGGAGGAGCCCGATCCCGTTACCGGATCAAGGGCTGTGCCTATCTACCAGACCACCTCCTACGTCTTCGAGAATGCCGCGCACGGTGCTGATCTTTTTGCCCTTCGCAAAGCTGGTAACATCTACACGCGCCTGATGAATCCCACCACAGACGTGCTCGAAAAGAGGATGGCGGCACTCGAAGGGGGCAAGGCTGCGCTTGCGCTTGCCAGTGGTCACTCGGCGCAATTCATCACTTTTGCCACCATCTGCCAGGCAGGCGACAATATCGTTTCGTCGAGCTACCTCTACGGAGGCACCTACAACCAGTTCAAGGTCTCCTTTGCCCGGCTTGGTATCGAGGTACGCTTTGTCGATGGCAACGACCCCGAGGCCTTCCGGCGGGCCATTGACGGTAAGACCAGGGCGCTGTACACGGAGTCGATCGGTAATCCGGCTTTTCATGTGCCCGATTTCGAAGCACTGGCTGCCATTGCAGGGGAACATGGTGTTCCGCTTATCGTGGACAATACTTTCGGTTGCGCAGGTTACCTCTGCCGCCCTCTTGACTATGGAGCTTCGATCGTGGTCGAATCGGCCACCAAGTGGATCGGCGGACATGGCACCTCGATGGGGGGCATCATCGTCGATGCTGGCACCTTCGATTGGGCAAACGGAAAGTTTCCGCTCTTTACGGAGCCTTCGGAGGGGTATCATGGTTTGAAGTTCCACGAGACTTTCGGTGAACTTGCTTTTATCATCAGGGCTCGGGTTGAGGGACTCAGGGATTTTGGCCCGGCCATCAGTCCGTTCAACTCGTTCATGCTTCTGCAGGGTCTTGAAACCCTCTCGCTCCGGGTGCAGCGACACCTCGACAATACGATGGAGCTTGCCCGATGGCTCGAAGGGCACGACGCGGTCGCCTGGGTGAACCATGCCGGACTTGAAACCCATCCGACGCACACCTTGGCGCAGCGCTATCTCAGGCATGGCTTCGGCTGCGTGCTGACTTTTGGCGTGAAGGGTGGATTCGAGCGGGCAGTGAAGTTTATCGACAGCGTTCGTCTGGCAAGCCATCTGGCCAACGTGGGTGATGCAAAGACGCTCGTGATTCATCCGGCATCGACCACACATCAGCAGCTCAGCGCCGCTGAGCAGGCTTCAGCCGGAGTCACCCCGGATATGGTGCGTGTCTCGGTGGGCATCGAGCACATTGACGACATCAAGGCTGATTTCAGCCAGGCATTCGAGAATTTATCCTGAACCCGGATGGAATATATACCGATCATTTCCGACAGTACCAGCTATTTTGAATCGACTGCATCATTGCCGCTTGAGCTGGGAGGGGAGCTTCCCGGAGTGAGGATCGCCTGGCGCTCCTGGGGAACGCTGAACGAACAGAAAAACAATGTCATCCTGATCTGCCATGCACTGACTGGCAATGCCGATGCCGATCTCTGGTGGAGCGGCATGTTCGGCCCTGGGCGGGCTTTTGATGAGACCAGGGATTTCATTATCTGCAGCAATGTTCTCGGAAGCTGTTACGGCACTACTGGCCCGCTTTCCGCCAATCCCTTTACCGGTCGCCGTTATGGACCTGACTTTCCGCGTATCACCATTCGCGATATGGTTGCTGTCCAGCATCGGTTGCTTCGCTCTCTCGGTATTGAAAAGCTGTGCCTTGTTGTGGGTGCATCACTTGGTGGTATGCAGGTGCTCGAATGGGGAGCGATGTATCCTGAAATGGCCGGTGCGCTCATGCCGATGGGTATTTCCGGGCGCCATTCTGCATGGTGCATCGCGCAGAGCGAGGCGCAAAGGCAGGCGATCGCTGCAGACGCCGAGTGGAACGATGGCTGGTATGATCCTGCAAGGCAGCCACAGAAGGGGCTTGCCGCCGCAAGGATGATGGCCATGTGCTCCTACCGCTGTTTTGAGAATTTCCAGCTCCGTTTCGGGCGCGAAGTTCAGGAGGAGGGGCTGTTTACCGCCGAGAGCTATCTGCGGTACCAGGGAAAGAAGCTTGTAGGACGATTCGACGCCAACACCTACATAACCCTGACCAGAGCTATGGACATGCACGACCTGGGACGGGGAAGGAGCTCTTACGAAGCGGCGCTTGCTTCGCTGACGATGCCGGTCGAGATACTCTCCATCGATTCGGACATCCTCTATCCAAAGGAGGAGCAGGAGGAGCTGGCACGGCTGATACCTGGTTCACGTCTGCTTTTCCTCGACGAACCCTACGGGCATGACGCTTTTCTTATTGATACCGACACGGTCAGCCGCATGGTGTGCGATTTCAAAGAAACACTTTAGGGGCACGGCGCGCCGTGCCCCTTCCTTCACCCGATCATGTCGAATCCCGTGTAGGGTTGCAGCACCTTCGGTACCCGCACCGTTCCGTCCTTTGTCTGGTAGTGTTCGAGCAGCGAAACCATGAGGCGCGAGGTGGCCAGGCCGGAGCCGTTCAGGGTATGCACGAACTCTGGCTTCGATTTGCCGTCTGGTTTGAAGCGGATGTTCGAACGGCGGGCCTGGTAGTCCTCAAAGTTCGAAACGCTCGATGCTTCGAGGTATTTGTTTTCTGCAGGTGACCAGACCTCGATATCGTAGCATTTGGTTGCGTTGGCGCTGATGTCGCCGCTGCAGAGGGTGATGACGCGATACGGAATCTTCAGGGCGCAGAGGAGCGCCTCGGCATGGCCGAGAATCTCTTCGAGCGCTTCGTACGATTGCTCGGGGCGGGTGAAACGCACCATTTCCACCTTGTTGAACTGGTGTACCCTCAGGAAGCCTCTGGTATCCTTGCCATAGCTTCCTGCTTCACGCCTGAAGCAGGCTGAATAGGCCGCGTAGGCTATGGGCAGGCTTGAGGCGTCGAGCATTTCGCCACGGTGCAGGTTGGTTACCGGTACCTCGGCTGTGGGGATGGCATACAGACCATCCTCAGGCATGTGATAAACCTGATCGGCGAATTTAGGCCACTGGCCGGTGCCTCTGAGCGACTCCTGGTTAACCATGAAGGGAGGAAATACTTCGGTGTAACCGTGGTTCGAGGTGTGGGTGTCGAGCATGAAGTTGATGAGCGCGCGCTCCAGTCTTGCCCCTTTTCCGACATAGACCGGGAAGCCGGCGCCGCTGATTTTCGCGCCGCGTTCGAAATCGAGGATGCCAAGACTTTTGCCAAGTTCCAGATGGTTGCTGACCGGGAAATCGAGATCATGATCGAACGAAACCGGGCCTTTATACAGCACGTTTTCTTCAGCGGAGCTTCCCTCCGGCACGCTCTCGTGCAGACGGTTGGGTAGGGCCAGCAAAAGCGCTTCTATCTCGTTTTCAAGGGAGGAGAGCGCAAGATCGAGACCGGTGATCTGGTCTGAAACCGTTTTCATCTGCATGATCAGTTCGTCGCCCGATCCCTGACCGGTTCGCTTGATATTGGCGATCTCTTTAGAAACGCGATTTCGCAGTGCCTTGAGTTCGTCGGTATGCTGAACCATGGCTTTTCGTTCGGCGTCACGTTCAAGCAGTTGGTTCACTTTCTGGATATCGTCACCCATCTGTCGTCGATGCAGCATGGTGACGATTTCATCCGGATTCTGTCGTATGAAATTGATATCGAGCATGGTGTTACGGCAAATGGTTAAGCTGAAAGGAGCGATTTAACGGTGGCCTGTACTTTACCGCCGTCGGCTTTTCCCTTGAGGGCTTTCATGGCGAGGCCCATCACCTTGCCCATCTCTTTGATGGAGGTCGCACCGGTTTGCTCTATGATTTCGCGGATGGTGGCTTCGATCTCTTCCTCAGGAAGCTGTTTTGGCAGGTACTCTTCGAGAACCATGAGTTCGGCGGCTTCGGTATCGGCCAGATCCGGACGATTGCCGGCCGTAAACTGCTCGATGGCATCACGACGTCTTTTGGCCAGCCCCATGAGGACTTCGAGCTCCTGATCGTCGTTCAGCAAAGCTTTGCCGCCAACCCTTATGGAGACCTCTTTTTCGAGGAGGGCCGCACGGATGGAGCGGATGGCGTTGAGGCGGATTTTGTTGCCGCTTTTGAGCGCTTCTTTGAGTTCCTGGTCGATTCTTTCCTTGAGGCTCATGGTAATAATGCTGTTCGTTGGTTATGGTTTCACGAACCGGAAGATAAGAGGAATAGTGACGAGTGACAAGAAACAAGTGACACAGACAAACAGCCACGGACTGACACGGACGAACACGGACAAACACCGACTGGCACGCACTGGCACGGATTGAGCCTCACATCTTTTCTTACATTGTCCACAACGTCCACTAAGTCCACATCCCACTTTACATTCCTCAACTTTACTCGTCCTGCAAATCTCCGGTGGTTGGTCTGAGCACGATCTCCTCGACCGTTGTTCTTGATGGTTGCAGGTAGGCCTGAACCACCGGACGGGCAATATCTTCCGGCATCATCATGATCGAGCGGAAATCGTCGCTGACCTCGCCCCACATCGGGGTGTGCACAGCCCCTGGAATGACTTCGGTGATTCTGACATTGCATTTTCGTGCATAGAGCCGCAAGGTATCCACCAAACCCTGCTGGCCGAATTTCGACACACAATAGACCGACGAGTGCCGGAAAGCTTTTCTGGCTGCTACCGAGGTGATAAAAAAGATATGACCGGAACGTTTATTCGACATCAGCTCAAACAGCGCCTGGGTGAGAAAAAAGGTGCCCTTCAGGTTGGTGGCCATGGTGTAATCGAAGTCCTCTTCGGTTATCTCGCTGAATGGCTTGAAACGGCCGACACCAGCGTTGTTCACCAGGCAGTCGATCGTGCCGTAGCGCTCCATGATGTGAGCTGCAAGACGCCGTACCTCAATCATTTCCGACAGGTCTGCTGCAATAATGTCGGTCAGGGCTCCTTCGGCACGGCATTCGAGCGATATCGCTTCGAGGTCGCCCAAGGTGCGTGAAGAGAGTACAAGAAGAGGTTCGAAATCGGGATTGTGCCTGGTAGCACGTGCGAACTCGAGGGCAATGGCTCTGCCGATACCTTTGCCCGCACCGGTTATGAGTATGATATGTTTCATGCTTTATATATAAAATGGGTATACGGATAGCATTATACTTATTTTCAGTGTAAATGTATCGAAAAGCTACCTGCTATTGCGCTGGTTGACGAAATATTCTATATTACTGTATAAAGTTCTCTACAATACAGATAAATTTTCATTAACATCTTACCAAGGATGTTATTATGGCTAAAAGTAAAGTCAAATGGTTCGATGGCAAAAAGGGGTATGGTTTTATCCTGAACCCTGAAGGAGGAGAAGACATTTTTGTCCATTTCTCTGCCATAATTTCCGACCAGAGTTTCAAGATGCTCAACCAGGATGCCGAGGTTGAATACGAACTCGACCGAACCCAGAAAGGTCTTCAGGCAAAAGGTGTTCGTGAGTTTTCATTGTCTGCTGGTGTCGTTCAGTCCGAATCAGCAGCACAAGGGGCGGTTCAGAAAGAGTTGAACCAGCAGTATCATTGAGAGTCTCTTTCGGGCAGTTTCTCCAATGGCCTTGTCAAGAGGTTTATTCCGTCAACTTTCCGGTTTTCAGTCCAGAGCCGCAATCCGGCCCGTCAGCATGCTAACGGGAAAGTGGGCGCAGCATAGCCGTTCATAGCGTCAGATCAGGGAGTGATCCCTGAAGCTGAACCAGTCATCGCATCCTACGATTACATGATCGAGCAGTTCGATCTGGAGAAGGTCACCCGCCTGTTTGAGGATGGCCGTGACCTGTTTGTCCGCATTGCTTGGCTGGACGTCACCCGATGGATGGTTGTGGACCAGGATGATGGAGTGCGCGCTTTCACGGATTGCTGCCTTGTAGATTTCCCTTGGATGGATGAGTGATGCGGTCAGGGTCCCTATGGTTATGGTTTGATGCCTGAGTATCTGGTTTTTTGTACTGAGGAACAGAATGAAGAGATGTTCTTTGGTTTCATCCGGAATGCGCCCTTTCATGTATTCGAAAACGTCACGTGCGCCCTGTACTTTCCTGTTCATGTTTCTGCTGAAGTGCATCCGTCGTTGCAGTTCAAAGATGGCTGCGATCTGCATGGCCTTGGCCTGACCGATACCGGGTATTTTCTGAAGTTCTGCGAGGGAGAGATCGGCAAGATGTTCGAGACCGTGATCAGCGATGAGTTTGTTGCACGTATCGATGATATTGAGTTTCGGCGTACCGGAGCGAAGGATCAGTGCCAGAAGCTCGGCCGGGCTCAGTGCCTCCTTTCCAGAGTGGAGAAACCGCTCCCTGGGGCGGTTTTCGGGATCGATGTCGTGAATACGCATTGGTTGTCCTGTGAGGTAAGCAATGCAATTTCCTGAAAGATAAGCAGGCGTGCAACAGAAATGCAAATCCGCGCTTCGCGCTGCCGGGTTACTGACAGCGCGAGGCGGATGTTCAGACGTTGAGAGCTGATTCGGCCTTGGGAGCGGCCAGCGTAATCTGTGGTTGTCTGTTGAAAAGGTAGTAGTTGATACTGTCTTTCAGGGCTTCGAGGCTCGCCTCAATAATGTTGGTTGAGACGCCGACCGTTCCCCATGAGGTCAGACCGTCACTGCTCTCGATGAGTACCCTGACCTTGGCACTCGTGCCTCGCTTCTCTTCGAGTACGCGAACTTTATAATCGATCAGACGAATTGAACGGATTTCCGGATAAAAGGGCACCAGCGCCTTGCGCAAGGCTTTGTCGATCGCGTTGACCGGACCGTCGCCATTCGAGACGGTCAGTTCTGCTTCGCTGCCGACAAGAACCTTCAAGACCGCCTGGTCAACCGGTTGAATTTCCTTTCCGTTCTGGATGACCACCTTCGATTCAATGACCTCAAAGAACGGGGTGAACTGACCCAGTTCCCGACGAAGAATCAGTTCGAAAGAGGCTTCTGCTCCGTCGAACTGGTAGCCCGTATGCTCAAGGTTCTTGACATGGTTGACCAGATTCCTGAAGAGATCGCCTTTTTCCGGGAGGTCGATGCCGAGCTCCCGGGCCTTGTAACGCATGTTGCTCTGGCCGGCGAGTTCTGAAACCAGCACACGCTGGCGGTTACCGACCAGTGTCGGATCGATGTGTTCGTACAGAGAACTCTCCTTCATGACCGCACTGACATGGATGCCGCCCTTGTGCGCGAAGGCCGATTTGCCAACGAAGGGCGCCTTGCTGTCGGGTGGCAGGTTCAGGATCTCGAACACGAACTTGGACATGGTGGTCAACTGTTTCAGATCCCTGATCGTGCGGAAACTTTCGTCAAGCTTGAGCATGAGGTTCGGGATGATGCTGACCAGGTTGGCATTGCCGCAACGCTCGCCGATGCCGTTGATGGTGCCTTGCACCTGTGTGGCGCCTGCCCTGACAGCCTCGATGGAGTTGGCAACGGCAAGATCACTGTCGTTGTGAGCATGGATACCCACCGGTACCGTCACGATCTCCTTGACCCTTCTGACGATCTCCGCGACCTCATGCGGGAGCGAACCACCGTTTGTGTCGCAGAGCACAACCCGGCATGCTCCTGCTTGTACGGCGGAGAGAATCATCTTTTCAGCAAATCCTGCCTGATCCTTCCACCCGTCAAAAAAGTGCTCGGCATCGAAGAAGACCTCACGTCCCTGTTCGACCAGAAATTTCACGGAGCTGTGGATCAGTTCGGCGTTTTCCTCATCGGAAATGCCGAGTCCCTTCAGGGAGTGAGCTTTCCAGGTTTTGCCGAAAATGGTGATGACCGGGGTTTCGGATCTGACCAGTCCGACAAGGTTAGGGTCGCCTGCGATATTGGAAACTGACCGGGCCGTCGAACCGAATGCGCTCATCCGGGCATGCTTCAGCCTGAGGTTCTTTACTTTGAGAAAGAACTCTTCATCTTTCGGATTGCTGCTGGGCCATCCTCCCTCGATGTAGTCCACACCGAACTCGTCGAGGCGTTCGGTGATCAGAAGTTTGTCCTGTACCGAAAGATTGATGTGTTCACCCTGTGTGCCGTCACGCAGGGTGGTGTCATACAGTTCAATGGTCATACTGTTGTTATGCCTCATTCGATGCCATGAGGTTGTTTTTTCTTGCATATTCAAAGATGCCGCCTGCCTGAACGATCGTAACCACGTCACCCAGCGGGCGGAGCTGCGTGACGACGTTCTGCGTGAGGTTGGTCAGCGTGTTGTTTTCCATGTCGATCGCCAGTTCGTCACCCGTCATGACCGTTTTGTTCAGCGGTTCTGTAGTCTCAAAGGGAATAACAAAGCCACCGTCCACACAGTTGCGATAAAAAATTCTTGCGTAGGATTCGGCGATGATAGCTTTGGCGCCAGCAACTTTCAGGGCGAATGGCGCATGTTCTCTCGAAGATCCACAACCGAAATTGGGGCCCGCCACGATAATAGTATACGGTGACGCGAAGTCGCCCTCCTCAACGAACGGGATTTGGCCTGTCGGCAATCCCGCCTGGTCGATCGGTACCCCGGAAAGGGCATACTTGCCGTACAGTTTTACCTCTTCGGGATCGGAGAGACTATAGACCAGATGTTCGGCCGGAATGATCTGGTCGGTGTCGATATTCTTGCCCAGGACGTAGGCTTTACCCTGTATGATGGTTTCCATGATTCTTGGTTTTCCTTATCAGTTGCTTCGTTCGATCAGAGGAAATCTCTCGGATCGGTGAGTTTGCCCGTCACGGCTGAGGCCGCTGCTGTCAGTGGCGAAGCCAGGTAGACACCGGCGAACTTGCTGCCCATGCGTCCGGGGAAGTTCCTGTTGGTTGTCGAGACGACAACGTCGTTATCCACCGAACGTCCGACCGTGTCAGACGGGCCTCCCAGGCATGCCGCGCAGGAGGGCAGGGCGATGTCGCAGCCGGCCTCTTCGAAGATATGCCTCAGGCTCTGGCCTTCATAGCTCTCTGTGGAGAGTTGCGAGGCTACGAGCACCGTTGCCGGTACGATATTGGTTTTCACAGCCACCTTTTTGCCTTTCAGGATTTTTGCTGCGAGCATGAAGTCGGTCAGCTTGCCGCCCGTGCATGAGCCGATGTATGATTTGGTGATCGGCGTGCCGGCCACGCTTCTGACGGTGGCGCGGTTGTCCGGACTGTGCGGCATGGCAACAACCGGTTCGAGTTTGTCGGTCTGATAGCGGTACATGCTGTGATATCTGGCATCCGGGTCGCTCGTGAATATCTCATAGGGCTTGCTGGTGCGTGCCTTGACGAACGCTTCGGTTATGGCATCGACGGCGATGATGCCGTTCATGCCTCCGGCTTCGATGGCCATGTTGCAGAGCGTCATCCGCTCGTCCATCGGGAGGGAGAAGACCGCTTCACCATCGAACTCCATGGCGCGATAGGTCGCCCCATCGGTCGTGATGTCGCCGAGGATGTGCAGGATCAGGTCTTTGGCCGTCAGGTATTCGGGCATCTGTCCCTCGAAGATGAATTTCATCGAATCGGGTACCTTTTCCCAGAGCTTGCCTGTGCCAAGGATGAAGGCCGCATCGGTGTTGCCGATACCTGAGCCGAACATGCCGAAAGCTCCTGAGGTGCAGGTGTGTGAATCGGTGCCGAACAGTACGGTGCCGGGGATATTGAATCCCTCTTCAGCGAGGGCGACATGGCAGACGCCGCGATAGCGCTCGGTGCCGACATCATAGTAGTTCGGCAGGTTCTGATCAGCAGCAAACTGCCTCAACAGGTCGATGTTTCTGTGAGCGTGCTCGTTTGCGGTGAAGATGTAGTGGTCGGGAAGGACGACTACTTTTGACGGGTCCCACACCTTTGCATCAGGGCCGAACTCCTGTTTGAAGATATCAAAGGTCGGTGGACCGCAGACGTCATGCGTCAGGAGAACATCGACGTTGAGCCATACGCTCTGGCCGGGATCGACGAACTTACGGTTCGCTGCCCGGGCAAAAATTTTCTGGGTTATCGTTTGTGCCATGGTTTGAAGATTCCGTTAACGGTAATTCATATCCCTGTTGTGTCGCTTCAGGCGAGGGCTTTAGCCAGCCACTCCTGAAAGCTGAAAAGCCGGCAGCTTGCAGAGCCCCGGCTTTTCTTCCCTGCAGCTCAGCGCTGCATCTGCTCTGTTGTGTTCGTTACTTCTGTTCCGCTCAAATTCGGGCAAGGATGGCTGCCGTCATTTCGGTGGTCGAGGCGGTTGCTACACCGGCGGCGGCAATGTCGGCCGTACGGATACCGGAAGCAAGTGCAGCCTCGATGGCCGCATATATTTCGCCAGCTACCTCCGGCATGGAGAAGCTGTTTTCAAACATCATGGCCAGCGATGCAATGGTCGCGATCGGGTTGGCCTTGTTCTGACCTGCAATATCCGGTGCGCTGCCGTGGATGGGCTCATAAAGAGCGTGTTTCGAGCCGATGCTTGCCGAAGGAAGCATACCGAGACTACCGGTGATCATGCCGGAGATGTCGCTCAGAATGTCTCCGAACAGGTTGCTGGTCACAATGACCTCAAACTGTTTCGGGTTGCGCACGATCTGCATGGCTGCGTTGTCTACGTACATGTCCGCCAGTTCGATTTCGGGGAACTCCCGGTGCACTTCATGCACGATATTGCGCCAGAACTGGGAAACTTCAAGCACGTTGGCCTTGTCGATCGAGGTGACTTTTGCGTTTCCTTTCTTGCGGGCGTACTGGAACGCCAGGTGGGCGATACGCTCAACTTCGTAGCGCTCGTAGACCATGGTGTTCCATCCTCGGTTCTCGTCATAACCCCGCGGCTGTCCGAAATAGATGCCGCCGGTCAGCTCACGGAAGACCATGAAATCAGTGCCCTGCACCACTTCAGGACGGAGTGATGAGGATGCCACCAGCGCATCGTAGACTTTGGCAGGACGCAGGTTGGCGAACAGGCCAAGCTCCTTGCGGATTTTCAGCAGAGCGGCTTCAGGTTTGGTGTCGTGCGGCAGCTTCTCCCATTTTGGACCGCCAACAGCGCCGAGCAGCACGGCATCACAGTTTCGGCAGGCTTCGAGCGTTTCGTCGGTCAGCATCGAGCCGTGAACGTCGTATGATGCTCCGCCAAAAAGGTGCTCTTCCACCACGACCTCAAAACCGTGCTTCCTGGAGACGGCGTTCAGTACTTCAAGGGCCCCGCTGACTACTTCGGGGCCTATGCCGTCACCGGGTATGGAGACAATTTTAAACATGCTCCTCCCGCTTATTTCTTTTTCAGCCAGCTCATCATGCCGCGCAGCTTCTCGCCGACAATCTCGATCGGGTGGTTGCGGTTGCTCTCCCGCAGCTCGTTCATCTTTTTGTAGCCCGAGTTGCATTCGTCGATGAACTCACGGGCGAAGCGGCCATCCTGCACTTCTTCGAGAATTTTTTTCATTTCAGCCTTGGCTGCGGCTGTAACGACGCGAGGTCCGCGGGTCATGCCGCCATACTCTGCGGTGTCGCTGACCGAGTAGTTCATGCGCGAAAGGCCGCCTTCATAGTAGAGGTCAACGATGAGTTTCAGTTCGTGCATGCACTCGAAGTAAGCCAGTTCCGGCGGATAACCCGCTTCGGTCAGGGTCTCGAATCCGATTTTGATGAGCTCGGCCGAACCGCCGCACAGAACGGCCTGTTCGCCGAACAGGTCGGTTTCGGTCTCGTCCTTGAAGTTGGTCTCGATGACGCCGGCTTTTGTACCGCCGATGCCTTTTGCCCATGCGAGAGCAAGCGATTTGGCGTCGCCGGTTGCATCCTGGTGCACCGCGATGAGGCATGGTACGCCGTTACCTTCGGTATAGGTGCGGCGAACCAGATGGCCGGGGCTTTTCGGGGCGATCATAATAACGTTCACATCGGAGGACGGCACGATCTGCTTGTAGTGGATATTGAATCCGTGACCGAAAGCCAGTGTTGCGCCCGGTTTCAGGTTGGGCGCGATTTCGTTGTCATAGACACTTTTCTGGGTCTGGTCCGGCAGGAGTACCATAACGATATCGGCCCACCTGACCGCATCGGTGACCGTTTCCACCCTGAGACCGGCCTGGCGTGCTTTGGCGCATGAGGCACTGTCGGTGCGCAGGCCGACGCAGACATTCATGCCGCTGTCCTTCAGGTTCAGCGCATGGGCGTGGCCCTGGCTGCCGTAACCGAGAACGGCGATATTTTTGTTCTGCAGTACTGCCAGATCAGCATCCTGCTCGTAATAGACATTCATTGACATATTCGTGTTGACTGGTTTTGACTGTACGTGAAAAAATCAGCTCTCTCCGCGATGGATGGCCACCGCGCCTGAACGGGCGAGTTCCCGGATGCCGAAAGGCCTGAAAAGGTCTATCGCCGTATTGATTTTTTCCGGAGAACCTACGAACTCAATAGTAATGGATTTTTGTTTTATATCCACGACTTTTCCCTTAAAAACGTTGGCCAGCTCGAAAATCTCGTGCTGGGTTGATTTGCCGAGCTTCAGGCTCAGGAGCAACAGTTCCCTTTCGACATGAGGCTGATGGGTCAGGTCAGTCACCTTGATCGTATCGATAAGGCGATTGAGCTGTTTGAGCACCTGGCTGATGATGCGATCTTCACCCTTGGTGACGATGGTCATGCGTGAAATTTCAGGATCTTCGGTTTCGCCGATCGAAATACTTTCGAGATTGAAACCGCGGGCACTGAACATGGAAGCAACGCGGTTCAGGGTGCCGAACTTGTTTTCGACCAGAACTGATATAAGGTGTTTCATAGGATAATTAAACCATTGTTTTCGGGTTCAGTCGGGCAAGCAGCATGTCGGAAATCGAGCCGCCGGCGGGTACCATCGGAAAAACCATATCTTTCCGGATGACCCTGAAATCAACCAGCACCGGCCCCTCATGGTAGGCGAGAGCCTCCGTGATGGCGTTTCTTGCCGACTCGGGGTTGTTGGCGCTGAGCGCTTTGCAACCGAAGGCTTCGGCAACCCTGACGAAATCAGGATTGCTTGCTTCCAGGTCGGTGAAGGAGTACTTCTCCTTGTGAAACAGCTCCTGCCACTGCCGCACCATACCGAGATAGCTGTTATTGATCAGGAATATTTTGACCGGCAGCTTGTTGTAAACCGCAGTAACCAGCTCCTGGATGTTCATCATCAGCCCTCCGTCGCCGCTGAAGAGAACAATGGGCCGGTCGGTCACACCGAATGCTGCGCCGATGGCCGAAGGCAGGCCGAAACCCATCGTGCCGAGTCCACCGCTGGTGATGATCGAGCGTGGTTCGGTGAACTTGTAGTACTGCGAAGTCCACATCTGGTGCTGACCGACGTCCGTGACGATCACCGCATGACCTTCGGTCTGTTTGGAGACCTCGTCGATGACGAATTCGGTTTTCAGCGAGTCCGGTTCGTTGTCGTAGTCGAGCGGGCACTGCTTGCGCCACTCCTCGATTTCGGCGAGCCAGGCGCTCCGGTCTTCCTTCGTTTTCGGCATCGCCTCGATGAGCGAGGCCAGGAAGTCCTTTGAGTCGCCGACCACCGGCAGATCCACCTTGATGTTCTTGTCCACGTTGGTCGGATCGATGTCGTTGTGAATCTTGTAGGCCTGTGTGGCAAAGGTATCAACCTTGCCGGTCACGCGATCGTCGAAACGGGCGCCGACGGCAATCAACAGGTCGCAGTGGCTTACCGCCTGGTTCGACCAGAAGGTACCGTGCATTCCGAGCATACCCATCGAGAGCGGATGATCGCCAGGGAAAGCGCCAAGTCCTTGCAGGGTCATGGTGACCGGAATCTGCTGGTCGATGGCAATTTTGCGCAGCTCTTCAGACGCACCGGCGCTGATAACGCCCCCACCGATGTAGAACAGCGGGCGTTTGGCATCGGCGATCAGTCTGGCAGCTTTCTGCACCTGGTTGGAATGGCACTTGATTGTCGGCTTGAAGCCACGGATTTCAACGCTCTCCGGCCACTCGAAGATGCATTCGGCATTGAGCACATCCTTGGGCATATCGACCAGCACCGGGCCTGGACGTCCGTTGGTGGCCAGGAAAAAGGCCTTGCGGATGGTCGATGCCAGCTCCCTGACATCCTTGACCAGGAAATTGTGCTTGGTGATCGGCCGGGTTATGCCCACGATGTCGGCTTCCTGGAAGGCATCGTTGCCAATCAGCGAACTGGGCACCTGCCCGGTGAAAACCACCAGGGGCGTGGAGTCCATATAGGCATTGGTGATGCCGGTGACCGTGTTGGTTGCGCCGGGCCCTGAGGTGACGAGCACTACTCCGGGTCTGCCGGTGGCGCGTGAGTAGCCTTCGGCCATGTGGGTTGCACCCTGTTCGTGCCGCACCAGAATGTGTTTGATGTCGACAACGTCGTGCAGGATTTCGTAAACCTTCAGGAGCGCCCCCCCAGGATAACCGAAGATGTACTCGACGTTTTCACGCCGCAGACACTCGAAAAATATTTCGGATCCGATCAGTTTCTGTCCGTTAGTATGCATGGTTTGAACAATTGGATAGTTCATGAAAGTAGGAATCGGTCAGCACAGACTCAACCAGATCCCTTTCCGTGACGGTTAAAAGTTACTTTTCAGAATGGCGCCCGTATTGGCCGAGGTGACCATCCGGGCGTACCTTGCCAGATATCCTTTTTTGATTCTCGGCTCGAACTCCGGGAGCGCTTCGAGTCGCTGCTGAATGGTCGCTGCATCAAGGGCTAAGCTCATGGTGCGTTCAGGTATGTCGATAGTGATCATATCCCCGTTATTGATCGCCGCAATCGGGCCGCGGTCGGCAGCTTCGGGTGACACGTGACCGACGCAGGCGCCTCTTGACCCGCCCGAAAAACGCCCGTCGGTGATCAGGGCCACCGAATCGCCAAGGCCTCGGCCCATGATGGCGCTGGTCGGTGAAAGCATCTCGGGCATGCCAGGTCCACCGCACGGTCCCTCGTAGCGGATGACCACAACGTCACCGGATTTGACATCGCCGCTCATGATTCCCGCGATGGCTTCATCCTGGCAGTTGTAGACTTTTGCCGGACCGGTATGCTTCAGCATCGCCGGGCTGACCGCACCGGTTTTGACAACCGCACCGTTGGGCGCAAGGTTCCCGTAGAGCACGCAGAGGCCACCAGTGGCCGACCAGGGAGTACTGACCGACCGAATAATCGTACCGTCGGGCTCTTTGGCATCGGCGATGTTTTCGCCGAGCGTTCCGCCGGTGACCGTCAGTGCTGAAAGATCGAGAAGGCCTTCGATTTTCGACAGCTCTTTCAGGATGGTGGAGATGCCTCCTGCGCGATCAACATCCTCGATGTGCACTTCGGTAGTTGCGGGACTGACTTTGCAGATATAGGGCGTTCTTGCCGAAAGATCGTTCAGTTCGGAAAAGTCGAAATCGAGTTCGGCTTCACTGGCGATAGCCAGGGTATGCAGTATCGTGTTGGTGCTGCCACCCATGGCCAGGTCGAGCGCGAAGGCATTGAGCATGGCTTGTCGCGTCAGGATATGGCGGGGACGGATATCGTCATGCACCAGATCGACGATCCGTTTCGAGGCTTTTCTGACCAGTTCGAGTCTTCGAGGATCGACGGCAAGGATGGTGCCATTACCGGGTAGTGCAAAACCGAGCGCCTCGCACAGACAGTTCATCGAGTTTGCTGTGAACATACCGGAGCATGAGCCGCAACCGGGGCAACCGCACTCCTCGATGGTCTGGAGTTCATCCTCGCTGATCTCACCAGTGCTGCATTTACCGACCGCTTCGAACACCGATATCAGATCAACCTTTTTGCCCGAGGGAGTATGACCAGCCTGCATCGGTCCACCGGAGACGAAAATCACCGGGACATTGGTGCGGAGCGCGCCCATCATCATGCCCGGGGTTATTTTGTCGCAGTTTGGAATGCAGACCAGACCGTCGAGGCGGTGTGCTTCAACGACGGTCTCGACCGAGTCGGCGATCAGTTCCCTGCTTGCCAGCGAGTAGCGCATACCGACATGGCCCATGGCGATGCCGTCACACACTCCGATGGTGTTGAATTCGAAGGGGATGCCGCCAGCTTCCCGAACAGCCTCTTTGGCGATTTTGCCCAGCTCCTGCAGATGCGTGTGGCCGGGAATCAGTTCATTGAAAGAGTTGCAGATGCCGATGAAGGGTTTCGAAAAATCGTTTTTTGTCGAAATGGCCCCGGTAGCCCTGAGGAGGCTGCGATGAGGAGCCTTTTCAAATCCTTTTTTTATGGTATCAGATCTCATTGGTCATGACGATGGTTATCGATTTAAATACAAAAAGTATGGGCCTGCCTTTCCCGAAGCCTTGAAAGTCTGATGTACACTTGTCGAGGTAAATACGGTGGACCTGGAACAGGGCTGACGGGTCAGGCTACGAGTATGCGTACCTGGAAGAGCGGTACCGACAGGGTAATGCCGGAAAGGAGTGGGGTGGAATGGGGTTGCCCGGCAGGTCTGGCGGCTGTCGAGGCTGCTTGCAGGGAAGCGTCCGGATGACCACTGATTGAGGTCATGGAACGATGTTGTGTCGAAAACGGCATGGCAATGGATCGGTTGTTGCGCCAGTTTATGAAGAAAATTGCAGACAATTTACATTTTTCTATCTATTAAATCAAGAACACTCGTGTTGAGAATCTGAAAAAAACAGAAAATAATTTCATGCTTCCGGAATGGTGTAAAATGTTAAAAAGTTTATTTTTGTAAAAAACATTGTCCTTATGTTCGACTCATTTAAAATGTCAGCGCCATGGTGAATATCCAGCCTCCTTTTCAGCAGGATCTGCCTTCGTTTCTCTTGCTGATGACCCTTGTCGGCTTTTTTCTGATGCTCGGAGAACTCTTGACACGCAAACTCGGCGTCAAACCTCTCATTGTCAGGAAAGTTATTCATTTGAGTATGGGCGTCCTGATGTTCTTCATACCCTCCATGTTCGGGTCTAATTTTTACCCTGTTGTCGCATCGCTGTTTTTTATCGTACTGGGCCTGATCAGCATGAAAACAGGTTTTCTGAAATCGCTGCAAGGCGAACCGGTGCTCAACGATGATGGTAAAGAGGTCATCAGTTACGGACCGGTTTGTTTTCCTCTGGTCTTTTTGTTGCAGTTGCTTCTTTTCTGGGGCGAACATGTCTGGATTGTTCAGACCTCCATGCTGGTTCTTGGTATCGGTGACGCAATGGCCGCTCTGGTGGGCACTGCCGTTGGCAAAGGGCATATTGAAAAACTGACCAAAAGTCCCAAAACCGTCGAGGGGTCGGTGGCCATGTTCGTTTCCAGCCTGCTCATTCTCTCTGTTTCCCTGTTTATTTTCCGTGATTCTTTTTCCGGTGGTCTTGTCGGTCAACCTCTCTGGACGCTTCTGGCGCTCGCCCTGCTTCTGGCGCTGCTCACAACGGCTGTCGAGGCTCTGATCTCCTATGGTTTTGACAACCTGTTCATTCCTCTCTCCATTGCCTATGTGCTGTATGTGCTGGATGTGAACAGTATGGTGACGATCAACGGCTTTCTTCTGGGTGGGCTCTTTGCGCTCCTGGTGGCTCTTTTTTCGATCAAGGTTAAATTTCTGCAGAACAGCGGAGCGACCGCGACTTTCCTGCTGGGCACCACCATTTTCGGCGTCGGTGGTTTTGTCTGGACGGTGCCGCTCCTGACCTTCTATTTTCTTTCGTCCATTCTTTCAAAACTTGGACACAAACGCAAGGCGAAATTCGACCTTGTGTTCGAGAAGGGTTCCCAGCGGGATGCCGGTCAGGTGTATGCCAATGGTGGTGTTGCCTGGTTCATGATGGTGCTCTACTCGCTTACCGGTGATCCTTATCTCTTTTTTGCCTATCTCGGTACGCTGGCCGCCGTACAGGCCGATACCTGGGCAACCGAAATCGGCACCATGTGGCCCAATGCGAAAGCCAGGTTGATCACCACCTTCAAAGACGTGGCCGTGGGGACATCCGGTGGTGTCTCCATACCGGGCACCTCAGCTTCGTTTATAGGATCGATTTTCATCTGTTCCAGCGCTGTACTGATGAATGTCCCTTGGATTGGCCAGTTTGGTATCGTTCAGTCACTGCTGGTCATCGGCTTGTCCGGTTTATTTGCAAGTCTTGTGGACAGCTTTTTCGGAGCAACGGTACAGGCACAGTATTTTGATCCCATCCGGAAGAAGGTGACGGAGCGAACACACAGCATCGCCCCGGATGGCAGTCGTGTAGTAAACGAGCTCATGAAAGGTTATCATTTTGTAAACAACGATCTGGTCAATACATTGTGTGCTCTGTCGGGTTCTGCTGTTGCCTATGTGGTTGTACGGAATCTTGTGTTTTTACAGTAAAAGTGAATCTGTCTGAAAACGTTGAATATGTCTGAACAAGCAGGGGAGCGTATTGTTTCGATGATTGCAGGGTCGGGACCGGTGGTGATCATGGTCCTGTCGGTATTGATCGTTTTTTCCATCATGTCCTGGGCAATTATCGCCTGGAAATTTGGCCAGGTCAGAAGGTCGATGAAGGAGTCGCAGGTTTTTCTCGACTCTTTTTTCGATCATCAGAAACCGGAACGCCTTTTTACGACCAGCGAGAACTATCGGAACGGATCGCTTCCGCGTGTGTTTCGGGCTGGGTACATCGAATTCGGTTCGATGCGTGAACGTGTTGGCGATCTCCACAAAAAAGAGCGCATCATGCTTGCCGTCAAAAGAGCGGTCAATGCCGAGAGCAAGCGACTGACCCACATGGTGCCCTTTCTGGCCACAGTTGGCAACACAGCCCCCTTTATTGGCCTTTTCGGTACAGTATGGGGCATCATGAGCTCCTTCCAGAACATCGGGTTGATGAAATCGGCATCCCTTGCTGCCGTTGCACCCGGCATCTCGGAAGCACTGGTAGCTACCGCCACCGGTCTGGTGGCGGCGATTCCCGCCGTTATGGGATACAACTATTTAACCCATCAGATCGGTCAGATCGAACGTGATCTTGAGGATTTTGTGCCCGATTTCATCGATTCGTACCTCAATCAGTGAGCAGGAGATTGCGCCGATGATGACCGGTCAGAAAACAAGGCTTATGAGCGAGATCAACGTGACCCCTCTTGTGGACGTCATGCTGGTACTTCTCGTTATTTTCATGGTAACCGCGCCCATGATGACCAGCGGGGTGAAGGTCAACGTTCCCCGGACGACCCATGAAAGGATGGATATCGATTCAAAAACAATGGTGGTAAGTATCGATGCATCGCGGATGGTCATGATCAATGATCTTCAGTTCGATGCCTCGGAGGTAGCCGAACGCCTGCCAGGAATCATTGAATCCATGAAACCGGAAGAGGTGTATCTCAAGGCAGACAGAACGCTTCCCTATGGCTTTGTCATGTCGGTTATGGCATCGATCAGGGAAGCCGGTGTCGAGAAAATCGGCATGGTTACCGAGCCGCCGGCGTCGAATCTCCAGGAACGATGATTCGTGGAGACCGGATATGCTGACAAGAGTTGACTACATGCGTGAGCAGAGGTGGTTTTATCTGTGGCTTGGTGTTGCGGCGGCTGCGCATGTGGCTCTTCTTGCCGCCCTGCTTTTTCTCCAGTTCCTCGATCTTCGTCAGCATCCGCCTCTGCAGGTTGTTCAGGTCTCACTTATCTCCATTCCGGGAAGTCAGGGGGTGGAGAGTGAGCCGAAAGCGCGTTCAACACCAGCCAGCACGGCTCCCGAAAAAAAAGTAACAGACCTCACCCCGGTAGCCCTCAAAAAGGCGGTTGAGCCTCTTGCCCTTAAACAGGCGACCAGTACTCCTGAAGCGCAGACAAAAAAGATTCAGCCTGCCACAAAAACTCCCGTAAAGCTGCCCGAGCCGACTCTGAAGAGTGATACTGCCCTGAATGAACGGAAGAATCTTCAGGCATCGCTTGACAATTTGCGCAAAAAGGTAGCTGACCGCACACCTGAGGTCATCAGCGAGCCGAGCAATCTTGGCACAACTCTGGCCAACCTTCAGAAAAAAGTGGCTTCCGCAGTTACGGGTACTGCGTTTTCAGGTAACCAGCCAGGCATCGGGGGAGCAAAGACATTTGATCCCTACAAAGCAGAAATTGCCGGAATCATCCAGAGTAACTGGGCCTTTTCGAGCTGGATGATCCGGAATAGTTTTGGCATGGAGGTTTACGTATCCATTTTTGTTCTATCTGATGGCACCGTTACCCAGATCCGTTATGAACGGCAATCAACCAGTGAATATCTGAACAATTCCGTGAGGGTTGCACTTGACAAATCAGTGCCCTTTCCGCCTTTTCCCAGGGAGTATGGCAGCAATGGTCTCTGGATTCACTTTATTTTCACACCTGAAGGGATTGGGCATTGAACGGCAGTGCTCTTTGTTCAGATTTTTGGTTTTGCAATGGACAGGAATTTATTCCTTCTTCAGAAAAAAGAAACTTAATCGCGCACGTCATGAGAAAGGCAAGGATTCAATTCGCCTCTTTTTTTGTTGTTATTTGCTGTCAGTTCCTTCTTTTATTTTCATTGCAAGCCGAAACGCTCAGGGAGTATATCGCCATCCGAAAAGAGGGAGCAGGGAAAATTTCCATTATGATCGACCAATGCAAGGCTGTCGGCGTCACGGAGTCCGTATGGGCAAAAAAAATGGATGAAACCATCAATGGTGCATTGCATTTTATCGGTTTGTTTAATCTGTTGCCGGTACCGCTCACGAGCATGACGGTTTCGAATGGCACCCAGAATACTATCGACATCGGATCGACAGGCGCCGATGTTTTTATCAGCGGAACCCTGTCGCAGGTATCGGGAATGGTGGTGCTCGGTATCCAGGTCAGGGATGTTACCGGCAAACAGCTTCTCAGCCGCAGATACAGTGGTCAGGAGTCGAATCTTCGACAGATCGGATTAAGGTTTTCTGCCGATCTGGTCGAGTTGCTGACAGGAAAACGTTCTGTATTTCACAGTAAAATCGCGTTTGTATCGAATCGTACCGGAAAAAAGGAGATATATCAGTGTGATTTCGATGGACAAAACATCCGGCAGCTTACCGCGTTACGTTCGATAGCGCTGACTCCGGCGTTTTCGATTGATGGCCGGTATCTTGCCTGGACCGATTATTCGAGCGGTCGGCCTGACCTGTACATCAGGAATATGGTTTCGAATACGACGGTTTCTGTAAAAAAACAGGGGGTGTGTATCAGCCCCGCCTGGCGACCAGGCAGCACGGAGTGCGCCACCACCCTCTCCCATGAAGGCGACCAGGATATTTATCTTATCAGGGTTGATGGTTCAGTCGATCGCAGGCTGACCAGGACGCAAGGCATCGATGTTTCACCGACCTTTTCGCCTGATGGTTCAAAAATGGCCTTTGTTTCTACACGTGAAGGAAGTCCTCAGATTTTCATCCAGAATCTCGATGACGGAGAAGTTCAGCGCCTGACCTACAGCGGCAACTACAACACCCAGCCTGCATGGTCGCCGTCCGGGGATAAAATTTTGTTCTCTTCCCTGCAAAAGAATGGCGAAATAAATATATTTGAGGTTAACACTGACGGCTCAGGGGTGATGCAACTCACCAGAGCTTCCGGTAATAACGAGTATCCATCCTGGTCACCCGATTCAAGCATGATCGTTTTCTCTTCGAATCGCCAGGGACAAAGAAAACTGTATGTTATGAATGCTGATGGTAGCGGTCAAAGGCCTTTGCTTGATATGGAAGGAGAAGAGCAGCAACCGTCATGGTCATCGATCAGGTAATTTTTTCTGTTTTTCATTTCTACAACCAACTATGGAGGATAATATGAATACTATGAATTCGTTATGCAAAGCACTCATCGTGCCTGCGTTTCTTGCTCTTGGCGCCTGCTGTCCGGCGGAGGTCGTTAAGGTGCCTGTGGCTCCCCGGCCTGCACCGGCACCGGTACCTGTACCAGCGCCTGTACTGGCTCCGAAACCAGTTCCTGTGGTGGCGCCAAAACCTGTTCCTGCACCAGCCCCAGCACCAGCCCCAGCACCTGCACCGGCCCCTGTTGTGGTTCCTGCACCAGTGCCAGCTCCTGTAGTGGCTCCGAAACCCGTTCCTCAATATGTCATCAGTGATATTTATTTTGATACCAAAGTATCACTCGTCAACACAGAGGCCGAGGCTCAGATGAAGAACAACGTCGAATGGCTTGCAGCTCATCCCGGCAAGGTACTTGTACTCGAAGGCCACACTGACGAGCGTGGTGTCGCTGCAGTCAATATGAAGCTCGGCATGGCTCGTGCAGAGCAGGCCAGGAATATCATGATCAAGCTTGGTGCCGATCCCAAGCGTATCGAGGTGGTCAGCAAAGGTGAAACCGATCCTCTCGATAAGGGTCATAACGACGCGGCATGGGCAAAGAATCGCAGGGTTCATGTTCTCGTGAAGTAACGATTGGTACTATTTTTTCATCGGGAGGTGATTCACCATCACCTCCCGTTTATTTTTAAAATTTCCATTTGCAGGACACTATGAAAAAAGCGTTGACTGGTATTGTTTGTGCGGTTATGATCACACTGGCAGGTTGCTCTTCGAAAAGCGCAGTATCAACAAGTAGTACACCAGGAAGCAGCAGTAATGGAACGGGAGCAGGAATCAATCCCGTTGTGTATACAGACAAAGATCGTGAATCAGTTGTTGTCACGGAGCAGTATCCGGTTGTCGCTAAAACCCAGGATATGGTTACTGCAAAAGGGCAGGATCCGGTTGCCATTACTGGTCAGGAACCGGTTGCCGCCAAAAACCAGGAACCCGTGGTGGCCGGGCCGGTGATCGGTGATATTTTTTTTGATTTCAATAGCTCAGCCCTGAACAATGAGGCGCAGGAGCAGTTGAAGCAGAATGCTGCCTGGATGCAGAAGCATCCTCTTACGACAGTTACTATTGAAGGGCATTGCGATGAGCGTGGTACCGATGAATACAATCTGGCACTGGGTGAGCGCCGCGCCATTGTTGCCATGGATTATCTGGTTACCTTCGGTATTAACGGTCAGCGATTGACGATCATCAGCTATGGAGAAGAACAACCCTTTGACCAGGGTCACAACGAAGAGGCGTGGTCCAGGAACAGAAGGAACCATTTTATTTCAAAATAAGTATTTTTCGATACATGCTGCCGAAGGTCAGCCAAAGGCCTTCATCGTATGTCAACGTCTGTAAAATAAACCAGTCATCGATCCATGTTGAAAACCCGACCCACCGTTTTTCTTCTGATTGTTCTGCTTTCAGCATGTGCGACGCAGAAAGATATGAAGTATGTTCAGGGAGAGGTTACACAGCTCAGAAATGAGTCCCGGGTGATCAAACAGCAGTCGGCAGGCTCCTATTCCGAAATAACTCAATATCGGGAGGAGATTGCTTCACTTCGTGGCGGGCTCAATGAGCTTGGGCATCATTATCGGGGATCGATGAAGCGGCTCGACATGGAGGACTCTCTACTGGTGGTCAAGAGTAGTGCTCTTGAGAGCAGGATTTCAAAAATAGAGCAATATCTGGCTCTTGAGAGTGCCGGTAGCAGCAAAGTTCCCTCGCCAGTCATCCCGGTTCCTGCTGCGTTGATCGTTCAGACCTCTTCACCATCTCCTGAGCAGCCAACAGGGGAGCATCCGATCAAAACACCAACACAGCAGATTGCAGACACCACCTCCAGGCCAGTTCAACCTCTTGCAACTCAGCCCTCTTCGGTAGAAGACCCGGTTGATGCATTGCTCAATCAGGGCTTGGTGAGGATGAAAAACGAGGATTATTCCGGTGCCCGCAAGAATTTCCAGGCATTCATGAAACAGAATCCGAAATCACCAAAAACAGCCGATGCACAGTTTTTTGTAGCCGAGAGCTGGTATGGCGAGAAATGGTACGAAAAGGCTATTCTCGAATATCAGGTCATCATCGAAAAATATACCAAAAACGAGAAACGACCAGCAGCGCTCTACAAACAGGGGCTTGCCTTCGAAAAGATTGGCGAAATGGACAATGCCAAAGCCCGTTACAAGGATGTCGTCAATCTGTATCCCGCGACTCCGGAAGCAAGGCTTGCCAGAAAAAGTCTTGGCATCAAGTAAGTCCTTTCTGAGATTAGTCTCACTTCATGCTCAATCTGACGTATGTTACGGAGCCATTGATTTATCCAGATCGAAAACGGCATCGGTATCGAAATCAATTGTCTTATGATGACAGAAAACCCTTCTTGTGTTTCGTCAAACTTATAATGACGTATGTTAAGATACCGTTGACCTTATCCAAATCGGTATCGAAATCGATTATTTATATTAAAACCGAAAACCTGATTCTGGCTGTATCAGCTTAATTATTATATGGTTATAGCAATAAGCCATAATTCACGGTGATTTTTATTGCCTCAATCAAGTGGGAATCGATACCGATACCGATTTGGACACCGATTTCGAGTGTAAAGGAAATTGCGACTATTTTTCATTGACGCGACACGGCTGTTTTCAGGCTTAAAACCGGAAGCGGTTACCCGCGACTTGCTTTGGCGATTTTGATTTGTCTGAGGAGAATATTACGAAATTATTTCGCTAACCGCTTGCTGTGTCTTGAGGTTCGATCGCTGTTATTGAGCAGAGTATGCTCGCAACAAAATAAAAAAAGCCACGTTTAAGGCATGGCTTTTCTTAACAGATCTGTTTATGGGAGAAGCTGAAACAAGCCTGTTTATTTAAAAAATTCGTCGAGAGTATAGACCCGGCGATCAAGTTCCACACACAGGCCCTTGCCTTTGTGGTAGAAAACAGGAATGTCCCTCATGGTCCATTTCACCCCGCGCTTGTCGAAATCAATGACATAGCGATTTTCATTATCGAGCACTTGCTGTCCGATTTTGATGGCAATATCAGGTTGGGTTGTAAGGACATAGATTTCAATCTCGCCATCAATCAGCCTCGTTATCATCTCCTTTGTCGGGGAGAGTTTTCTGCGGCCGGATGCAGGAACGAGCTCGATCTGAAGCTTGTCGTTCTGATCCCTTTTGGCTGAGGTTATGAAATACTTTTCTGCTTTGTGAACAGCATTACCTGACCATGGTCCTGATACTGAAGTACGAACCTGGTTGGTTGCGGTGAATGGACGGCTGAGCTGAGGATGCATGGTTCTGCTCGGTTTGATTTGCTGACAGGGCACCTCCCGGTGATTAAACCTTCGACAAAGCTAAGTTAGTAAAAGGTCTGCAAATAAAAAAGAATTTCATCGTGCGCCCTCCTTCTTTCCTGTGAGGTGATCGTGGCTGCAAATTAAACATGGAGAATACTGTGGTTCTTCGCAGAATTTCGTGGGTACCATAATCGATTACCAGGGAGGCCCATGATGAATGCCTCCTTCCGGTTTTGGTTGTGATGGTTTTTTAAGTGACATTTCAATAAATAGTTCCGGGTGTTCAATGCTTAATGAACCAGATATTTTACATGGCGACAGAAGTGATCGTTGCTCAATCAATGCAGACGTATTGACAACTGGTCTGCTATTGCGTCAATATTATAATGACGCATGATACTGGTCTGTTGATTGAACCGAATCTAAATCGGGATTGAAATCGAAATAGTATTATTTATGAAAAAGGTATACCTGATTTTATGTTTATCTGTCATAAAATAAATGAGATATAACATTCTATCACTATACTCGGCAAATTTTCTTCTGCATGATTCAGGTGGAACCCGATACCGATACCGATACCGATTTGGATACCGATTTTGAGGATAAAGGAATTTACGACTATATAACGTTGACGTTACAGTAGGGAAGAGAACGGTCGATTCAATGATTGCTCGTTCATAGGATGTATATTGACAGCGTACCTTATCTGATTCTGGAAGTTCACTTCAACAGAAACTCTTTTCCAGCAGGTGTTTTACACAAAACGGCTTTTTCAATAACCACAGGAGACGGAGTACAGCGCCATGGCAAGACTGATCGTATCTGCATTATCCGAGGACACTGTTGCAGCTCCCGGAAACCGAAAGCCCAACTATATCACGGTATCGGTTACCGATTCCAATGGTGTTCCTGTTATCGGCCTTGGATCGGGACATTTCAAGGTAGACCCTATGATTGTTGGTGCGGGTGGAGCTCTCGTCAACATCACGAGTGTTATTTCCGGTCGTCTTTCCGGTTTTTACCTGATCCAGGTTGTGCCCATTAACACCGAAACATGGAAAGCAGGTGTCTACATATTTTGCATCGCTGTGACTCGTGGCATCGATCAGGGGCAGACGCTTGCCCAGGTGCTTATGGATTGATCTGTTTTTCTAAGTTTTACGATTGCCTTCCGGAGAGGCGAGCTTGTCATTATCTCAGGATTATTTTACTTATTAATTGCAGAGTGACGCTGATTGAAAAAACCGTGAGATTGAGTTACTTTCCGGGAGGGTCATACTGAAAAGCAGTTGATCGACACTGGCGATCAGTGCATGAGTCTGGCCATACTGATCAGTTATCTCTTTTGCCAATCAGCGGTAATAATCACCAGAATGACAGGATCAAACATTGACTTCAAAAGGAATTTGTTTTGAATTGTGGTAAAAACTACGTATTATTTTGTTTATTACGAAGTGGTCGTGGTTGTTTTCGGTGGCAACGACTCTGTGTAACAGCAACAATCTCATGATTAAAGTATTATGTCTTCACATTGCATTCCATCGACCCAGTTATCGTTATCGTGTCGGTCAATTTCTGCCACACTGGGGTGACTACGAAATACAGGTTGATACGATCTGTGTTTCCGGCAAGAGGGCGCTGGTTAATATCCTCAGGTCGTTGTTTGTCTGCCGCAGCTACGATTATGTCTGGATACAGCGTAAAATATTGCCCGCCTTTTTTGTTCATCTGTTGTCGAAAAAAACGAGATTGATTTTCGATTTCGATGATGCCATCTATGTGAAACAGATCATGTTGTCCTGCAAGCCGGAGCCGGAGAGCCGAATGAAGCTCAGATGGATCGCTTACACGCTTTCGAAGGCCACCATGATTTTTGCCGGAAGCGATGATCTTAAGTCTTATGCGGAACAGTATAATCTGAATGTCCACCTTGTGCCCACCTCATACGGTATTTCGCAAAAGGTTTATTCAGATGATCAAATCAATCGCCCGGTCACGATCGGCTGGATAGGCACCAACAGCAATCACTTTTACCTTGGAATAATTGACCAGGCACTGAACGCGCTCAAGAGTGCACATCCTGAGGTCCGTTTTTCTGTCATGACCGGCAAGCATCCTGAAAACCTCAATACGACATGGGAATTGATGGAGTGGTCGTCGGAAAAAGAGCCACAATGGTTGTCACAAATCGATATTGGTATCATGCCCCTGACCGATGATGAGTGGAGTCGTGGAAAATGCGCTTTCAAACTTTTGCAGTACATGGCCTTCGGCAAGCCGGTCGTTGCTTCCAACGTCGGCGCCAACAAGAGTGTTATCACCGACAGGCTTAACGGATTTCTGGTGAACGATAACACAGGATGGATCGACGCGCTCGAAAAACTCATTCTCGATGAACCGTTGCGCCTGAAAATGGGGGCGGAAAGCAGGAACTGTTTCAACGAGCACTACGACCGCCAGATTGTGCAGAAAAGGGTTGCTGAGCTGATACGGAATGATTTCAGCAATCATTGCCAGAAAATTGCTCAGAACCGTTCTGTCTGCAAGGAGTGAGCGGTGTTGCGTTAAAGGGTAAAAGAGGTATAGTGTTTTTTATCATCGAAATCGCTATCCATATCGGTATCGGTATCGAGTTCCACTTGATGAGGCGAAACCAATACTCACGGAGTATGGTGATGGATTTTATAAAACATTGATATTATGACAGATACCGCCACAGGAAGAATTTCTGTTTTATAAAAAATTGATCGATGCCGATAAATTAATGGTCTCGTATTATGCGACAGTATGAGTGTGACGTGACCGAAGTTTCTTCAGGATGAAAAGTATTGATCATTGTTTAAGCCGTCGAATCATGCAGAGAAAAGAGAAAGCGCTGGAGTTGTTCCGGAGCCGGTGCAATTGCAGCCAGGCGGTGTTTGCCGCTTATCGGAAGCCGGATGTCCTTGATGAGGCGAGCGCGTTGAGGTTGGCGACGGTGTTCGGGGGCGGCGTGGGTAGCACGGGCGGCGGGTTGTGTGGCGCGGTTTCCGGGGCGCTCCTGGCGCTTTCGATGCGCTACGGCATGGGCAGTATCGGGGAGCTGGAGAACAAGAAGAGGACGTACGATCTTGGTCAGGAGTTCATGGAGGCGTTCGAAAAACGCATGGGTTCAAGCCGCTGCGAATCAATTCTCGGCCTCTGCATCGGCGTGCCGGAAAACCTGCAAAAAGCCAGAGAGTTGAAGCTCTTCGAAACGGTTTGCGTCGATGCGGTTACGAGGGCATCGGATATTCTGGAGGAGTTGCTCGGCGCTGAGGTTTCGTGACAGGATGAGAGCTCCGAAGCGTAAACAGTCGTGCGCCGCTGAAGGGTCAGGGCACCGCATCACCCATCAATGATGCCGAGAGTTGTGTGCTCACTCTTTCATCTCATAAACGGCGACTTCACGCATAATGGCTTCCCCGTTGACCTCGTAAGCCTTTTCAAGGTCGTACTGCATCTGCATGCTGAACCAGAATTGGGCTGAGTTGCTGAAAAAACGGGCAAGACGCCATGCCGTGTTGGCATCGATACCGCGTTTGCCTTGCAGGATCTCCTCGATTTCAGTTTCCGGTAAATTAAGCCCTTCGGCAATGACCCCGTTACTTAATTGCATGGGGACAAGGAACTCTTCGGAGAGGATTTCTCCCGGATGGACCGTTTTCATTTTTCTCTTTGGAAGCATGATTTCTTCTCCTGTGATCTCCAGAAATTTCGGAATATGGGCTGTTATGACAGTTTACCATTAAATTGCAGATAATGCTCCCGGATTCGATAAATAGGTCGCTGATGGCTGGTTATTTTGTGATGTCCGGGGTCTTGAGAGGGGCGATTGATTGCCGGAAAGTTTTTTTGCCGTCGGATTTGATGGTATAAACCGGAAACCCCGCTCTCAATGAGACGGGGCTTCCGGTTTATGGTTGGCAGTATGTTTAGTATTACTTGTCGTTGCCGTCGATGACTTCATATTCTGCGTTGACGGCGCCGTTGCCGCTCTTGCCGGTCTGGCCAGCCTGGCTGTTGTCTTCAGGCTGCGGGCCGCCGGGTTCCGGAGTCGCGCCTGGTTGCTGGTAGAGGTCGGAAGCGGCGTTGCTCCAGACTTTGCTCAGCTCGTCCATGGCGCTCTTGATCGATTCAGTGTTGCTGCCTTTGTGAGCCTCTTTAAGCTTTTCAAGGGCGGTTTCAATTGCTGCCTTCTTGTCGGCAGGGAGTTTGTCGCCAAGCTCGCCGAGCTGCTTCTCGGTGCTGAAGATAAGCGAATCAGCGGAGTTTTTGAGGTCGATCTCCTCTTTGCGCTTCTGGTCTTCGGCGGCATGAGCTTTGGCGTCCTGCTTCATCTTTTCGATCTCGGATTCGGTAAGTTTGCCGCTGGCCTCGATTTTGATGCTCTGTTCCTTACCGGTGGCCTTGTCCTTGGCTGAAACGTTCAGGATACCATTGGCGTCGATGTCAAAGGTCACCTCGATCTGAGGAATGCCGCGTGGCGCCAGAGGTATGTCACCGAGGTGGAACCTGCCGAGGGTCTTGTTGTCACTGGCCATTGGACGCTCGCCCTGAAGGACATGCACTTCGACTGAGGTCTGGTTGTCTGCTGCGGTTGAAAAGACCTCCTGCTTGCGCGTCGGGATGGTGCTGTTGGACTCGATCAGCCTGGTCATGACACCACCAAGCGTTTCGATACCAAGCGAAAGCGGAGTCACGTCGAGCAGCAGCACGTCGGTGACGTCACCCTTGAGCACGCCGCCCTGGATGGCTGCGCCAATGGCAACCACTTCGTCAGGATTCACGCTCTTGTTTGGCTCTCTGCCGAAAAAGTCTTTCACGAGCGACTGAACCTTGGGGATACGGGTCGAACCACCGACCAGCACCACTTCGTCGATCTCTTTCATGTCGAGTTTGGAGTTCTTGACGGCGCGTCGGCAGGGCTCGAGGAGCTTGTCGAACAGATCAGAGCACATCGCCTCGAACTTGGCTCTGGTCAGGTTGATCACCAGGTGCTTCGGACCCTCCTGGGTTGCAGTGATGAAGGGGAGGTTAATCTCTGTATCGGTTCTCGAAGAGAGTTCGACCTTTGCTTTCTCTGCTGCCTCTTTCAGACGTTGCAGGGCAATGGCATCCTTGCGCAGGTCGATGCCCTCCTGCTTTTTGAACTCATCTGCCAGATAGTCAATGATCTTCTGGTCAAAGTCATCACCACCGAGGTGAGTGTCGCCGTCGGTTGACTTCACTTCAAAGACGCCATCACCGAGTTCGAGGATCGAGATGTCGAAGGTGCCTCCGCCGAGATCGAATACGGCTACTTTCTCACTCTGCATTTTTTTGTCAAGCCCGTAAGCAAGGGCTGCGGCTGTGGGTTCGTTGATGATGCGCTTCACGTCGAGGCCGGCAATTCTGCCAGCGTCCTTGGTGGCCTGGCGCTGGGCGTCGTTGAAGTAGGCCGGCACGGTAATAACCGCTTCGGTAACCTTTTCACCAAGGAAGTCTTCGGCTGTCTGCTTCATTTTCTGCAGGATCATGGCCGAAATCTCTTGTGGTGAGTAGCTCTTGTCGCTGATCTTTACCTTTGCATCTCCGCCCTCGTTGATCACGTCGTACGAGGCGAGCTTTTTTTCGTTCGGCACTTCATCATATTTGCGACCCATGAAGCGCTTGATCGAAAAGATGGTGTTTTTCGGGTTGGTGACGGCCTGTCGTTTCGCTGCCTGACCGACAAGTCTTTCTCCTGTCTTGGTGAAGGCGACCATTGACGGTGTGGTACGGTAGCCCTCCGAGTTTTCTATGACCGTCGGCTGCGTGCCCTGCATGACCGCAACGCAGGAGTTGGTGGTGCCGAGGTCGATTCCGATGATTTTACCCATGATGTTTTTCTTCCTTTTGTTTGGATGGTTCTGACAGAGTGCAGACGCCTCCTTTTCACGAGGAGGCGTCTGCGGGATAACAGTTCAGCTTATGGAGATTTCTTTTGTTTTCTTTACTGGTTGACACTTCGGCAAGATTACGTGCAGGATGCCGTTGTCGAAGGTCGCGCCAATGTTCTCCTGGTCGATGAGTTCGCCGACGTTAAAGCTTCTCGAGAATGAGCCATAATTTCTCTCGACCCTGTGGTAGTCCTTCTTGTTCTGCTCTTCCTGCCGGGAGCGCTCGGCCTTGATGGTGAGTACATCATCTTCCATATTGAGTGAGATGTTCTCTTTAGCAAGCCCAGGCAACTCGGCATCGAGATGGAACGCATGCTCGTCTTCTGAAATATCGACCTTGAATGAAGGGGCGGCTGGCATCTGGTTGCCGCTCCAGATGTCGTCAAACAGCCTCATCGGGTCTTTTGCTATTTTCATTAACATGACTCTCTCCTTGATTCTTTGATTGCAGGCTATGTTATTCTTTGGTTTCGGCGAGCCTCAAACCGCCGCTATAGAATTATTATCAAAAGCCGTGCCAAAGCTGTTTTGTAGTGGCTTTTGCAGAATAAGTCTGACAAAAATGCGATAGGTTAACAGCTGTCTGACAAGAGTATGTTCATTATGTCAGGGTAGAAGTCGGGAGTCAACGATCGAGGGGGTGTTCTTGACAACCATAACCGATCAACGGAAGTTCTTGAACACAGTGTGAAAAAATAACGGGTTCATAGAAAAAAGGGGGGATGATTTTGATCAGAAGGAAGAGAACGGAGCCGGGGCCGGTATCGCTATTGCTATCGGAATTGCGCTTGGCGTTCAGGGGGTAGTCGGGAATTGGGTGGGTTGGTTTATTCCCATTAAAACCGATTATTCTTGTTCGGTCACCAAAGGAATTACCGGAAAGTTTGCCGGGATCAATACCGATACCTTTGAGATTGCAGCCGGTATCCGGCCCGATACCGTACACGGATCCTTGAATAAAATGAAATAACGGCAATACAATAGCTGTTCATGGAACGCATCAGAAGCTGCCAGGAAGCGATGGTTTTTTGAGAGTGCAGAAAATGATAGGGTGCTCTTGTTTGGGGGAGCTTTCTTGTGGTCAGGGATGTGTCCGTCGGGAGAAGGTGATCAGGCTGTCATATTTGAGTTTACCTTCTGAATCCAGCTCAAGCGATCCTGTAAATTTTCAACGACACTTTTCGAGATAAGGAAGCAGGCATACACCATGCTCTCATCAGAGATTCGGTAATAACACTTGAGACCCTCTTTTCTGCGGTTGACGACACCATTGTCGTGCATGAGCGCAAGATGCTTGGAGATGTTGGCCTGGCTGGCACTGACGTCTTTGACAATATCCTGGACGGTGCGTTCACCATCACAGAGTGTTCTCAGGATTTTCAGACGCATGGGTTCGGAGAGCAACTTGAATCGGTTCGATACGGCGTCGAGCATCTCATCTGGCATATTGAAGTGCCATTTTTTTACTTCTTCTTCGGAAATGGTAATGGTTTTGCTCATGACATCGAATGGTTTGTATCTCATGTCCCGTGCCATTGGTTTCGGCATGGATAGATAGTCTATCGGAATATATAGTTATTTAATTACACTATTCAAATCAAAAAAACATCCGCTGCTTCTGACGGTCAATGTCGGAGCAAAAGGATAAAGTTGTATCGGAGATGGAGAGCTCATGTTGAAATGACGGTGGTCAGCTTTACGATCGATTCGATGAGCGTTTTTGGCGCCTTGACGCGCAAGACACGCTCCCTGATAATGATTTTGGTGTTTTTTGCGTCCTGAAACTCTGACCGGCATTCAGGACATTCAGCAAGGTGTTGTGCAAGCTCTTCTCCTTCTTTCGAGGTGAGTTCCCCGTCGATCGCTGCACTCATGAGCACCATCGCTTTGTTACAATTCATGGCTGTCAACAGATTTATGGATGAAGGCGGTGGTTCATTCACCTGATTCGGTGTCGTAACCATGCTTTTTGGCATAATTTTCAAGCTTGTTACGCAACAGTTTTCTGCCTCTGTACAGACGTGATCGAACCGTTCCGATGGGGCTTTCGACCATATTCGCAATCTCTTCGTACGTAAATCCCTCAATATCACACAACTGGATGACTTCCCTGAACTCTTCCGGCAGCGACTGAAGCGCCTGGTAAATCTCGTCATGCAACAGGGAGTGGAAGAAATCTGATTCAGCTTCCGTAGTGTCGCTCTGTACATCCTTGATCGTATGGTAGAAATCCTTGATCAGGTCGTAGTCTACTTTGCCGGGCTCCCTGGAGTTTTTACGAAATTTGTTAATGTAGTTGTTTTTCAGGATTTTAAACAGCCACGCCTTGCAGTTTGTTCCCCTTTCGAACGAATTGAAAAATTTGTAAGCTTTCAGATACGTTTCCTGTACGAGGTCTTCTGCATCATCGGGGTTCATCGTCAGGTGCAGAGCATAGTTGTAGAGTGCGTTGATATGCGCGATGGCTTCCTGCTGGAACTCTTTCTGTTTGAGTTGTTCCTGTGCCGTAAGGATCTGTTTTTTTTCTTTCATGGCGTATAGTGCTGCCTGAACAAATCAGGGTATCGACGGGTAACGATGTTGTCACTCATGAGATTCAATATAAAAATATATTTTTAGAGAATTTAGGGTCAAGTGGCAAAAGTTTATTACGGGTTTCGGCCCAGGATTATTTTTCAAAATAGAGGGTGTACTCTATGGCTGAATCGGTGGATGTCATAGTCATCGGCGCGGGCATTGGTGGCCTTACAACGGCTGCATTGCTACAGGAGCGCGGATTTTCGACGGTCGTGTTCGAGAAAAACAGATTTCCTGGCGGGAGTTGCTCCTCTTTCAGAAAAAGGGGGTACACGTTCGATGCCGGGGCATCGGTATTTTACGGTTTTTGTGAAGATGATTCGATGGGGACGCTCAATCTGCATACACGCATCTTTCGCAAGCTTGGTGAACCTTTGCAGACGATTTCCGATCCGGTGCAGATACACTACCATATGCCGGCGGGTTTCGAGGTGCTGGCGTGGCGCGATCGTAACCGTTTTCTGGAGTCTCTGGGTCGGCGTTTCCCCCATGAAAAGGAGGGGATCAGGCGATTTTACGATGAACTTGAATCGGTTTACGATATTCTGAATGCGCTTCCAGCGGGATCGCTCGAAGATGTGATGCATCTTGCGGCTGTTGGTGTCCAGCATCCGCTCAAAGCGGCGGCTCTTGGCGTCAAAACCCTGTTTTCGATGGGTAAAACGGCGCGTCGTTACCTTCAGGACCCGGAACTGTTGCGTTTCATCGATCTCGAAGCCTATTCGTGGGCGGTGCAGGATGCCGTTTCGACTCCGCTGGTTAATGCTGGTATCTGCCTGGCTGATCGCCATCACGGTGGTATAAACTATCCTGCAGGCGGTTCGGGCGCCATTGCCGAGGCGTTGGTCAGAGGACTCGTGAAGTTTGGTGGATCGATACGTTACGGCGCAGAGGTCACGAAGGTGATTGTAGAGAACGGAGCGGCTGTTGGTGTCAGATTGCAGGGCAATGAAGAGGTCAGGGCAAGAGCTGTGGTCAGCAATGCCACAGTATGGGATACTTTTGGCAGACTTGTGGATGATCCCCGGCTGAAGGTCCCGGAGGATCGTTATCTCAAGGCGCCGAGCTGGTTCCAGATATGGCTTGGTGTGGACGGGGCGAAGATACCACCAGGATTCATGATGCATCATATTATTGTCGATGAGTGGGCCAACTACGACAAACTTGGCGGAACGATCTACTTTTCGGCTCCGACAGTGCTCGACCCATCGCTGGCACCTCCCGGCAAGCATCTCCTGCATCTTTTTTTGACAGCTGAAACCTGGCAATGGGATCAGTATGATGATCGTTCTTCCGAATATCAGGATGCAAAAGAGGCTTTTGCCCGTTCAATAATCAAGAGGGTTGAAACTCTTCTGCCTGGGTTGCAGGATGCTGTGGAACTGATGGTGACGGCTACGCCGCAGACTCATGTTCGCTATCTCAACCGGCGAGACGGCTCTTACGGCCCATTGCTCAAACCTGGCCAGAACATTCTGCAAAAGCCGCAGAACAGGACGCCGGTAAAGAACCTATACGCCGTCGGTGACAGCACTTTTCCCGGACAGGGAGTCATTGCCGTGACCTATTCAGGCATCTCCTGCGCTTCGTACATAGCAAGAAAGCTGGGGCAGGCTTTGGAGTATCTTTGAGGAGGAGTTAGGAGTTAGGAGTTAGGAGTTAGGAGTTAGGAGTTAGGAGTTAGGGAATAGGGAATAGGGAATAGGGAATAGGGAATAGGGAATAGGGAATAGGGAATAGGAATCAGGGATCAGTGGTTCGAACTCAGCACCCATTACCTATTCCAATTGCTCATTGCCCGTTGCTCATTGCCCATTGCTCATTGCCCATTGCTC
>JAAXWL010000002.1:44382-84964 GCA_013334975.1 Chlorobiaceae bacterium
TTGCTCATTGCCCATTGCTCATTGCCCATTGCTCTGCCCTTACCCCTTTCTTTACGCCGTTGCAAGCAGCATGTCGATTTCACGGTAGGGAAAGTCAGTCAGTTCAGCGAGGATTTTTTTAGTTACATAGCCTTTGTAGAGGTAGGTGCCTTTTCTCAGACTGTGGCTTTTCCACAGAATGTCCGGTATGGTACGGTGTGCGGTCAGCTTCTGGAGAAACGGGAGAAGGGTGTTGGTCAGTGCGTAGGTTGCTGTTTTGGCTACGGCGGAGGGGATGTTTGGCACACAGTAATGGGTCACCCCGTGCTTGACATAAATCGGGTTGGTATGAGTCGTATGCCTGCTGGTTCCAAAACAGGCGCCCTGGTCGATAGAGACGTCGATGATGACTGAACCCTGTTTCATCGTTTTTACTACAGCTTCACTGACGAGCGGCTTGCTCAGTTTCTGTTTGGGGCTGAGGGCGCCGATCATGACGTCGGACATCCGTGCGAGTTGGGCGATGTAGTGATCATTGGCGATAGCTGTGACCAAATGGCGGTTGAAAAAGGCTTCGAATCGCCGCAGACGGTTGATCTCCTTGTCGATGACTGTCACCTGTGCTCCGAGGCCAAGTGCATCCTGGGCGGCGAACAGGCCAACAGTTCCGGCTCCGATGATGGTGACATGGGCGGGGGGGACACCGGCGATGCCGCCGAGCAGAATGCCACTGCCGCCATATCCTGTTTCGAGATATTTAGCCGCAGTCTGGATGGCCAGAGAGCCGGCGATCTCACTCAGTGTTCTGACGATAGGCAGCTCGCCATCTCTGGTTTCGATGAATTCGAAACCGAGGGCGGTAATGTTTTTTTCACTCAGCACCTTGATCATTTGCCGACTGACCGTGCCGAGGTGTACAGCAGAAATGAGCATCTGGCCGGGCAGGAAAAGTGGCAGCTCTTCGGGTTGCGGTGGCGAGACCTTGACGATGACGTTCGACTGGCCGTAAAGCTCCTCCGGACAGGAGGCGATGATCGCACCGGCTTCGGTGTAGTCGCTGTCCTGGAAATTGCAGAAGCTGCCGGCATTGGTTTCGACAACGACCCTGATGCCTTGTTCGACTAAAATCTGAGCCCCAGCAGGTGAAATGGCCACCCTTCGTTCATCCTGGGCGCGCTCCCTGGGAATGGCAATCGAGATGCTCATCGTTTTTTCCGGCTTGAGCAGCCAGCGTTCGAGCGTCTTGGCACCGAGTTCAAATTCGATACTTTCCATATCGGATGAATAGCCCATCGTCATTAATCGTCAGGATTGCTGAAAATACCTTTTTAAAAAGCATCAACCCCCCCCCCCGACGAGGCTCATTCCGTCAGGGGTTGGCTGCACTGTCTTCAGGCTTTACTGAGCAGTGATGATAATCCGCTCGATAGTGGCGGGTTGAAAGTCACTGGCTTCACAGGTTGAACCAGGCAGTTGTAGTCTGCCGCCGCTGACCGTGCACACCACACCCGAAACAGCGCCCAGAACGTTTTTGGCCCCACAGCCTGCCAGTTCAAGCGGCTTCTGCATGAACGGGAAGGTAGAGACAAAAGTATCGACAAAGAGAAGCGATGCCGGTCCGAGGCCGCTGGCAATCCTGCCAAGCGTATCGACGGGATTGATTCGACCGGTCTGTACTCTGGTTACGATACTGGAGGCGCCTTCCGGAAGCTTGTTGACGACATTGTGACCGATGGTTTGAGCATAGGTGATAAAACCGGGTATGTTCAGTCCTAACACGATTCTTCTGAAATGTTCAGCTCGAGTCAGGATGCGGATCTTCCCCTCTCTCAGGATGACGGTTCGGCAGGCGAGGCGTCCCCCCTCCTGGAACAGCTTGTCCGAGATGAAAGACTTCTCTTCTTCACCAGGGGTCGACAGGCAGTCGGCACCCTCGATGACATAGACAAAGCAGCTCTGGCAGATGCCGTTGCCTCCACAGAGGTAACCGATATGGGCTTTGTTGTTTTTGGCGGCATTGAGCAGCAGATCCCCGACCCTTGCCTCGCAAGGTTTGTCATTGATGGAGATAATCATGATCGTGAGATTGACATTGGTGAATGATCGTGTGTACCTGACTTCCGACTGACTTTTTCCTGGTTTGAAATATACTTCCGCATTGACGGGTTTCAAAGAGCGCTTCTTTCTGTTTCCGAGAAGCTCATGTGCTCCTGACGTACCATGATCTTCGGCTTTCGCGACCGACACCGATTTTGAGTCCAGCATTGAGCCGAAGCTCACTGGTCAATTTACTGAGAAGAACTGCGTTCTTTGTCGGTTCCAAAGAAATTCGTGTACTGATGGCGTACTATGGTCTCCTTTTTTCGATTGGATACCGATTTGGACAATTAACCTGCCAGCACCTTTTTTATCGGTATCCAAATCGGATTTCAGTTGGAATCTCGATTCAATGCTATACTGACCTCAATTTCTGTCACCGCTGACTACCTAACTCATCATTGAGTTACTGGTTCACTGAGAAGAACGGCGTTCTTTGCCGGTTATCCAGGGAAAGAGCACCTGTGAAAAAAGCCGGAGGTTCCGGCTTTTTTCAACAGAGATGCAGGTCAGTTGCAGTGAACGTATTTTTCCTGATGCAGACTGGCTAAATCATTGGAAACAAATTTTTTATGACCGTTATGACCATTTTTTCTGACTTCCGGGAAGAGTGTTGTGCAGCAGCAACCTTTATCGGTAGCGACCGGTTCAGTTATCGCTTCAGAACGGTTGATACCCATTGCTGATTGCACGGCATCAATGATGAGCTGAAGAGCATCCCTGATACCATTGACTACATCGTTCAGCAGTGTGGCCGCCTCTATGGGATGACCCTCTTCTTCACGTTTTGACTGGAAAGTGATCGTATCGGTGAACTTAACCGCAGCTTCCCATCCCATTTTGCCCATATATGCCGGAATCTGGAGAGGATTAGACAGGGTAATCTGTTTTGCCTCTTCGACCATGGTGAGTATTCTGATGATGCCGGGTTTTTCTATGGTGGTCTGACAGGCCATTCTGTTGCCTTCCCTGATGAGCGTATCGGAAAGCATCGCTTTTTCGGTGTTGCTCAAAGGTGAAAGCAGCTCCTGACCTTCAAGAACCTTGACGTAACAGGTCTGGCAGATGGCGTTGCCGCCGCAGAAATAGCCTATATGACTGTGGGCCAGACGTGCAACGTCAAGTAATCTGTCGCCTGTGCTGGCTTCACAATTCCTTTCGTTGATACTGATATTCATGACTTTATGGTTTTATGTTTATGAAGTTGATTGCTTCATAGACTACTTAACCACGCGGTTTTACATAATAGTTTCAACAATTGTTAAAAGAAAAAGAGGGGGGGAAGGAATAGGGAGTAGGACTCATTACTCATTGCTCATCCCTGGCCTATACTGCGGAACAGCTTCATGTAGCGGTCAATAAGGGCGATGGGAGCGGTATCGGCATGTTCAGGATGTTTGAACACCAGCTTCATCTTTTTTTCGTGCTTGAACTGGGGTTGGTACTCCCTGATTGAGCCGTCCTGGAGTGAAACAATCAATCGCCGGAAAAAGTCACTGTCATAAAATTCCTTGTCTTCATCCGAAGGAAGGAAGATGGTTGTTGCCAATGGCTGAAGATCGATCTTTTCAAGACCCAGCGAGGAGCCGAGATTTTTCAGGCGTGCAAGAGCAAGAAGGTTCTTTACTTCGGAAGGCATGGTGCCAAAGCGATCCTCGATCTCACGGGTGAGATGGTCGAGCACCGAGTCATCACCTGCTTTCGATATCCTGTCGTAGCAGGAGAAGCGCTCCTGGGTAGCGGTGAGGTAATAGTCGGGGATGAGTGCATCGAAGAAAAAGATCATGTCGCAAGGCCTGGCGGGCTTGAGGGCTGCCTTTTCGCTGTCACTGAAAATGTGGCTGAATTCGGTAAGCTTGAGTTCAGCCACCGTTTCCTCGACCATTTTCTGGTAGAGATCGAAGCCGATTTCATGGATGAAGCCAGACTGTTCAGCGCCGAGAAGGTTGCCGGCCCCCCTGATGTCGAGGTCACGCAGGGCGATATTGATGCCGGAACCGAGTTCGGTGAAGCTTTCGATGACGGCGATTCGCTGGATGGCCTCACGCTTGAGGGTATGCAGCGGTGGCGTGACCAGGTAGCAGTAGGCTTTGCGTTCGCTTCGTCCGACACGCCCTCGCAACTGGTAAAGGTCGGCCAGTCCGAACATGTCTGCGCGGTTGATGAAGATGGTGTTGGCGTTGGAGATGTCGAGCCCTGATCCGATGATGGAGGTCGAGATCAGTACGTCGAGCTCCTGCTGCATGAAATCCATCATGACGTTTTCCAGCTCTCGTGCGGGCATCTGTCCGTGGGCCGTAGCCATTCGGGCCCAGGGCACCAGTTCGCGGAGGTTGTGTTCAACCTCATTGAGGCTGGCGATTCGGTTGTGCAGAAAGAATACCTGACCCTCGCGATGGATCTCCTGACGGATGGCTGACTGGATTGCCGCCGGATCATACTCGGTGATCACCGTATCGACAGGTTGCCGGTTCTTTGGTGGTGTGGAGACGATGGAGATGTCGCGTGCGCCGAGCATCGAGAACTGCATGGTGCGAGGAATCGGCGTGGCCGACATGGTGAGGGTATCGACTCCTGGAAACTGCTGGCGAAGCTTCTCCTTGACCTCGACGCCGAAATGCTGCTCCTCGTCGATGACCAGAAGGCCGAGATCCTTGAACAGAACGTCGGAGGAGACCAAACGGTGGGTGCCGATGACGATATCGATGGCGCCTGCAGCGATGCGTTCGATGATCTCCTGTTGTTGTTTTTTGGGTACGAAGCGGCTCAGGACGGCGATATTGACCGGGAAGTTGGCGAATCTCCGGGCGAATGATTCCCCATGCTGATGGGTCAGGATGGTGGTCGGAGAGAGGATGGCAACCTGTTTTTTCGATTCGACAGCCTTGAAGGCCGCACGCATGGCGATCTCGGTCTTGCCGAAACCGGCATCACCGCAGATGAGGCGATCCATCGGCGACGGGGACTGCATATCCTTCTTAACCTCCTGTATCGCCTTGAGCTGATCGGGAGTCTCTTCGAACATGAACGAAGCTTCGAACTCCCTCTGGAAAATCGAATCGGGCTCAAAAGCGAATCCCGGGGTCATCTTTCGTTGGGCGTAGACACGAATCAGTTTTGCTGCAATGTCGCGCAGCTTCTTGCGTACCTTCTCTTTCTTTGCACTCCATCTGGAACTGCCGAGTTTCGACAGGTTTGGCAGGGAGCCCTCCGAAGCGGTATACTTTGAGAGGAGGTTGATATTCTGGACGTTCACGTAGAGCTGGTCGCCACCTTCGTATTCAACCAGGACACACTCCTGTTCCGAATTGCCCACCTGAATGGTTTCGAGCGATTTGAAGATACCGACCCCATAATCTTCGTGGACGACGTAATCACCGACCTTGAGTCGCTGGATCTCCTTGAGCGAAATACCTCTGATTTTTCGCCGATGGTGTGCGTGGCGGGTATGGAACTTACCGAAGATGTCCGATTCGGTGTAGATGGTCTGGCCGTTGCATTCGAATCCGGTATGCAGGTTGGCCGGTATCCATTCGAGAGGCTCCACTGGTTCGTCGCTCTGTTCATTGGCTTGCTCCTCCTTCAGGAATTCGGCCAGCTCTTCGACACCACGTCGTGTATTGCAGGCGAAGAGGGTTTTCAGGTTTCGAGCCCGCTCCTCTAACAGACGTCCCGCCAGAAGTCTGAAATTACCCTGGAGTTTTTCCTGGGCGAACGAACCGAAATCGATACCGGTGTTCTCGTGGCGGTGTATCAGCAGATGTCTGAAACGGGGAAGGGCAGCTTCAAGCAGGAAACGATATTCGGAATCGGCAAGAGCGAGTGTATCGTCGATCACGATGATTGCTCTATCAGGAAGATAATCGAGAATGTCGGCTGTTTTCGAATTTTCGCTCTTTCCTTGCGTGAAGCTTCCGAACAGCTCGATCGAATCGATGGTTGCCGAGGAGAGTTGGCTGTCGATATCAAAATTTCTGAGTGAACTGACCGTATCACCAAACAACTCGATGCGCAGGGGCTCGCGGCTTCCATAACAGAAGATATCGACGATTGAGCCACGAACCGAGAACTCGCCTTCGTTTTCGACAAACTCCGTTTTGTCGTACGCGTTCTCCTTCAGGAAGCTCATCAGGGCATCATAACCGGCATCCTTACCGGTAGCAAGTGAAAACATCTTGCCTTTTGAGGCTTTGGTGTCGCAGACTGAAAGACCGAGGTCATCGAAAACGGCCAGGACGACCAATGCTTCGTTGCGGGCAAGCATACCGAGGGCTGGGGAGAGTTCGTCGCTGGTATTGTGCACCGGTTTGCCGCTGAGCAAGAGAGGCAGGTCGTTGTCGTAGAGCTCCTGCTCGTCAGGAGTGCAGAAAAGCACTACCGGAGCACTGAAATCGCCGAACAGTCCGGTAACGATGATCGATGCCAGTGAGCCCCTGACGCCCGATATCCGGATTGTCGGGTGCGTCTCGTTCTGCTCTCCGTTCGAAAGCTCCCGGTAAAGGGCGCGGTATGGCGCCGACGATTTCAGGGCATCGAGGATAAACTCAACCGGTTTTTTAACGATGCTTGCAAGCGGTGGTGCAGGAAAGGCGGAAAATTTCATGAAACGGGTATCGATACTGATTTTCAGACAAACGGTTACTGCTCCACGGGAACAAACCGTGGACCATGCGGGACGAGCGTTTGCGGTAAGGCAGAATGCTCGACGTCAGATAGTCGGAGATAATAATTCTTCGAATATAATAAAGAGTCCTGATTCCGGAAGTGAATAGTGGTGATGACGAGTAACGAGTGTCTGCCGAGGGGTGCTGGGGTCCCATGGTATCTCTACATCAGAACTTCGTGGTGCCGTATTTTCAGGCGGGGCCGGGCGAGTATCGTGCCAGTTACCAACGAAAAATCGGCCCCTTTTTTTTGTCTGCCGGGTGTGCTCAACTTCAAGGTGTTGTTGTCAGATAATCCGGTTTTGATCGGGATAAGCATTGTCGGATGCATGGTGACACAACAATGCTTGCAAAATAGGTGCGTATGACGATATTTCAGGATTCAATCGAATTTTACAGCAGGTGAAACAAGGGGTTGATCGATGATTGCATTGCATTGTTCGGTGTTTGATGGTAAACCGGTGCTCTGGAGTGAAGGGCGCGAGCCGGGTGATCTCCTGGTGCTTCGTCGGGCGCTCAAGGCAATCGGCATGACGGTTACGATTCGCAAAACGAGGGTGCAGGAGTTTGTTGCCTGGCTTCCTCATCGTGGCGAGGTTCGGGTACCCTCTTCGCCTCTGCTTGGTGAAGTACCTGACGAACGGCTGAAATCCTCTCTCAAGCCGCTGACGATTACCGCTCTTCCTCTTGATGTCTCCCTGTGTAACGCCTTCTTCTCATGTGTCCGCGGTGGGAGTATTGCTGGTTCAGGTGTTTTGTTCGGGCCATCGGTGTACTGGGCCTTGCAGCTTTTTGAGACGGCACTGCACCTTGTTTCCAATGAGAGGTACCTTCCTTCGATTGTTCGCGGCAAGCTTCAGTGGGAGGGACGCTGGGTTCCTTACCCTGAAAACTCCGTTGCATCGCGTCTCGATACCCTGGCATCAACAGTGCCTCATGTAAGCCGTTGTCTTTCATTGGCGGGGAAGGCGCGTCCGTCAACTCCGGTCAAGGAGGTCCAGGCAGAGCTGTTGCTGGGGCTGGTGGACAGCCTTGTCCGCTCCTCCATTCCGAACATGATCAGTCGCAAAGTACGGAACCCGGTGACGCTGCATGATGCCTGGATGCAATCGCTTATCGGCGCCCTTCCAGAAATAATCCGGGAACGCAAGCAGGAAGTCGAGGTTTTTTCTCGTGAGCTTGCCGTGTGGCGTCGTCCGCTGGATGTGTATGACGCTTCGCCCTTCAATTTCTGTGTTCGCCTTTCCGATCCTGTCGAGAAGGGGAAAAAGGATATCTGGCAGCTCAGCTATCTGCTTCAACTGAAAAGTGATCCGAGTCTGTTGCTTGAGGTCGGGGAGCTCTGGAATCCCGAAAGCCAGGCATCAGCAGTGGCCAGAAGCTTTGGGGCTGATTATATGGAGTTCATGTATATGGCGCTGGGGCAGGTGGCGGCGCTCTACCCCGCAATCTCCGAGGGGTTGAAAAAGAAAAATCCGGGTGGCCTGAAGCTCGATACAGAGGGGGCATACGGGTTTCTTTCCGTCTATGCAATCATGCTGCGAGGAGCGGGGTTTGTGGTCATGCTTCCGTCGTGGTGGGTCGGCAAGGGGCCGCAGCACCGGATGGGCATCAAGGTGCGTGTGAAAGCGCCCGCCATGAAATCAAGCGGTAACGCTATGGGGCTTAATGCGTTGCTTGCGTGCGATTATGCAGCATCGCTCGGTAGCGATGAGATCGATCTCGACGAACTCAAGCGTCTTGCCGGGCTGAAAATGCCACTCGTCAGGGTGCGGGGGCAGTGGCGGCAGCTTGACCATCGGGAACTTGCTGCGGCGGTTGGTTTTCTTGAAAAACAGCGATCTGGTGAGCTGACGGTACGGGATATTCTTGCAACGGAATATGGAGCCGGGTTACCGGATGCCTCGTTGGCGGTTCAGACGGTTGATGCTGATGGCTGGATGAAGGAGCTTCTTGAAAAACTGAAAGGGGAGAGCCGGTTTGAACTGCTTTCGCAACCGGACGAGTTTCATGGAAAACTTCGCGAGTATCAGGTGAAGGGCTATTCATGGCTTGCTTTCCTGAGAAGCTGGGGGCTCGGGGCGTGCCTGGCTGACGACATGGGTCTTGGCAAGACGGTTCAGACGCTGGCTCTCTTGCAGGAGGAGCGCAACAAGGGGGAAAAACGGCCGGTTCTTCTGATCTGCCCGACTTCTGTGGTCAACAACTGGAGAAAAGAGGCCTTGCAGTTTACCCCTGATCTGCCGGTTCATGTGCATCACGGAGCCGACCGGCTGAAAACGACAGCCTTTAAAAAAGCCGCTAAGTCTTCGGCGCTGGTGATTTCAAGCTACGGCCTCTTGTTCCGTGATCTGGCGTCACTCTCGAAGCAGGAGTGGGCGGGGGTGATTCTCGATGAGGCGCAGAACATCAAGAATCCCGAAACCAAACAGGCAAAAGCGGCCCGTGCTCTGCACTCGGATTACCGGATAGCGCTGACCGGTACACCGGTTGAAAATCATGTTGGCGATCTCTGGGCGCTGATGGATTTTCTCAATCCCGGTTTTCTTGGCACCAGGTCTTTTTTCAGGGAGCGCTTTTTCAATCCGATCCAGTTGTATGGCGACAGCGCTGCCTCTGACAGGCTGAAAACCATGACGGCGCCATTTATTCTTCGTCGCCTGAAAACCGACCGCTCGATCATCTCCGACCTGCCCGACAAGATCGAGATGAAGCAATACTGCACGCTGACTAAGGAGCAGGCATCGCTCTACAAGGCGGTTGTTGACGATTTGCAGGAGAAAATCGAGATGGCGGAGGGGATCGACCGGCGCGGTCTTGTGCTGGCGTTGTTAGTCAAGCTCAAGCAGGTCTGCAATCATCCGGTTCAGTTTCTCGGAGACAACTCGTCGGTTGAAAATCGTTCAGGCAAGGTGCAACGTCTGACGGAGCTGCTTGGTGAAATCCGCGAAAGCGGCGAGCGTGCGCTTGTGTTCACCCAGTTCATGGAGATGGGCAAGCTCTTGCAGAGTTATCTTCAGGAGCTGTATGGTGAAGAGGTCTTTTTTCTGCACGGATCACTCACCCGCAAGAGGCGTGACGAATTGATCGAGAGCTTCCAGACCGGTGACCATGCCCCCCGGATTTTCATTCTCTCCCTGAAAGCGGGTGGTTCCGGACTGAACCTGACCAGAGCAAGTCATGTCATCCATTATGATCGCTGGTGGAATCCTGCCGTCGAGAACCAGGCGACTGACAGGGCTTTCCGTATCGGCCAGAAGCACAATGTCGAGGTGCATAAATTCATTACCGCCGGAACGCTCGAGGAGCGGATCGACGAGATGATTGAAAGAAAAACGACGGTTTCCGGAAAGGTGCTTGGTAAAGGCGAGCAGTGGCTGACCGAACTATCGAACAGCGATCTTAAAAAACTCATCATGCTTGGACGGGAAGCAACAGGAGAATAGGCGTATGGCATATTATGGATATTACAAGCCCACTGCTCCAAAAAAAGTCGAGAGCGGCATCAAGGCGCAGTGCAAGCGTGGTGCATTCGCAAGACAGTGGTGGGGAAAGGAGTGGATTTCGAAGCTTGAGAGGTTCAACGATTCTGCCCGTCTCGCCCGTGGTCGATCGTATGCCCGCAAGGGGCAGGTTACCGGTCTCAATGTCACAAGCAAAGGTGTAGCTGCCAAAGTGCAGGGTTCACGGGTAAGGCCATATAACGTCTCCATCAGTCTCATCCCATACTCGAAGGAGGAGCTGGAGCGACTTGTCGGGGTTCTTGGCGATTACCCTCTCCTTGTGACGCAGATGCTTGCCGGAGAGATGCCGGAGGAGATAGACAACCTTTGCTCGAAAGCAGGGCTCTCTCTCTTTCCGAAATCGTTCAGTGATATGGATGCGTCATGCTCGTGCCCTGACTATGCCAATCCCTGCAAACATCTTGCTGCGGTGTTTTATCTGCTTGCAGAGGCCTTCGATCGTGACCCGTTTCTTCTGTTTACCCTGAGAGGCATCGAAAAGGATGCTCTGTTCAAAGCCCTGGGTGGAAATCCGGCCTCTGATCCTGAAATAGAGACAGGAAAAAAGAAGAGGGTGGTCGAACCATTGCCTGTCGATCCGGATATTTTCTGGTCGTCGCCGGACGGAGCAACGCTTCCCCCATTGCATCATCAACAGGCTGGCGCTTCAGCCATTCTGGTCAGGAGACTTGGGCCGGTACCGTTCTGGAGATCCGACAGGAATTTTTCTTTCGAAATGGAGTTGATCTACAGGGGGGCGTCAGAGAGCGTGTTTGCCATGCGACAGCAAGTGAGTGGTACAGACTGAGTATAACGGGATGAAGAGGAGGTCGGTTGCGAGCCAGTGTGTGTTTGCCGAAACCGATTGCTCGACCTTTTATCTCCTTCCTGCCAGGTGTTCCGGAACTTCGGAATTCCGGAAATCTCATACAGCGACCAATGTGCCACAGTGGAGCCCAAAGGAACGGCTTGACCTGTTGTATCTGATAGTGAAAAATCGTGCTTATACTGACGTATTATCTGAGCCATTGATTTATCCAAATCGAAATCGGTATCGGTATCGAAATCGATTTATTCTGTGAAAACAGAAAACCCTCTTCTCTCTTTATCTATTTATTTATCAAATGTTTACCATAATAGCCGGTTAGTTTCCTGGCATCCTCAAAGTGGAATCCGATACCGATACCGATTTGGATACCGATTTCATTGATAAAAGAAATTCCGACTATTTTCCGTTGACGAGACAATGGTTCAGTAATAGGTTGGCCCTTGGTTATTTGTTTTGTGGCGCCTCATGTGTCATGTCAGGCATGAGAAAACAATCGCTGAAAGGACAGGGTTTATCGGCAGAATTCAGGAGAGATTTAAGGGGTATTTCGTATTATAAATTAGAGGACGTCAGCATCACTCCCGGGCATCAGAGGCCCTCTCCCCTGAGGAAGTATATCATTTGGTCACGGGTGGCGGGGCCAGGTTTGTTGACAGGTATCATCCAAAGAACGAACGCACCAATGAGCTTGATGAAAAGAGGAGTTGCGTTTTTTCACTGTATCAACAGAAGGTTACCCGCCAAAAACCGACTACATTTTGTCTGCTCTGCTGGGGTACCTGACGTTTCGAGTTGACAACTCACAGGGCCATGCCCGATCACCTTTAACGAACTTTGGAGAAATGATTTATCAGGCATTGAAATTTCTGGCCGGTCAGCTCGGTGCTTATTTCAATCAGCAGGAAAAGCCTGGTGGTCTCAACGTCGTGCCGGCTCCGCTGCTCCAGAACGTCTCACGCCTCGATGAGGAGGAGTTGAAAAAGATGAACCATGTTCTGCTTACCCTCGTAAACCTTTCCGAGGAGGCTTCCATGAAGAATATTCCCGGCACCTATGTTGTGAACAACCTTGAGACCAGGTATGACAACCCCCCGGTCAATCTCAATCTCTATCTGCTCTTTTCGGTGTGTATGCCCAATTACGAGCATGCGCTCATCTACCTTTCGCATATCATCACCTTTTTTCAGGGGAAATATTCGTTTACCAGGCAAAATTCTGTGACGATGGTCGAGGGTCTTCCCGACGATTTCCACATCATTCTTGATCTCTATTCACTGACGTTCGAACAGTCGAACTACCTGTGGAGCACCCTTGGAGGCAAGCAGCACCCATTCGTCTGTTACAAGGTGCGGCTGCTGCAGTTGAAGAGGGAGAGCACCCGGGAGACCAGAGGTGTTATCAGGCAGGTTACCATTGACGACCAGGTGGTCTCTTAAGGTTATTGCATTCCGAAACACATTCGGCTCATGACTATGAACATTAATTATGCCATCCTGTTTGAAGCGAAGGTTCTTCACCACTTTTTCCTGGATAACGGGCAGGAGCATTTTGAGGCGATGAGTGACAAAGCGAAGGCTGCCATGATGCAGCACTACGATATCCGCGACATTTTCGTTATCGAGCCCGACATGGAGAGTCGGCGCAGCCTCGAACGCCATCGCTGTATTTTCAGGCTTAATCAGGATGGCTTTATCGTTGCCATGAAGGCTGAGCCATGCAATACCCAGGCTCAGCGCTCAAAACCGGTTCCTGCACTCGATGAGGAGCTTGTTCTTACCTTTCTGGTGCATCTGAAGGATCCATGTTTTATGAATTACACAGCACTGCCACTCAACGGTAACGGCAGCCGCATGTATCTTTTCCAGAATCTGGTTACACCGTTTTACAGGCAGTACCCCTCGCTCTCTTCAGTTCCGCCACTCTACTCTGGCGACAAGGAGTACCTTCCTGGGGATATGGTCGTCGATGACCGGAGTGCTCCGGAATCGCTCTTTACGGCGGTTCAGAAGACCTCCGGTGATCCTCTGAAGGTCGAGGACTGGAAGGTGGAGAGAAGAGATGAGGGGTTGCCCATGTGCTATGCCAATATCAATGAACGCGTCCTGGTCTCCGGCGGAGTGCTGAATTACCGGATGAAATCCCGTGGTGTTGAACCGGTGGTGTCGGTGACCACCATCTCTGGTCAGGTTGTGTCAGCGGGTATTATTATTCTGCCCGGCGAGTTCAGAGTTGTTCAGGCAGATCTTCGGGCCCTGCCCGATGGTCTTTATTCGATGAATATCGAAACCGGCGGGCACGTTGTGCTCGATAACTTCTTTTTTTACCTTCTGAAGCGCATCTCCCCTCCGTTTGGGATGATCAGGCTGACAGCCAGAAGCGACGAGCCGGCATACAATATGGTGGATCAGGAGGGTTGTCTCCTGAATCCGGTCTATGAGATACGCTTTCGCAACCGGTGGACGCATTGGCGCTATATCGGTGAGAATTTCGATGATTCGTCGGTGACAGAGGAGGCCCTTCCCTTGACGAGATTCGGTTTTATCGACAAGGTTTCCGTGCCCGGTAATTCAGGCAGTGCCATGCAGGATCTGCCCAATCCCTGTATTTCGATGCTCAAGGCTTCGGCCCTGATCAACGCTTCCGAGAAGAGGTTCTACTCAGAGATTCATATCCATTAACTCCAACGAAACAAAGCTTATGGCGACGACCTACAAAACCCCCGGAGTTTACGTGGAAGAGATTTCCAAGCTGCCGCCTTCCGTTGCGCAGGTGGAAACCGCCATACCCGCTTTTATCGGGTATACGAAAAACGGCAGTTACCAGGGCATGAGTCTGGTGTCGAGGCCGAAGCGTATCAGATCCCTTGCCGAGTTCATCGAGATCTTCGGCATGGCACAACCTGCCACGATCACAACCGGCATCGACAAGGGCATAAAGATAAAAAAGAAGGATGGGGTGTTCATGCTCGACGGAGAGCTGAGTGATCCTTTTCTGACGCTCACCTACCGTCTGTATTACAGTTTGCAGCTCTATTTCGGCAACGGCGGCGGCCCCTGCTATATCGTTTCCTGCGGAACCTGTAAGGGGGATGGCACGGTTTCCGATACCGGGATGGCCACAGCCCTTCAGTCGCTGAGGAAAGAGGACGAGCCGACCATGATTGTCTTTACCGACGCGGTCTCACTTACGGATGCCGACAAATATTATGCGCTTTACACCAGTGCTCTGGCTCAGAGCGCTGAGCTTATGGACCGGGTCGTGTTGGTCGATCTGCATCTTACTTCGATCAAAAAGGGGGAGGTGTCTTTTTCGGATGTGGAGCAGGGGTTCCGGAACAAGATCGGCATCAACAATCTGAGTTACGGGGCGGCCTATTATCCCTGGCTCCGGACCACGCTTGCTTACCATATCGACGAGTCGGCCATCTCCATACTGGCCGGTTCCGGAGTTGAAGTTTCCGATATTCCCGAAGGAATGGTGCTCAGGAAATATCCACCTGAAGGATCGACCAGGCTTGCGGTCAGCGATGAATCAACCTCCCTTTACCATGCCCGCAACGCTCTTTACAGCATGATCAGAAAGGAGATTGACAAGTTTCAGGTGATTGCACCGCCATCTCCGGCCATAGCTGGAGTTTATGCGATGGTCGATGCAAACCGCGGCGTCTGGAAGGCGCCTGCAAACGTTTCGCTCAATTACGTGAAGGCGCCTGCTGTGAAGATTGACGACGGGGAACAGCAGGACATGAACGTAACCGTAACTGGCAAATCGGTCAATGCGATTCGGGCCTTTACCGGTAAGGGCGTTCTCGTGTGGGGAGCCCGCACTCTGGCGGGCAACGACAATGAGTGGCGTTATATCAGCGTCAGGCGATTCTACAATATGGTTGAAGAGAGTGTCAGGAAAGCGACCGAGCCGTTCGTTTTCGAGCCCAATGACGCCAACACATGGATCAAGGTTCGGGCGATGATCGAAAATTTCCTGATTCTGCAATGGCGGCAGGGCGCTTTGCAGGGAGCCAAGCCTGAAGAGGCCTTTTTTGTCCATGTCGGGCTCGGCGAAACCATGACAGCATTCGATATACTCGAAGGTCGGATGATTGTTGAAATCGGTATGGCTGCTGTACGTCCGGCCGAGTTTATCATTCTCCGCTTCAGCCACAAAATGGCCGTTTCCTGACACTAACTTTTAACCAAAGAATCATGGTTTACAAGACTCCAGGTGTTTATGTCAGGGAAGTGTCGCTCTTCCCGCCTTCCGTAGCCCAGGTGGAAACCGCCATTCCGGCATTTGCCGGTTATACGCAAAAAGCTGTCGATCCGAGCGGCAGAAGCCTCTCCTGCGTACCGGCAAGAGTTGGATCTCTGGTCGAGTTTCAGTCGCTCTTCGGCGGTGCATACCTGCCCGAGAGCTACCGTATCGTCATTGACGGCAATGCAGCGGAATCGACCACTCCCGACAAACGGTTCAGGCTGTTCGACGCCCTGCGCCAGTTTTACGACAATGGTGGCGGATATTGCCATATCGTCAGTGTCGGTTCCTTTGACGATACGATCACTTTCGATGCCCTCAAAAAAGGGTTTGACCTGATTGCAAAAGTAGACGAGCCTACGCTGCTCCTCTGTCCCGACGCCGTGGAGCTGAAAGATGCCGATGATGAACCCGATATCGACAGTTTCGCCACCTTGCAGAAAGAGATGCTCAATCAGTGCGGCGATCTTCAGGATCGCTTTTCGATTCTCGATGTTCTTGAAGGAGACCTGGCCGAAGATGTCACCAACAAACCGCTTTCAGGTTTCAGGGACACTATCGGCATCAACAACCTCAGCTATGGGGCTGCCTATTATCCCTGGATCGTCACCAGTTATGGATACGATTTGAGCTTCAGGCAACTGCAACTCTTTGACAAAGAAGAGCCAGATACCGAGATTGACAGTTTCGATTCTCTGTCAGGCAACGATACCGACAAAAAGCTTGTGACATCGGTCACGGAGGCCATCGCCGATACGGATGCCTTGCTTGCCATTGGCGATGCTTCCCTGAAAGTGGATGAGCTTCGCAGCAAGGGTTCAGGACTGCTGAAGGAGCAGTTATCCAAATATCATGAGGCGATAGCCGTCGCGGCTGATCCGGCCTCCTCCATGACTTCCTGGCTGAATCTGCTGGGCGGAGTGGCTGTTGCGTTTGGTAATGCAGAAAGCAAGGCTGCCGGTGCGGAATTTGTCAAGGTGATCAAATCCATCAAGGACGATGACAAACTTCTTGAAGCCTTGGCGTTTCTTGTCGCGGTGGAAAAGAATCCGAAAACCGTTGCAAATACCGAATCACGTGACGCGGTGAAGGTCAAGGAGTTGTACATGCCTCTCGATACCGGGTGGTTCGGCACCGACAAATTTGAAGCTGTTGTTGCCGACGGGAGCAATTTTGAGAAATCGACCAAAGGCTGTCATGAGATCATCAAGACATTGAGCCCGTCGGTCATTACGATCCTCAATGCCTGGCAGCGTCTTCTGGATGCGCTCCTGCATTTCGAAAAGCTTGCTGAATCTGCTGTATTTTCCGCGCATCCCTTTTTCCTTGGAGTGCATGAGAAGATCATCGCCCGGATGCGTACCGTACCTCCGTCGGGGACGATCGCCGGAATATGCGCCTCCGTTGACCGTACCCGGGGAGTGTGGAAATCGCCGGCAAATGTGAGTCTCAATGCCGTCATCGGCCCTGCTGTCAGAATGGACAACCGGGAGCAGGAGGAGATGAATGTTCATACAACGGGAAAATCGATTAACGCCATCAGGGCCTTTACCGGCAGGGGAACCCTGGTCTGGGGCTCGAGAACCCTGGCAGGAAACGACCAGGAGTGGCGCTATGTTCCGGTGCGCAGGTTTTTCATCATGGTTGAGGAGAGTACGAAAAAAGCGACTGAGCCCTTTGTTTTCGAACCGAACGATGCCAATACCTGGGTCAAGGTCAGGACCATGATCGAGAACTTCCTGACCCTGCAATGGCGTGCCGGTGCTTTGCAGGGCTCAAAGCCCGATGAAGCATTTTATGTCCGGGTTGGTCTGAACGAGACCATGACGGCGCAGGATGTACTGGAGGGTTTCATGATCGTCGAAATCGGCTTGGCCGCAGTCAGGCCTGCCGAGTTCATCGTGCTGCGCTTCAGTCACCAAATGCAGGCTTCCGGTGGATGAGCCAGACCAGGTTCCATTGAAATGAGCGAAATATAAACAGGCGATAACCCAAACAACTGATCACCATGGCCAACTATCCGATTCCGAAATTCCATTTCCAGGTTCAGTGGGGCGGAACCCGCATCGGTTTTTCCGAAGTGACGGGCCTGACCCTGGAGCATGAAGTGATAGAGTACCGTGAGGGCAGCAGCCCGGAGTACAACAAAATCAAGATGCCCGGACTGCACAAATATGGCAATATCACCCTCAAACGAGGCATTTTTGCCAGCGACAACGAATATTTCAACTGGCTGAACACCGTCAAGCTGAACACCATAGAGCGGCGAGACCTCATTATCAGCCTGCTCAATGAAAATCACGAGCCTGTGGTCTCCTACAAGGTCAAACAGGCCTGGCCGGTGAAGATCCAGGCGCCGGACCTGAAGAGCGATGCCAACGAGGTGGCGATCGAAAGCATTGAGCTTGCTCATGAAGGACTGGTGATCCAGAACGGATAGGTTGACGATGACCGGACAGGAGAAATACTATCCTCCGGCAGGATTCCATTTTCGGGTGGTTTTCAGCGGAATAGGCAAGAGCGATATCGATAGCCGGTTTCAGTCGGTTTCCGGCCTGAACGTTGAGCTGGAGACGGAGTCGAGGAAAGAGGGCGGAGAGAACCGGTACGAGCATGTTCTGCCGGTTCGTGCCAAATATCCCGTTCTGGTTCTGAAGCGCGGACTGGTCAGCGATTCGGGTCTGCTCACCGAGTGGTGTGCCAATGCCTTCCAGTCGCTGGTCGTCAGGCCGGTCGATCTGACCGTCACGCTGCTTAACGAAAACCATGAGCCGCTGATGACCTGGAGTGTCAGGCACGCATGGCCTCGGAAATGGAGTCACAGCGATCTGAACGCCGAGCAAAGCGCTCTGGCGATTGAGACATTTGAATTGCAATACCACTATTTCACCCTGTTGTGAGGAAATCATGCCAATAGAGATACGAGAACTCAACATACGGGTGAGCGTCGGCCAGAACCAGCCGGAAGAGGAGCAGCAGCAGGGCAATGTGGGCTCGTCAGCTTTGCCCGACAAGGATGAGCTCATCGCCGAATGTGTCGAACAGGTGATGGAACTGATCAAACTGCAACGAGAGCGCTGATGTCGAACAACGTTTCCAAGATGAAGATCTATTCCTATCCCGATGCTGGCAGGAAAACCGCTGATGAGAGCATGGAGGTGCTGGTCAATCCGGAGAGCTACTCCCAGAAGATCAGCGTCAGGTTTTCCGAGAAACAGGCGCAGGGAACCACGGCCAAACTGCCCAAGTTCAGCAGGCTGGAGCCCCAGACGCTTGATTTCGAGCTGCTGTTCGACAGCACGGGGGTGATCAACGGCATCAGGGACGATACCAATGGTGTTGAGGCGGAGCTTCAGAAGTTCAAGAAACTGGTACTTGAATACAAGGGCGATACGCACCGCCCGAGATTTCTGAGCATCTATTGGGGAACCCTCAAATTCGACTGCTGCCTGGAAACTCTCGATATTACCTACAAGCTGTTCCGCTCTGACGGTCTGCCCCTCAGGGCCCTGGCCAAAGCTGGTTTCATCGGCTCTATGGACGACACCAAACGGGTGGCAAAGGAGGATTCGAGTTCACCTGATCTGACGCATATCCGGACGGTTATGGAGGGGGATACCCTGCCGCTCATGTGTTACCGTATCTATGGTGATTCGAACTATTACCTCGAAGTGGCCAGAGCCAACGGGCTGAACAGTTTCCGGGATCTGAAAACCGGTTCGAAGATTGTGTTTCCGCCGATCGCCAAATGAGGTGCCATGCCTGAAGAGAGAACCATACCGACTACCCGTCCGGCAACTGTCGTGACTCCTGTCATCCTGATCGACGGCAGCGAAATTGCCCGTACCTGGCAGGTCGATTCGATTACGGTACGCAAGGAGGTCAACCGGATTCCCTGGGCCAAGCTGGTGATACTCGACGGGGATGCATCGGCAGGCGCCTTTGCCGCAAGCAACGATTCGCTCTTTATTCCCGGTAAAACGATCGAGGTGAAGTGTGGTTACCAGAGTGACCTGTTCACGATCTTTGAGGGTATCATCCTTACCCACTCCGTTAAATTGCGCAGTAACTCCGGCTCGATGCTTGTGCTGGAGTGCAGGGACAGATCGGTCAGGATGAGCGTCGGGAGGAAAAGCAGGTACTTTTCCGCACAGAAAGACAGCGAGATCATTGCCGATATTGCCGGTACCTACAACGATCTGACTTTTGTGGCCGAATCGACCTCCGTTACGCACCAGGAGATGGTGCAATATGATGCGACCGACTGGGATTTCATGCTCTCGAGGGCTGAGGCGAATGGCCGGTTATGTATCCCTGATGATGGCCATATCCGGCTCATCGCTCCCGATCCCGGCCAGTCACCCGTACTCTCCCTGCTCTATGGCGCCACCATGCTGGAGTTCGATGCTGAAATCGATGCCCGCCATCAGCTCTCAAAGGTGACCTCGAGATCGTGGAGCGCAGGTGAGCAGAAGATTGTGACGACGGAGGGGGCTGATCCCGGAATCAGCCTGAACGGCAATATTCCTTCGGCCAATCTTGCCAAAGTCATCGATCTGGAGGAGTACCGTCTCGATCATGGCGGAAGCCTTGAAGAGGAGGAGCTTCAGGCATGGAGTGACGCTTTGTTGCTCCGGCGACAGATGGCGAAAGTGCGGGGAAGGGTTAAATGCAAGGGGGTGCATACCGTCAAACCGGGGATGATCATCAACCTTGGTGGAATTGGTGACCGCTTCAATGGCAACGCTTTCGTCAGTGGTGTGCAGCATTTCATCTCGGCCGGAGACTGGACGCTCGATATCCAGTTTGGTATGGAGCCAGAATGGTTTACCCGGATGAATGAGATCAACGAAAGACCGGCTGCCGGTCTGCTCTCCGTTCCGAACGGTCTCCAGTCGGGCGTGGTGACCAGGATCGATGAAGACCCGGAGGCACAGTGCCGCATCAAGGTGAGGATTCCGATGATCAGCGATACGGAGGAGGGGCAGTGGGCACGTCTTGCCACCCTTGACGCAGGCAAGGAGCGAGGCTCCTTTTTTCTTCCCGAAGTAGGTGATGAGGTGATTGTGGGATTTGTCAACGACGATCCGCGTGATGCCGTTGTCCTCGGGATGCTCAACAGCTCGGCGATGCCAGCGCCCTTGACGGCCAGTGCCGCAAATCCCCGGAAGGGATTCGTGACGCGCAGCAAGATGCAACTGCTTTTCGACGATGAAAAGAAGCAGTGCACCATTCTGACTCCGTCCGGCAAAACCGTCGTGCTCGATGAGGAGGCTGATGCCATAACCATCGCCGATGATCATCAGAACTCGATCGTGATGGATGCTGGCGGTATCGTCATCAAGAGCCAGGGAAAGATCGAAATCAAGGCCCAACAGGAGCTGAAACTGGGCGGGCTGAATGTCGGGATGAAAGCGGATGCATCGGTGAAGGTCGAAGCTTCCGCCAGCGCGGAACTGAAGTCGGGTGGCCCGATGACCGTCAAGGGCGCCGTAGTCCAGATCAACTGAACGAACCGAACCGTTATGCCAGCCGCAGCGAGAGTAACCGATATGCACGTCTGCCCCATGGTCAATCCTGGCCCGGCGCCCCATGTCGGCGGGCCGGTGATGCCCCCGGGAGCCCCGACGGTTTTGATCGGAGGGAAGCCGGCGGCAACCGTTGGAGACCTCTGCGTCTGTTCCGGGCCTCCCGACACCATCGTGGCGGGATCGGCAACCGTGATGATCTGCGGAAAACCGGCGGCGCGCATGGGTGATTCAACATCGCATGGGGGCAGTATTGTTGCTGGATGCCTGACAGTGCTTATCGGATGAAAACCGGCTAAATGAAAAAAAGATGGGTTCTGATCAGCCGTTTCTTGGAAGAGGTTGGGGCTTTCCCCCCGAGTTCAGCAGGCCAGCCCGAGGCGTGGGCATGCTTGAGGGCCAGGCTGACATAGAGAGCAGTCTCAAGATTCTGCTTTCCACTCGTATCGGAGAGCGGCTCATGCAGCCCGATTATGGATGTAATCTGGATGAAATGCTGTTCGAGTCCATGAACCTGACTATGCTCACCTATCTGAAAGATCTCGTGGAGAACGCCATTCTTTATTTCGAACCGAGAATCGTTCTTGAGGGGTTGAGCCTTGATACGTCGCAGGAGAGTGAGGGGCTTCTGCTTATCGTCATAGAGTACCGGGTAAAGACGACCAATTCGAGGTTTAACTATGTTTACCCGTTTTACAAGAATGAAGGATCAAACCTGACAGGCGGTAAATAACCATGGCTACAGAGTGCAAACATGACCATCCGCTGCAACACGATGGTCTTAGTCAGCAGCAGCGCTTTCTCGATGCGCTCGAGCCCGCAAACGCTCCGGTGCATGAGTTCGATCTGCGTGACTGGATGCGTTTCGCCTGGCATTATGCCGCCCGTCTTGGCTTTTTCAGCGTTACCGATGACCTGAAACCCCAGGGAAACTGGCAGGATTTCATGAAGTCTGAGGATGAGCTTGAGGCGTGGCTCAAAGATGCAGCACTGGTCGAACATGAAACGTGGATTTCACCCGAGGAGCGTGCGATCATCATGCGTCGCGAGCTCCGGCAGGATTATGAGCCCCACCTGGCTCTTTTCCTCAGCTTTCTGAAGCTCCTGCGATATCCACAGGAGCATCTGAACGGCTTTACCCGGCGGCACCTCGATTTTTATTATACCAGGGTGCTTGGTCTCGCCCGTCAACCAGCCGTGCCGGACCGGGTGCATCTCCTTTTCGAACTTGCCGGAAATGCTGCCTCGCAGAGCGTTCCGGCAGGAATGGTGCTCGATGCCGGAAAGGATGCAAACGGCAAGCCGTTGCGCTATGCCGTCGAGAGAGAAACGACGGTAAGTCGTGCTTCTGTGGCCCTGCTCAGGAGCGTTTATCACAAAAAGGGCTCCATTATCCGCTATGCCGAGATGACCGATTCGAGCGACGGCCTTGGTACGGCTTTTACCACAGAAACCCCTTCTTCCTGGAATGCTTTTGGAAACGAAGGCTGGCCGGCAGCATCCGTCGGATTTGCCCTGGCTTCCGGAGCGCTGCTTCTGAAGGAGGGGCGGCGGATGGTCACGGTTTCGCTCACCCTGAAGTTTCCTGCCGAACCCGCTTTTCCTGAGCCGGAAAAGGTCGCGGAGCTTTTGAGGGTTTTCCTGAGTGGACAGAAGGAGTGGATGGCGCCATCGACGCTAACGGTGAGCCGAGTGCCTGCACAGGTCGAAGACAGCCTTGAGTTCTCGGTACTTCTCGATCCATCGCAGAAAGCGGTTGTCCCTTACCAATCCGACCTGCATGGAGAGCGTTTCTGTACCAACCTTCCGGTGCTCAGGGTGCTTGTTGATACCGGCAGCACCGAAGGCTACGGGCTGTACCGTTTGCTGGCGAACTCAACGCTCATCGGAGCGACGATCGACGTCGATGTCAGCGGAGTCAAGGAGCTGGTCGTCGAAAACGATCTGGGAGGGCTTGATTCTTCCAAACCATTCTATCCGTTCGGTCCGGTACCCGGTATCGGCTCCTCCTTCTGGTTAGGTTGTGCAGAGGTTTTCCAGAAGCGATGGAGTGCCATAACCCTGATGATCGACTGGAAGGACAAACCGGAAAGTCTGGTCGATCACTATGCGGCTTACAAGAGATCGGGGCTGGCCGGAAGCGCCATCTTCAGCAGTGAAGCCAGTTTCACGGTTCAGGCAGAGTACCTCTCCAACAACCGGTGGTACCAGGGGAGTGCAGACGGAAAACCCGTGACGCTGTTCTCGACCGACTCTGCCGACGTGAAAGGGGATGTGTGCGGGGAGGCGAACAGCGAGAGGAACAGGAGATGCATCGAAATTGTGCGCCATGAGGACGACGAGCCGGTGTCGCTCAGCTCGTCGATACCTTCATTGCTCATGAAAAAAGGGGTTGATGTCAACAAGGCGCTTCTGAGAAGCTACCTTGACAGCTCAACGGATGACTCCTCTGCCGTGAATCAACGTGCAGTTCCGGCACGCTTCGAGTCGGCCCGTTTCAACCCTGGTTTTACAGCGCCCTCCACCACAGCAAAACCTTTCAGCGCTACCTCCGGCTCCGGGTTTGTCAGACTCTCACTGAAACAGGATTTCCTGCACGATCGCTATGCACAGGTGCTGATGCTGACCATGATCGACAAAATGAAAAGCACGCCGCTCTTTCCTGACGTTGAGTTGCCCAACCAGCCCTATGCGCCAGTCATTGCCACCATGAGCATCGGTTACCGGGCTTCGGCATCCAATACCTTCGAGTTTCCGGATTCGGCGACTCCGAAGGAGAAGTATGAGAACTTCACGGCACGCAGCATACAGTTTTTTCATGAACACCCCTTCGGCCAGTCGGAGCAGCACGTTTTCCTCAAAGAGCAGTGTGATTTCATCGACCCTTCAGCCCGCCGCCGCTTTTCGCCCCTGCCAGCCTACCATCCCGAAGGGGAGTTTTACATCGGCCTCAAAGATGCGCAACCCTCTGGCAGACTTTCTCTTCTTGTGCAGGCCCTCGAAGGGAGCGAAGAGCCTCTTGCCCCCTCATTCGGGTTGAACGAGGAGATCCAGTGGCATGCACTTTCGAATAATGAGTGGAAATCGCTGAATGAGAGCTTTATCAACGCTGACGACACCAACCGGATGCTCAGAGCAGGTATCGTTGAATTTAACCTTCCTGCGTTGGTCAACGACAGCAATACGGTGCTCGATGCCGGGTACTTCTGGCTGAGGGCGTCACTGCCGACGGGGCTGGTGCATACCTCAGTGTGCAGGCTGACGGGGCTCTTTGCCCAGGCGGCGAGGGCTGTGTTTACCGACAAAGGCAACGACCGCTCACCGTTTGCTTCTGCTCTGCCAGCAGGAACTATCGGAAAGATCATCGATAAACCGCCATTCGTCAAAGCGGTCAGTCAGCCCTTCGCCTCGTTTGGTGGAGCCGCCCCCGAGGATGACCGTGCATTCTGCCTTCGCGTCAGTGAACGGCTGCGTCACAAACAGAGAGCGGTGAACATCCGTGATTACGAACTTCTGGTGCTCCAGCAGTTTCCTTCGGTGCACAAGGTCAAATGCATGAGTCATAGCTCGATGGAGCGTGAGGCGGGTTCCTCTACCTGTCCGGAGCTCGCCCCCGGCCATGTTGCTCTTGTGGTCATTGCCGACCTCAGAAACAAGGCTGCTTTTGACCCACTCCAGCCTCGCGCCAGCCGGGATCTGCTCGACCGGATCGAGGCCTTTCTCAGGCCGCTGACCTCCTTGCACGTCCGTTTCAAGGCTGGAAATCCGGACTACGAAACCGTTCTCTTCGATTTCAGGGTGAAGTTCTGCGACAATGTTGATCCAACCCTCTACCGGAAGGTGCTCAACGACGATATTGTCCGTTACCTCTCTCCCTGGGCCTTCAGCGACTTTTCGGATATTCATTTCGGTGGACGGGTATTCAAGAGCAGGATCATCCGTTTCATTGAACAGCGCAGCTATGTGGATTTCATTTCGCAGGTAAAAATGTATCACCGGATCACCGGGGAGGATATGAACCAGAACGATCTTCATGAAATCGTTGCCAGCAGCGCCAGAGCCATTCTGGTTTCGGCTGCCCTCCACACTATCGAACTGATCGAAAAAGATCGGGTGTGCCATGAATGAAGCGAGAACAATATCCAAAGAGAGCACCGGACTCTATGGAAAGGAGTACGCATTCCTTCGGCAGGAGGGGCTGAACCATATTGAGAAGCTCTCGGGCAGGCTCTGGAGCGATTACAACACCCATGATCCGGGAGTTACCATTCTTGAGATGCTCTGCTATGCCATCACCGATCTCGGTTACCGCATCGCCATGCCGGTGGAGGATATTCTTGCGCAGCCGAAAGACAATATTGAGCAGATGCACCGGCAGTTTCGTTCTGCCATGAAGGCCCTTCCATCGGCTCCGCTGAATGCTGGCGATTACCGGCAGCTTTTCGTGAGAGTCGAGGGGGTGCGTAACGCCTGGATGGCCCCCTTTGAGCGCAAAGTGGTCGCAAACTACCTGAATCCGGCCCGTCCGGGAGAAGCCGACCTGCATTATAAGCTTTCCGGTGAAACTGTCGAGGCTGAGCGGGCGCTTGAATTTGGTTTGCAAGGGCTGAACGAAATCTGTCTCGATTACGATGAGGGTGTGTTGATGGATGGAGTGGAGATGATTCAGAACAAGCAGGAACAGCTCACGCTGATCGCAAAGAGAAAAGAGGCGATCGTGCGCAGGGTGCTTGAAATCTACCATCGCTATCGCAATCTCTGTGAGGATGTTGAAACCGTGCGGGAGGTTCCGAAAGAGGGGGTGGTTATCTGCGGTGACATTGACCTTGAAGCTTCCGCAGATCCGGAACAGGTGTGGGCGCGGATCGTTTTTGCCATCGGGCAGTATCTCTCACCTGATCTGCCGTTTTACAGCCTTCAGGAGATGCTCGATATGGGCAAGACGACCGATGAGATTTTCGAAGGGCCGGTTTTCGGACTGGATGATGGTTACCTCTATGCGACCGCAGGGAATCCTTTCACCAAAAAAGGGTTCATCTGCCGTGAGGATATGGATAACAGTGTGCTTCGCACCGAAGTCAGGCTGAGCGATATCATCAGGATCATCATGGAGACCGAAGGGGTCAGCCTGATCCGGGATATAACATTCGGCCTGTGCGACTGCGCAGAAAAGAGTTCCGATGCTGTGCGTAAAGCGGTCGCCGGTGATCGTTGGAATCTCTGCATTACCCCTGGCGCCAAACCGGTATTCTGCCAGGAGAGTTCGGTACTGAACTTCCGGAAAGAGATGGTGCCCATCGAGCTGAAAAAAGAGGAGGCTCGCCAGGCGTTGTCGCTTTTGTGGAGTGAGCGCAACACGAGGATGAGCAGCAGGCTGACCGAAGATCTGCCGATGCCGGATGGGCGGTACCGTCAGCCCGGTGAGTACGCTACCATGCAGAACGATTTTCCTGACACGTTCGGTATCGGCCATACGGGAGTGGCGCCGAGCGCCACGACATCACGGAAGGCCCAGGCAAAGCAACTGAAAGCCTATCTCCTCTTTTTTGACCAGGTGCTGGCTAACTATTTTGCACAGCTTGGCAGTGTCGGCGATCTCTTTTCAACCGACCACTCCATTTCGAAGAGCTACTTCGCCAATGTGGTCAAGGGGCTTGCTGGCGCCGAAGAGATTTTCGATGGTGCCGAAAACTGGGAAACCGTTATCGAAAGCGTGCTCCGGGATAAAGGGCTGGATCCTTTTATCAGTCGCAGAAACCGCTTTCTGGATCATCTTCTTGCACGATTTGCAGAGCATTTCAACGACTATGCTTTCATGATGCACCGGCTGTACGAGGGAGACGCCGACCGGGCTATCATCAGGAACAAGATCGATTTTCTGAACGATTACGACAACATGAGCATCAGCCGGGGCCTCGGTTTTGATTGTTTCAATCCCTGCACACCGTCGCAGAGGCTGGTCAATATTCCGGGCATGGAGAAGCGCATATCGCGCCTTCTCGGTTTCAACCATTACCGACGTCTGCCGTTGTCGGCGCTCTCCTACAGTGTCGGGCAGACCGGTGTTGTTCCTGGAATCGGGGATCCGACAGTCAAGCAGCCATGCTACGGCTGGAGCATCAGGAGGAACGGTGTGAGCGTACTGGAGAGCCTGAACCGGAGCTTCACGAACAGGAGCGACGCCTACGAGGAGCTCGGGCTGGCCAGCATTCTCGCCTGTGAGCCTCAGTACTATGTTCCCGTACCGGATGCGAAGGGCAGGAAGGTTTCGTTCCGTCTGTGCGACACCAGAGGAAACGCCATCGCATCGCATCCGCTTCGTTACGATATGCTTGCGGGGGAGCCTGAAAACGGACACTTTTCCCTGCTTGAAAAAGCGGTCAGCGAACTGGTTAGCTATTTTCTGAACGAGTTTCGTCTGGAGGGAATGTATGTGGTCGAGCACCTGTTGCTCAGGCCTGAGTTCGATCAGGCTGCTGCTGCAGGCAGCAAGGGCTTCATACCGGTCTGCATTGCAGCGGATGGCTCGTACTCTCCACCACTCGATCCCTATTCGTTCAGGGTGACCGTCGTGCTTCCGGGGTATGGTATGCGGTTGCGCAACAAGCATTTCAGGCGGTTCGCCGAACGCATCATCCGCATGGAGACACCGGCTCATGTTCTGCCACGGATCTGTTTTGTCAACGAAGAGAACATGAAGCGTTTCGAGGAGGCTTTCGGCACGTGGTTGAATGAGCGCTGTGGCCTGAAGGAGCCGATGACCGGGGTGTCGTCCGCTACCCTGGGCAATCTGATTGCGGTTCTTTCAGAACTCTTTACGGTGTACGAGGAGGGGAGCCTGAGTGACTGCGATGACGACACGGTTGAAAAAAACCCTGTTGTCCTCGGTATTTCACGTCTCGGGTCGCTTGAAAGCGATTCGAAGCCGGACTGAAACGCGAAAATGAATCTATGGAGAGCCTTTGCGGAGGCTTGTCTGCTCAAACCGTCAAACCACAGAAAGAATCATGGCTACCAGGCAGGAACTTCAACTCGCGACGCTGAACCAGGAATACAGCCGGTTTGTCAAGGATCAGGTACTTACCGAGCTCCAGCTCAATGAGATCATCGATGTTTTCGAGAAGCAGCACCGGCTGACCAGAACTACGCTTGTCGGGACTGGTATTGCCTGTGGTTTGCAGTTGAAAAGGGACGCAAATGCCATCACGCTGAGCGCTGGTGTCGCTGTGACCACCGATGGTGACCTCTTTGGTATGCCGTTCACCTCGTACACCGCTTTCGTGCCCTACACTCCTCCGGACGAAGGTCATTACGATCCGTTCTATTATAACGTCAACGGAAAAGAGAAGATGGTCACCCTTTTCCAGTTGCTGACCGATGAGGATAAGAGTGCGCTTCAAAGCGCAACTCCCGTGAGTGTCCGCACTCTTGATGGTTCCATCAGTAACTGGGTGGGTCTCCTCTATCTGGAATATTATCTGAAAAAGCCCCTGAAGTGCACACCCACCAATTGTGACCAGATGGGGCAGCGTCAGGTCTCGAAGCCGAAGCTTCTCATTGTTTCGAGAGAAGATGTGGATAAGATTATCTACAAGGATGCCTCCGAACTTATCGGCGACAGCCTCTATCTCAAATACCATGCTGCCAGTGAAAAACTTTTCAGCTTGCCGGTGCTGCGTGTCCCGAGAGTGATTCTGAACAGCGAGAGCACGCAGAGCGCAACAGCGTTAGCCACGGCCTATTATTCGGTGGTTGAAAAAGAGGGCAGGCGGTTGTGCGACGCCATCGGCCAACTGTTCAGTGCTTTCCGTTACTGGCTTGACCCCACCGGTTCGGTCACTCTCGATCTGCTGACCACAAGCCTGCTGGAGACGCTCAAAGCCAGGCCGAACCGTTTGTATGCACAATACGCCTATGATTATTACAAGGATATTGTGAAGGCCTGTAACGAATTGAGGGAGTTGCTCCATAATCTGGTCGCCGAATGCCGACCTGACGTTTATGCTTTTCCCAAACACATTATGCTCGGTGAGCCAGACATCGAGGTGAATTCGAAGCCGCCAGCATGGCGCCATCAGTTCTACCCCTCGCCGACAATCACGAAAAACCAGTCACAGGTCGCTGAGGCTGTCGGGCAGTTCAGGCGCCTGAAGTTGCTCATTGAAAACTTCAGCCCGGTAACGGCAGAGGAGATAAGAATAACCCCGTCAGGAGATTACAGTCAGCCGCTTTCTGAACGAGCCATTCCCTGCTATTTCGGTAATGCCGCAATGCTCTTCAGAGAGTGGAACTTTGGCCTGAAGCTCAGAGGGCAGGAGCGAATGAACCTCTCTTACCACTCAGGGCAGTACCGGCAGCCGGCTGAAACAGATGATCCGCTCGATTATGATCTCGATGCCTACCGCTTTTTCCGGATTGAAGGGCATATTGGACTCCCCTATGCAAAGGCACTGAAGATGGTCGAGCAGATCAGGGTGAACAAAGGGCTGCCTTTCGATGTCGTGGGTGTGCGCCTCGGTGATCCCCGGCTTTCGGATATCGATCTGGCGGAGTATACCTGTCTGTTTGAAGACCTTGAGACGATGCTTCAGGCATTCCGGGCGGAAACCGCATGCCTTCTTGCCGAAAGCAGCAGGTTTTTTTCCGGATTCACGGCCAACAAGGAGAAACCCCATATCAATCTTCAGTTGTATCAGGTCAAAGAGCAGCAACCGAGATGGAATATCAATGCCGACCTGCTCAGAGTGGTCGATAAAAAGTCAACATCATCGAAAGAGACCACCATACTTTCTGAAAGTGAGACTGGCACAACCGAAGCTTTGAAGCCATCGCAGGAAAAGATCAGCCGTTTTGCCAGAACGACCACGAAGGTCGTACAGGCGGTCAAAGGCAGTCTCGATCTCAATGAGCTGGCATTCGGCACCTATTTTCTTCAGGCACTGGAGGCCTCTCCGGCATCGGCTGATGACTTTGCTGAAAAAGCACGCAATCTGGTGATTTCTGCCAATCTTTTCAAGGATATGTCGGAAGACGAGCGTTGTATTGTGTTTGAATATCCGATGCAGATCGTAGGCAATCTCAATTTTGCGCAACACCTCATTCCTTCCACCATTGCAGAGGTGACCGATACCGTGATAGCGGAATTCCGGGAATTTACCCGGACTTTCTGCATAAAAATCAAGGTAATGCGTACGCGCGTCGAAGACTATTTTTCTTTATCTGCCTACAAGGCAAAGGGTTATGAAGCCGTTTACATGAACATGCTTGACCGGCTCGGCCAGTTGTGTTGCGGCAATGAAAAGCTTCGTGTCATTCTGGATGAGGTTGCGCAGCGTAAAACGGATATTCTTTCCCGTCTGACCCTTGCTGATTACATTGGTCAGCATCCAGGCCTAGAGCACAAAGCGGGTGTGTATCGGGGAGGCACTTTCGTGCTGGTTCACGCGGTTTCCGAACAGGTGGCAGGCAATATGCCGGTGACCAAACCCGGGGATATCGTGATAGCCGATTTCTGTCTGCCCTATCTGTGCCGTTCAAACTGTCCACCGGTAGCCTTCATCATGCCGGCGGAACCGAGGCCGTCTGAAGAGCCGGAGCCGAAAAAAGAGCTTGCTTTGCCGGTCAAGGTTGCTTGCAGCACCCAGACGCCGATTGCATTCAGCGTGTATGCTCCTGCCGGAGCTGTGATCACTTCGCCTGAAGCACCTGATGCGGTCGTTTCAGGAACCAAACCGGAATTCAATCCGGCGAAAGTTCCCGACAACGCGATCGGCAAACCGGTGACCTTCAGGCTTGACGGGCAGGAGACCGGATGCACCATTATCGTCAGCAAACCGCTGACGGTCGCCGTTGCCTTTACCATCACCGAGAACACGGAGAGCGGCTTCACGGTGACTTTCCAGAACAGTACCGATGAAACCCGTTCTGGAAAGAACGACTATCTCTGGGAGTTCGGCGCGGCGAAGAGGGCAATGACGGTCAATGGCACAGGCCCTTTGCCTGTGACTTTCGAAAGAGCCAGACTCAAAGAGTCGGGACTTGAGAAGATCGACATTAAGGTGACGGTTTCCGGCGATCCGTGCGTCTCTTGCAAAACTCTTGTTGTTTCTGTGCCCCTACCTCCCAAAAAAGAGCTTGCCTTGCCGGTCAAGGTTGCTTGCAGCACCCAGACGCCGATTGCATTCAGCGTGTATGCTCCTGCCGGAGCCGTGATCACTTCGCCTGAAGCACCTGATGCGATCGTTTCAGGAACCAAACCGGCATTCAATCCGGCGAAAGTCCCCGACAACGCGCTCGGCAAACCGGTGACCTTCAGGCTTGACGGGCAAGAGACCGGATGCACCATTACCGTCACCAAACCGCTGACGGTTGCCGTTGCTTTTACCATCACCGAGAATACCGAGAGTGCTTTCACGGTGACCTTCCAGAACAGTACCGATGAAACCCGTTCGGGAAAGAACGCTTATCTCTGGGAGTTCGGCGCGGCTGCCAGGGCAAAGACGGTCAAAGGCACAGGCGCTTTGCCTGTGACTTTCGAAAGAGCCAGACTCAAAGAGTCGGGACTTGACAAGATCGACGTCATGGTGACGGTTCCCGGTGATCCATGCGCCTCTTTCAAAGCCTTTGTTGTATCTGTGCCGTCGGCGCCTGTTCAGCCGTCGGTGGATCAATGCAAGGCTGTCGTGCTTGATTTTCTGGCTAACGCATCCAAAACGCTCAGTACTGTTTCTTATCAGAGGACGCTCAAGGCTGCGGGCAGCACGGAGCTGAGCAGTATCAGTCAGGGGACGATCAGCTTGCTTGCAATGGCTCAGGGCGCCCAGGGTGATGCTGCGGTGACTGAAAAGATCGTGCTGACATCCGACGGCCTTATCCGGCAGCTCTACGTTCTGAAAACGGATCCGACAACGCCAAACGTTGCGCGGGTAGCCGAGGCGCTTTTGCGTGTGCTGCTGATGCTGATGCTTAATATGGTCAGATGCGACCGGCAGATATTGACCAACAGCAAGAGCGCGATACTCAGGAACCTTTTAATGTTCGAAGAGAGAGGGGAGACGCTGAAGAAACAGTATCCGCAGCTCGATTTGCAGAATGTGCTTGAGTCGGCGGTTTCTGAGTATGCAACTTCATTCACCTCAAAAGACCCTGATCTTCTGAAGATGGTTGCCAGAATCAAAAATATCCTTTCACAGTTTCCTGCAAGCGCATGATGGTCGCTGAAAAGCACATTATCCACCGGGTCAATATCGAGATTGAGGCTCCTGACCTGACATCGGCAAGGCTCCTGCAGGAGAGGGCGCTGCACGTGTTTTCTCATGAAGTGCTGCCAGAGCTGGAACGGTGGCTCGACAGCATTGAGTCCAACGGCAGGATTATCAGGATTGAACGGCTTGACGTGGCTATGGAACCAGTGAAATCCGGGGAGTTCGAGTCGATCTTTGGAACGTCGGTGTTCAATGGCTGCAGGGAGCACCTCCAGCAGGTGTTCGATGTTGCGGCGGCCGGGCCTCTCGCTGATGAACCGGAAGTTCCGTTTATGGTTGTCGAAAGGGAGGAGAGGCTCTTTGAACTGCTGCTCCATTTCCTCGGAAACGGCAGACTTCCCTGGTGGGGCGACCGGAAGGAGGATTTTCTTGAAGAGAGCCTGCTTCTGTCTCTGCCTTTCGAAAACCGTCCCGGATGGATCGAAAGGCTTTCAGCTCTTTTCAGGGGCAATGCCCTCGCCATCGAAAGGCTGGTGCAGCAATGTTCCCTCAGCGTTGTTGCGGCCATAACCACTGCCATGCTTCGGAAATGGTTGCGCCCGGCAGTTGATGATCTCCTGATGTTACCTGAAGGGGTGGTATCGATAAGGGGCTCAGACATTGCTCCGCAGCTCCGGGAGAGCATCCTGAACCATCCTGCGGCGGGGAGATCACCCGTTCAGCAGCGCCTTTTTCTTCACCGTCTTGTGTGCCTGATGCTCGGAGAGCGGCAGGAGCCCCTTCTGCAATGGCTGAATGGCGTTGATGCTGAAACCAGACCTGAATCGAATCAATTCAGCCAGGGGCAGAGGAAAGCCGAAAGCGTTTCCACTTCCGGTGGTCAAGCGGCTGAAAGTCGGGTTGTGGTGAGTGGCGAAGTTCATCCACCCGTTTTACGAAATGAGCGTGCCGACACTCAGGTGTTGCAGGGTGTTGCTACGGGTGGAAAAGAGCGACTTGCCGACTCGGGAGATGCCGCAGAGGGACTCTGTCGGCAGGATGACGCTCTGCTCGAATCAGGACGACCGGAAGCGGAGTCCGGTAACAGGCATAAGAGCCAGGGCTTTCGGCAGGAGCGTTCAGGGGCGAAAGGTGCGCTGACACGGAACCATGACCTTTCCGGGGTTGTCCGGGAGCGGGAGGCGACCGACGACACCGAAGGAGAAGGAGTGATGGTCGATCATGCCGGACTGGTGCTTCTGCACCCCTTTTTCGAATATTTTTTCAGGGAGTTCGATCTGCTCGACCATAACGCTTTCAGGGATGAAGCCGCCCGGAACACAGCGCTGCATCTGCTTGCCTTTCTGGTTACCGGGCGCGATTTCCCTGCCGAACATGAGTTGACCTTCGAGAAATTTCTCTGCGGAGTTTCGCTCGATGTTCCCGTCGAGCGTTTTGTTCTCCTTGAGGAGAGGATGAAAGCTGAAAGCGAAACCCTGCTGAAGGCGGCCATAAGTCACTGGCAAGCCCTGAAAAACACCTCTCCCGGCGGCCTCAGGGAGGGATTTCTCCAGAGAGAGGGCAAGCTCGTTATGAGCAGTTTCGAGAACAGGCTGACGGTCGTTCACAAGGCGCACGATGTGCTGCTGTCGTATCTGCCATGGGGCTATGGCATCGTCAAGCTGCCCTGGCTTGATGGTGCCCTGCTGGTCGATTGGGCAGCCTGAACCAGGAGTATTGGCTATGAAAGACACGATCAAAACCTCTCCCTCCAATACCCGGCAGCCGAAACAGGGCGCCGCCGGTGGTGAGCACTTTTTCTCATCAGGGAAGCGATCGGCCTTTTTTGCCCCGTCGGGCGTGCAGCCGAAACTGACTGTCGGTAAACGGGGCGATCCCTATGAGCAGCAGGCTGATGCCGTTGCGGACAAGGTTGTGGCCCGCTCCGTCGTTCCGTCAATTTCGCCTTCCGGAGAGGAGGTTTCGAGGATGGAGAGCCTTGAGGGTGAAACCGGAAACGTTATCAGTCGTAAACCCTTTTTCGAGAGCGAAGGAGATGATGGTGCTCCGGTGCAGCGAAAGGGTGACCATGGCGGGCAGAACGAGGGCGCAGGTGATCTTGAAAGTCGTTTGCACGGTTCAAAGGGGCAGGGAACTCCCATGGACGACAAGACCCGTGGTGAGATGGAGCGTGGATTCGGTCAGAGTTTCGGCGGCGTTTCCATTCATACCGGCGCTGAAGCCGCCCGACTGAGCAGCGATCTCAACGCCCAGGCCTTCACCCACGGCAGCGACATCTATTTTGCCGAAGGCAAATATGATCCGGGAAGCTCGTCGGGAAAGCACCTGCTGGCTCACGAGCTGACCCATACGGTTCAGCAGCGGGATGGCCTGCAGCGGCAGATGGTGCAGCGGGATGAATCATTGCAGGATGTCGGAGGGGCGAAGGAGCCGATTGACTTTGACAAGCAGATCATTACCCTCCCCGAGATCAGCCTTCCCAAAGCTAAGGATCGGGGGAGCAACCCTAAACTGTCGCCGCCTTTTGTTTATCCTAAAGGTTACGAAAGAAAGAACTCTTATAAGGATGTTGATGACGAATCGAGTTCGAAGCAACAGCAGGATGTCTGGAAACTTGGAGTCAAGGATGGCATTGATGCGAAGGTTCAGGATCTCAAACAAAAAGCCGTTGATGCCAATGCCTGTGATGCCGCTAAAGAGGTTATTTATCTGGAGGACAAAGAGGCAAAGATGCGCCTGATCGGCAAGACCAGAACGATCAGTGACTATGCGGCTATTCCGACCTGGTCGAGGAGCGGTAAAGCTATGGCTTTCGATGTCGATCACGTTCGTGAACTGCAACTTGGAGGCAAGAATTTTCATGACAACATGGAATTGCTTCACTTCTCCATGAACAGGGCCTCCGGTAATTCCGTCAAGAACGAGATCAACGCCAGGCTTATCGCCTTTATTAACAAGGAGAAGGGCAAGACGGAATATCAGGGGAAAAAATTCCCCTCTGATTCAACACAGGCGAAGGATGATTTCAGCATTGTTTTCAGGAGTGTCGATTTCAACACTGAACCCAAGGCTTCCGGGAAGGAGCATTTATGGTCACTGGAGGAGATCAGCGGCGGCGACCATCTCGATGTGTTCAAGCCTATGAGAGCGTCGGAGATAAAAAAAATCACGGACAAGAAGGATGACAGGATTGTTTACACCTCGCCCATCGGAGGAACCGGTCTGACCGGCACCGAAGTCGAGGCTCTCAGCAATGCAAGTAAAAGCATCAAGTTCGGGAAGCCGACATTGATTGCTGATCAGAGTGGAAAAAATGCCGGAGAGAAGGTGGGCAGTTTTTCTGTTGAATTTGGTTTTTACGGCAGCAAGGGCACAAAAAAGCCATTCAGTATTCCCATTTATCAGATGGATGGTGTTCCCACCGGTGGCTCTATACCCAGGCGGGGCCAAGACAAAAAGGGGGGGCTCGAACAGATTCTTGTCGGACTCGACATGGAGGGGCTGAGTCCGGTCACCATCGATGACGCGGAGTTGTTCAAGGGGCGCGGTCTGGCTGTCAGGGGGAGAATTCATCCAACCCTGGATGTCATCAAGGGGCTTGATCTCGATTTCTTTATGATGGGTGATGAGATTGGTATCAGCAAAACCATTACTGCAGGCCAGTTCAGGCTGCCAGCGCCCTTCAAGGTCAATGAAGCATTACTGACTGTTGGTTTCGGCAATAAAGGTGTTTTCGTTCAGGGCGATGTGCTGTTCGAAATCAGCAAGCTCGGCACCGGCAAGATTTCCGGACTCGGAAAGAGCAATGGTGATTTCGGTATCAAGGGACGCTTCGATTTTGATCCGAAGCTTTTCAGAAAAGGTGCTGCCAGTATCGACGTTTCTTACAATAACAAAGATGGATGGGCTGCTGGCGGAGAGCTTCAGTTCGGTAAAGGCGTGGTCAAGGGTATCAAATCCGGCAAGATCAGTGTTGCCTATGCCAACAACCTGCTTGCTGCATCCGGCACTGCGGAGGTTGCCCTGAAAGGGGTCGAGGAGGTGACGCTCGGCATCAGGTTCGCTGAAGGGAGCTCGGAGATTGAGGGTGGAATAAAGATTGGCAAGCTGCCTGGTATTAAAGAGGGCGAGGGAACACTGAAATTGGTAAGACAGGGCGATAACTACGACTTCAGCGGAGAGGGAAAGCTGACGCCCGACATACCAGGCATCAGCACCCAGGTCGGCTTCATGTTTCATAATGATCTGTTCCTGGTTGATGCCAGTGTGGATTATGACCATGGACGATTGAAGGGGAAGCTGAACGTTGGCGTTACCAACCGGGCCATCGATGCAGAGGGCAAGCCGACCGGTGAGCCCCTGCCGGACTACAAGGTTTTCGGCGGAGGCGCTCTTGAATTGAAGATTACGGAGCGTCTCGTTGCGACTGCTGGCGTCAAGCTGCTTGAAAACGGAGAGGTCGAGGTCAAGGGGGGCATCAAGCTGCCTGAAGGGCTCGAAGTGGTGCCCAAACTGTTCAGCGTCGAGAACAAGCCGCTCATCACGATTCCACCGATTCATATTCCGTTGTTTGGCATCCCTCTTGGGGTGGCGACGGTCGGAATAGAGGCGGTTATCACCCCAAAGCTTGAGGCGAGCGTACAGATCGGCCCCGGCAGCCTGGTCAACGTCGGAGCAGAGATCACCTACAATCCCGCTCATCCTGATGAGATGAGCATCACGGGCGGAGCCGATTTCGAGTTCATCGCTGAGGCGGGGATCACGGCTGGCGTCGATTTCGGGCTTTCGGCAAGCATCGCCATTGCTTCACTGACCGGCGGCATCAACCTGTCGGCTTTCATCAAGGCAGCAGCAAAGCAGCCGGTTTTCCATACCGACATCGCTTACTCGCCGAAAACCGGTTTTGAACTCAACGGTCTGGTCAATGCGAAGGTTGCGGCCATACTGGGTTTCAGCGGAGATCTGTTTGTCAAGGCGTCGGCAGGCGTCTGGCCGCTTGAGGTTTCGAAAACATGGGCATGGCCACTGTTCAGGAAAGAGGTCGATACCGGGCTCGAAATCGGTTTCGAGTTCCCGATCTCATACAAAAACAACAAGGCGGACGTGTCGTTTGAAAATCTCAAGTTTACCTATCCGAGCCTTGAGAACATGACCGCCAAGGTTCGGCAGCAGATTGTCGATCCGCTGGTCAATGAATTCTGAATAGTGACTGATGATGACCATTGAAGAGTCAAAAAATTTGGTTCAGGAAGGAGCCGGGCTCCATATTTCGGGGCGGTTCCGGGATGCTGAAGAGCGCTACCTGCGCGCCCTCGAACTTGATGGATCGAGCGCCGTGGCGCACAACAATCTCGCTTTTCTCTTGATGCAGGAGCGCCGCTTTGATGAAGCGGAACAGCATTACCGGCAGGCCATCGAACTCCGCCCGGAGTATGCCACGGCTTACACTAATCTCGGTCAGTTGTGCCTGCTGATGGAGCGCTGGCAGGAGGCTGAGGTTTTGCTGACGAGGGCCGTAACGCTCGATACCGACGAGTATCATGCCCATGAAAACCTTGCCAGGCTGTTTCTGTTGCAGGGCAGGGGCGAGGAGTCCGTAAGGCACTGGCACGAGTGCCTTCGTCTCAGGCCGGGAGTCGATCACACTCTTGATCTTGCCCATGCCCTTATCCAGCAGCAACGCCTGGACGAGGCTCTTGCGGAGCTGAACCGTGTGATGGAGATGGACGATGAAATTCCGCGCCTCTATGCGCTTCTCGGCATCATCCATTTTGCCCGGTGCGATTACGGCATGGCAATCCGCTGCTTTCGCCAAAAGCTCGGCCTGGAGCCGGAGGATGTTGAAACCCGCCACAACCTTGCTATGGCTTTTCTCAGAACAGGTGGTAACGAAGAGGCTCTCACTGAACTGCGTCGCATTCTTCTGCTCGATCCGTCACACACCGAGGCCCGCAACAACCTCGCTGTCCTCGAACTTGCAGCCGGTCAGCCGGTGGCGGCTCTCGAACAGTTCTCCATGACACTCGAAGAGGAGCCTGCCAATACCAAAGCCCTTTACTATTCGGGAGTCATCAGGCTTCAGCTCGGGGCGATCGATGAGGCCCGCAAGCTCCTGGCGCAGGTTGTCCAGGCCGAAGAGAACCCATACATGCAACAGGCCTCCGAATTGCTCACTTCAATCATCTGATCTCATCATGAAACGAAATCCCGGGCGGGTTCTTCAGCTCCAGGAGCAGCCGACGACAAAGAACCGCACACCGTTTTTCTCTGCCGGCAAGGAGCAGCGATCTCGTTCAGTTGGCCCGGAACCATTTTTCCAGGCCCGGCAACAGGAGGGCACTGACGGAGGAGAGCGTGTCCGGAAAGCCGAAGCCGAAGAGAGGCGGGAGCAGGGCGTGCAGAAGGCAGCCGTCGAAGACAAGCAGGAAGAGACGGTTCAGAAGGCTGGTACGGAAGAGAAGCAGGAGGAGCCTGTTCAGAAGGCCGGAGCCGGGATGAATTTCTGAGTCAACACAGAGTAGCAAATGTCATGTTAACCTTAAACTGACGTATATTTCGGAGCGATTGATTTATCCAAATCGGTATCGGTATCGAAATCGATTATTGACGTGAAAACAGAAAACCGGTCGATGAGCGTATTTGTTTAATTATTAAACGGTTATGACAATAAGTCACTATTTGCAGTGAGTTTTTCTTCAGCATGTTTAAGTGGAACTCGATACCGATACCGATTTGGATGATAAAAGAAAATTGCGGCCATTTACCCTTTGGCGCGACATTAGTACCTGAATTATGACATCTTCTGAAACAAACGCCCTGGCAATACAGCAGTATCTCAATTTCCTCGGCGCCATGCTCCGGCAGCGTCTGGAAGAGAGCTTCGATTCCGGAAACGCTCCACCCAGGCTATCCGAAGTCAGGAAGATCGTTTCGGTCAAAGACGATTCGGAATTCACCTCTTTCATCCTGGCTCAACAGTTGAGTCCCGAAGAGATCGTTGTGCTTCTGCTGGCGCTGGCTCCCCATGTCCAGCCGGAGTTTCTCGACACAGTGATCGGTCAGAACCTGTCGCAATCCGGTGAGTTTCCGCAGATTGGCGGTGTCCGGGGAAAGCAGTTTCGCGGATTTCTGCCAACAGGGGAGACGGCTCTGTTCATCCTTGCCGGCAGCAACCTGCACAAACGCTTCGACTACCTCGGCCTGTTTGGTTCGGAACACCTTTTTGCCCGGAAAAACATCATCTGGCTCGAAAAACCGGAACCGGGAGAGCCCCCCATGAGCGGTCGCCTCTTGATGGCGCCGGATTATCTGGAGCTTTTCGTGCACGGCAAATTTCTGAAACCGCAGATGTCGATGGATTTTCCCGCAGAGCACATTACCACGGAACTGACCGAGGTCGAACTCGTGTTGCCAAAGAGTACCTTCGACCAACTGACCGAGATCGGGAACTGGTTACGTTACCGGGAGGTCATGATGCAGGAGTGGGAGATGAAGCGTTGGCTCAAGCCGGGATACCGCGCTCTTTTCCATGGTCTTCCGGGTACGGGCAAGACCCTTGCGGCACTCATCATCGGCCAGAAAACCGGACGCGAGGTTTTCAGGATCGATCTCTCCATGGTCGTCTCCAAGTTCATCGGAGAGACCGAAAAGAACCTCTCCCGCCTTTTTGAACGCTCGGGCAGCAAAGAGTGGATACTGTTTTTCGATGAAGCTGATGCCCTGTTCGGCAAGAGAACCAACGTCCGCGACGCACACGACAAGTATGCCAACCAGGAGGTCGCCTATCTGCTGCAACGCCTTGAAGCCCATGACGGCCTCGTCATTCTCGCCTCCAACTTCAGGGTCAACCTTGACGAAGCCTTTATCCGGCGGTTTCAGTCGGTCATCTACTTTCCCTTTCCCCAGCCCGAGGAGCGTTTTATGATCTGGAAAAAGGCCTTTCCCGAAAAGGCGAACCTTCTGCTTCCCGGCGATGATGAACTGATGGAGATTGCCAAACGATACGAAATCAGTGGAGCCGGTATTGTCAACGTGGTGCAGTTCTGCTGCCTGGATGCCCTGGCCACAAGTGCACAACGAATCACCCCCGAACAGATCAAAACCGGCATTGCCCGCGAATTCCAGAAAGAGGGCAAAGTGTCGTGAGTGGTGCACGGTTTCTGCTGCCAAAAACCTCTTGCCCCTGCTTTCTGAGTTTGTGCAGTATACTTTCAGACTGGATTCACGAGGTGTTCAGGTGGACTTTGACAGATAACTGATGAAAAACGGTGAAGAGGAGAGCGTGAGGAATGTCGAAGCATCATCATTCCTGTTTTTCACCAACGTACTGTAATGCACCACAGCAGGCACCACCTCCCGGCGCATTCACCTCATCCCGCACCCGTACCCGCCAACCAGCAGCAACTCCCGGAACGCCCGCTGATGAGGCAGTATCCTCCGCCGATTGATCACAAACCGCATCCCCTCGCCTCAGAAACCGGAAATATGAAAATAGTGTCTAATAATAAATATCGGAACGCATTATTAT
>JAAXWL010000044.1 GCA_013334975.1 Chlorobiaceae bacterium
GGTGAACACTCTCCGGTTATGGAGACAGAGATGTTTTTCCCTTTTCCCATGATGCTGCTTCCTGAAAGAAAAGACAATAATTCTCCTTTGAAATCTTTTACCATACGTCCGTCAATAGATATCGTCATCTTACCATTATTGCACTCTGGAGTTTTTTTAAAAAAGAGTACAAAGTCAGTTTCTTCTTCAAAAATAGCAAGTATGTTGTGATTTTCTGTGCCCGGATGAACAGTCCATACCGATTCTTCATATTCCGCATGAGGCTCCTGAATAATCTCCCATTGTCCGGAGATCGATGCATGTGTTGCATCGACTTGTTCAAGGTATATGGATTTTCCCTGGATAAAATAACTGCATCCTTTATTCATGGTGCTGATATAGGGCTTACTGTCGATATACATTCGTACCGTAAAAAACTGATTATCAGATATTTCAGAACATGATATTCTGAAATATCTTGATTTATCCAATGGTTTGGTTGTTATTACAGTTTGTCCAATTGAATTTGAGATTCGCCATTCACCGGAAAACAAGTGATTATCCATTTTACTCACCAATTATTGATTAATCGAAAGGTGAATAGGTACAGTGTTCATGATAGTGATGTCAAACGGTCAGTGAAATGTCATTATTGACAAAATAATAATATGATTAACTTCAATATATGGTAATATTCGGTTATATGCAAATATCGTGTCATGATATTTGTGATTCCTTCTTTATTTTTATTATAGTCGTTAATGTTTGGTCATTGGCGCTTTGAGAGTGTCTTGATGACCCGGAGATGAATGCTGATGAATAATGGTAATTGTAAATTTCAGGGGTGGTTGGAGTCCATTTGAAATAAATAGATGCTGCTTTTTCAATGGTATAAAATAAGTGGTATTAAGAGGATTATTTTATTATATTTATTACCGAGATCAGGCTTCATTTTCTTTTATTACAGGCTGTTTGATTATTGATAAAATGGTTAAATCAGGCTTGATCGACAGAGAGATTACTTGAATAAAACATGCTACTTATCTGGTCTTCTGGTTGAAGAAATAGGTGAATATTTTTGTTTGCCGGATTGCACTTATCTTTTAAAGAATATATAATGGAATGACGTTTAAATATTATTATTTGTAAGCTGAACAGTTGGTTGTAAGATAAGCTATGATGTGTAGAGATGCATTTATGAACAAAGGTATATTCCAGGGAGAATCGACAACAAAAAATAGCTCATTGTCTTCAGACGGCTCCTGGGTGAGTCGAGATATATCCGACTGAATAGATAATTATATTTCCATCATGATGACAAAGATAAAGGCAATTCTGTAAGAATTTATTTTATATTATCATATGTTGAGTTGTTGATTGAGTGTTTCACTTCTCGTTCTTTTTCTTGATCATTTCCTGTTTGATATGAAAAAAAATGTAACATAAACGTCATTTTGCAGAATGGTGAGAACTCAGTGGTTAAGTGTTAATAACACTGTCTTGCACTATTGAAATCGTGTCCAGTCTGTTTCAGCTTGAAACCGGGTTTTACCTCAGAAGAATTGATGTCGATAATGATTGCGATTTGGATAACAGGCAAAGAACACCGTTCTTTTCAGTAGATCAGATACTCATTGATTGAGTGCATCGGTCGGCTCAATCCAGTACACCAATTCGGAGACAGAGTAGCTATCGGTAACGAAAGAGGAGATTATAGTACGCCAACAGTACAAGAATTTCTTGTGAATTCATCCGTTAATTCAAATGTGAGGCGACATTGAGGGCTCTTTTACGCAGTATCCTGATCGTTTTCCTCATCCTTGAGTTGTCACGATGACCTTGAATGATTTTTTGTCATTATCCCTTAACTGTAAGAAAAATAAGAAAATGAGTGTCGATATACTTCTTCTTGAGCCAAAAAGCCTCTGGAACCATTTTTTTCAATTGACCAGAATACCCCGACCTTCCGGATATGAAGCGGAGGTCAGGATGCATGTTGCCGGTTTTGGACGGAAACTTGGCTTTGAGACCATCGTTGACGAGGTAGGCAATGTCATCATCAGAAAACCGGCGACACCGGGCATGGAAGATCGCCGGGTTGTCGTACTTCAGGCTCATCTCGATATGGTGCCACAGAAGAACGGCGATACTGAGCATGATTTCGAAAAGGATCCGATTGGGACTCTCATCGAAGATGGATGGGTGAAGGCCCTGGGTACGACGCTTGGTGCTGACAATGGTATTGGCATGGCTGCAGCACTTGCGGTGCTCGAATCGGACTCCCTGCGTCACGGCCCTCTTGAAGTGCTTTTCACGGTTAATGAGGAGGCCGGAATGACGGGGGCAATGGGTCTGAAACCAGGAGTCCTCAGAGGTGAAATTCTCCTGAACCTCGATTCCGAGGATGAGGGTGTGCTTTCCACTGGATGCGCAGGAGGACTCGACGGCACAATGACTTTCAGTTATACCGGTATACAGGTTCCACCGGGTTGTGTAAGCTTTGAAATCAGGGTGTCGGGATTGAAGGGCGGACACAGTGGCATGGATATTAATCTGGGTCGGGGCAATGCCAACAAGATCATGAATCGGCTTCTTCAGATGGGCTATGAACGATATGGAGTGTTCCTGGCGTCTATCGACGGGGGGAGCCTGCGTAATGCCATTCCTCGGGAGTCGAGCGCCAGGCTCGTCGTTTCGGGCACCCTTGGAGATCTTTTTCTCGGAGACCTTCAGGAGCAGGCAGGAATCATAGGCGGTGAGCTTGAGGCGACCGATCCGGGACTTCGTATTGAAGTCATGCCAATCAATGTGCCTGACAGGGTGATCGAGGAGGATCTTCTGAAGCGCCTCCTCGAAGCCGTTGCTGCATGTCCGGATGGGGTCATACGTCTGAGCGGCGAGATATCTGGCCTGGTTGAAACCTCCAACAATCTCGCAAGGGTGCGATCGGATGGTCATACACTGACCGTAGAGTGCCTGCTCAGGAGTGCGGTCAAAGTATCGATGCAGGAGCTTGCAGGAGTGATCGGAGGCGTTGCCGAACGTGCCTGTGCATCGGTGGTTTTCAGGAATGGCTATCCCGGCTGGAGACCCGATAAGACTTCACCAATCCTGAAGGTCATGACAGAGGTGTACCGGGAGCGGTTTGGCAGAAGCCCGGAAATCAGGGCGGTTCATGCCGGTCTGGAGTGCGGCATTATTGGTGCTGCGTATCCGGGGCTCGACATGATTTCGTTCGGGCCGACCATTCGCCATCCGCACTCTCCCGATGAAAAGGTCGAGTGCGCATCTGTCGGAAAATTCATGGATTTTCTTGTCGCGACACTTGCTGCCATTCCGGTCAGGTGAGCCCGTGCTCTTTTTTTTTCGGCATACCGGAAATATGACGGGGTGCCGGAGAACCACGAGAGATTGCTATTTTACTTTTCGATTCAACCATTCCTGATCCGTAACCGTGAAAACTCCCTACAGCTACAATACCATATCGGATTTTCTGCTGTCGCAGCCACTAACGATCGATGTTGAGATCGACGACGAGTCGGCAGGCTGTTTTCCCCTGAAGTGCATTGAGTTCGAAGCGACTGTGCTGCATGTCGGCATGCACGATTTTTCAAGACTCACGCTCGATCTCTCACCCACGGAGGTGCTCATCTACCTCAATATGTTTCTGGTCTGGATGCGTGATTCGCTCGATCGTGAGCGCTTCTGCGTGGTCGAGCGTTTTCTGGACAGTGCTCTTGTGCTGCTGTTTTCAGGGAAGTTTGGTTCGAAGGAGCCCTTTTTTGATGCGCTTCGTGCCGCCCGATGGATGGGTGAGCATGACGAACTACTGTTCAGGCCTGATATGGGAATCGCCAGTGGTCGGGTTGCTGCCGGATTTGCTGGAACTCCAAAAGAGTACACCGGCTCGGTGTTCGGCCGTCCATTGCTGCTGGCGGCAGCGTGTGCGAAGATGAAGCCTCCCGGAGAGATGGCCGCCTGCATTACATTTCCTGAGTCGGAGTGGCAGGGGTACTCTTTTATGGAGCTGTTTCCCCCGCTGGAGTTCGATCATCCGGAACAGGGGCATGTCCGGCAGCCTTCGACCTGGAAGCTGGGGGAGCCGAGAAGTGTCGATTTTCCATCGATGGGAGAAGTGGTGCTGAGGGATGTCGCCAGCTTCGTGCACTGGGCCCCCCGGATCACAGCACGCCAGAAGGCTGCCGAGTGGTTGGCCATGATCAAGGCGAAAGGATTTTACAAGAACAACCGTTAGCGTAACAAACCATGTCGAAGAAAATCATGCTGCTGGGCAGCGGGGAGTTGGGAAAAGAGTTTGTCATTGCGATCAAACGACTCGGTCAACGGGTTATTGCCGTGGATAGCTATGATGAAGCGCCAGCGCAGCAGGTGGCTGACGGCAGTGAGGTTATCGATATGCTTGACGGCAAAGCACTTGATGCGGTTGTGGCCAAACACCGGCCCGACATCATTGTTCCTGAAATCGAGGCCATTCGTACCGAGCGTTTCTACGATTACGAAAAGCAGGGAATCCAGGTGGTTCCATCGGCAAAAGCGGCCAACTATACCATGAACCGCAAAGCGATACGCGATCTGGCATCCGGAGTGCTGGGGTTACGGACAGCGTCTTACCGCTATGCGGCCTCAATGGAGGAGCTGCGGAGTGCCGTTGCCGAGGTGGGGTTGCCCTGTGTGGTCAAGCCACTGATGAGCTCGTCGGGCAAGGGGCAGAGCACGGTACGGAACGAAGCCGATATTGAAATGGCCTGGCGCTACTCGCAGAGTGGTAAACGGGGCGATAGTGCCGACGTGATTGTTGAGGCGTTTGTCGCGTTCCATACCGAAATCACCCTGCTGACTGTGACGCAGAAGCTTGGCCCGACGCTCTTCTGTCCTCCGATCGGTCACCGACAGGAGCGTGGCGATTACCAGGAGAGCTGGCAACCATGTCTGATCAGCGACACTCACCTTCGTGAGGCGCAGGCGATTGCAGAAAAGGTCACCGGTGCACTGACCGGTGCCGGCATCTGGGGTGTCGAATTCTTTCTCGCCGACGAGGGGCTCTTTTTTTCGGAGCTTTCCCCGCGTCCACACGACACCGGCATGGTGACCCTGGCTGGCACGCAGAACCTCTCGGAGTTCGAGCTGCACGCAAGAGCGGTGCTCGGACTGCCGATTCACCCCATCGAGTTGCAGCGAGCAGGCGCCAGTGCGGTGATTCTTGCCGCAAAAACCGGTATCAATCCGCATTACACCGGTCTTGAGGCGGCTCTTGGTGAACCGGGAAGCGATATCAGGATATTCGGCAAGCCGCTTACCCGCCCTTACCGGAGGATGGCTGTTGCGCTGGTATCCGGAGAAAAAGGGTGTGATGTCGATGATCTGAAACAGCGAGCCGTTGCCAATGCCTCCAGGGTTCAGGTGCTCTGTGATGATGCGGATTGAACCGCCATCATGAACGGGGGTTCACCAGTAATCCGATGTTGGTCGATCTGCCTGTGACACCGTCTGCCTCAGTATCCCGAATCTGTTTTCCGGTATCGGTATCGATTCTCATACCGTATTGAGCAGACCGGAGTACTTTGCCTGTTACCCCAGTTCAAAAGAGGTGACCCCGTAAATCTGTTCAAGCGGGAGTTCGGGGGCATCTCCTTTGTACATGCGTGCCGTCTCGAACACGGCCTTCATCCGGTGGCGTTGAGCCAGTTCAAGGGCCGCAGGGTTGACTCCAGGTGTATCGAGGTATATCGGGCTTCCTTCCGGTACGGAGCCGCTCATCACGTTAAAGAGCTTCTCCGCTGATTCCGGACACCAGGCAAACAAGGGACCGATCTTGAACCCCTGGTAACAGGGGCGGATGAGTCCATAACCCTCGAGTCTTCCATTCCGCCGAAAACCGAACGCCAGGCTTCCTTTTCGGCACATCCAGCATCTCATGAAATCCTGTCTGTCACTGGGAAAAAATTTCCGGTCAAAGGCGAGCACTTCGTTACAGGGGAGTTTTGCAAGTTGAATGATATCAGGATGGGGATCGTGGCATTTGCTGGACAGACCCATATACCTGATGTTCCGGTGCGCGAAGGTGAAGCCAGATTTCTTATAGTTCTCCTGCTGGGTGATGACGCCATCGAGACCAACGGTTCGTCCTTCAAGCCGCTTCATTCCCGCATTCCATATCCTGAGTCCCAGTCCCTTGCCCCGGTGTTCTGGCTTCACGATATAAAAACCGAGAAATCCGAAGTTTTCGCCATAGCGGACAACCGACAGGCAGGCAACAGCTTCGCCATTGAGTCGTCCGACAAGAAAGCCTTCGGGATCAGCCATGTAAAAGCAATCGGCATCTTCAAGTCCTGGATTCCAATTCTCCTCTGCACCCCATTCGATGGCAAGGTCGATCTCTTTCCTGGACATGATTCTGATCGTGTATCCGGATAGATGTTCCATTCGGTTGTTGATTCATTATTGTCGAAAAGGATGGGGCCTGGTACCGATCGAGCCAGTCGGTTGAGCGGTATGAGGCCTCACTTCATTCGAGAGTCATAGAAATCGAAATAAATTTTACCGATATCTGTCATTTCCGCTGTACTCATGACCCGGCAACGCCTGATCTCTTGACAACAAGGTGATTGGTACCATCGGATATTTATCGCATCAACAGGTTTTCAGAGATCAAGGAATTTAATATAACAACAAATAGAAAGCGTAAAAAATTCGTCTATACCATGTTAATTCCGGGGATGTGTTTCAAATTCCTGATTTATGCTGTATAATCTTCTGTTTTGTTTTCAGTTTACGGTTCAGGCCGGAATCCATGTTTTTCAGTTGAATGATGGCATTATCTCCAGTTTCGTCTGACAGCCAGGCCGAACAGCGGCAGAAGCGTGTTCTGGTGGCAGGTGCTACCGGCTATATCGGCAAGTTCGTTACCCGAGAACTGGTTGCCCGAGGCTACGATGTCGTCAGTTTCGCCCGTCGCCGTTCCGGTGTGAACGCATCGACGACAGAGGATGAGACCCTGAGAGCGTTGCATGGCTCTGAGGTACGCTTCGGAGATGTGTCCGATATGGCGTCGCTTCTGCGTGATGGAATCAGGGGAGAGCGCTTTGATGTTGGGGTGTCGTGCCTGACCTCACGAAACGGAGGGATCAGGGATTCATGGAACATCGATTACCAGGCGACCCGCAACGTCCTCGATGCGGGCATAGCTGCTGGCATTACGCAGTTCGTCCTGCTCTCGGCCATCTGTGTCCAGAAGCCGATGCTCGAATTTCAGCGAGCCAAGCTCAGGTTCGAGAAGGAGCTGATGGAGTCGGGGGTGAGCTGGTCGATCGTTCGTCCCACAGCCTTCTTCAAGTCGATCTCCGGTCAGGTGGAATCGGTCAAAAAAGGCAAGCCGTACCTCATGTTTGGCGATGGCAGGCTCACGGCGTGCAAACCGATCAGCGAGGCCGATCTTGCACGGTTCATCGCCGATTGTATCGAAGATCCATCCAGAAAGAACAGGATTCTTCCCATAGGAGGGCCAGGCAAGGCGGTAACGAACTTTGACCAGGCAATGATGCTTTTCGAACTTCTGGGGCGCAAGCCGAAACTCAAAAAGGTGCCCATCCAGATATTCGATGTCATCATTCCGGTACTTACCCTGCTCTCCGGGCTTTTTCCGAAACTTATAGACAAGGCAGAGTTTGCCAGGATCGGCAAATACTACTGCTCAGAGTCGATGCTGGTCTGGGATCCGGTGAAGGGGTGTTACGATGCCGATGCCACCCCATCGTACGGAACCGAGACCCTTCGTGATTTTTACAGCAGGGTACTCGACGAGGGACTGGCCGGCCAGGAACTCGGTGCCCAATCAATGTTCTGAAAAGGAGTTTCCATGCCAGTGATGATGGTTTATGCAACGGCCGCAATGCTCTTTATCGCCCTTTTTCCGGCTCCCGAAAGCTACCGTGAGATGCTGAACCTGATAGCGTTTGGAACTTTCGGATGGGGAGCGTACAGAAACTTCGCACCGTTTGGCCCGATGACGCTCCTTGCTGTTGTGTATGCGCTTTTTGCTCTTCTTTTTAATCCGATCAGTCCGGTGCTCCTGCAGCCTCTTCCCACCAGAATACTCTGTGTTATTGGGGCAGCATTACTGGTTGCCACAGCTCGAAAGATCGCCCGGTAAAGCGATGCCTGGCGTGCGGGTGTTTTGTGTTTGATTAATATAAAGTTCTTTACAAAACAAAGTAAACGGTCAACCTCACTGATCCGTTATGCCTGTTCAAAAGAGAGAAAACAACGGGCAATAAAGGGTTTCTTTATTCAGAACCGGAGTGATGGCCGTTGGACTCCTGTTCTTATACACGATTGCTCTCCCTGATGCCTCTGAGAAGGGGGCAACATTACGCTCGTTTCTTACGACGATCGTTGAGTATTCGTGCCTTTTGTCATGAACCGATCGCTTTTTCTCTTTAAATTCAGCTTTTTCACCCTATCCGGGAGACCCAGAGCATGATCACCGAGAACACGCTACTCTTTCTCCGCGACCTTAAACGCAACAACACCCGTGACTGGTTCGAGGCGCATCGTCAGCTTTATGAAGAAGCCTATGGCGATTTTTTCGATACCGTCACCCGGATGGTATCAGCGATCTCGTCATTCGATGCCGAGTTGGACGCAGCGCGCCCCGATCCGAAATCATGTATCATGCGGATCTACCGTGATGTCCGTTTCTCCAGCGACAAGACCCCCTACAAAACAGGGTTTTTCGCCTTTATCAGCAAGGGTGGGCGGAAAGGCCCTTATGCGGGTTATTATCTGCATCTGGAGCCGGGTTCATCCTTTCTTGGCGGGGGGCTCTATCTTCCTGAAGCGCCGGTGCTGGCAAGAACCCGTCAGGCGATCGATTCCCGATTTGCCGAATGGAGCACCATCGTCAGTACTCCCGGGCTGATGGACCAATTCCCTGAAGGGGTTCGTCCGTCGGGTGCAACCAAACGCCCTCCGAAAGGCTATGACGATGCCAATCCGGCAATCGCCTATCTCCGGTACAAAGGCTACTACACGCAACGTTTCTTCAGCGATGCGGAGCTCCTCGATGCCGGTTTTTTGCCGAGAGTTGCCGAGAGTTGCCGGGCGGTGATGCCGATGGTTCAATTTCTGAACGAAGCCATCGGCAGCGTGTAGCCATTATGGCAGGGGATGGGGGTGTTCAGCGGTCAATGGATCGAAATCCACTGGAAATGAGGGCTCGATTGTGCCGAACCGGTCGAGCCCTTCCGGCATCTGGTGTACCCCTTTCGGAAACTCCCTGTTTGTGACCAGATAATCGAGCAGCCAGTTGGTCAGCCGGAAGTACCCGCTCGGCTTGTCTGAGGTAGCTGCCGGTGAGGGGTTTGGCGGTTTACCTTCCGCCCATCGTTCCACAATCTCCTCGACTGCCGGCAGGTACAGGGCTTCGCGCCCGATACGTTCGCGATTGTCCATAGGATTCACAAATCGTTTTCTTTCAGGAAAATAACAGTACCGGTGATGATGATCTGCGCTGGAATCCGTTGTCGGGTGACGTCAAATATAAATAGAAAAGGAAAGTATGTATGACGTGCATCTCACACCATGAGTCCGGGTATTGATTGCATGACAGAGAAAAGTAATGATAAAAAAGGGAAATTATGATGAAAAGCAAAATGTTGATGATGGTAGGAGTTGCCGGAATGCTTATGTCGAATCCAGCGACCGAGGCACTGGCCGAAGTGAGTGTCAGAATCGGAGCTGCTTCGAGGCCAGCTTTTGTCATCGACAGACCGCCGACATTCGTGCGACTCGCAACCCCGGGATTCTCGGTTTCTGTAGGCGCCCCTTACGATATTGTTCGTTCCGGCAATTTTTATTATCTGCATGACCAGGGTCAATGGTACCGTTCGGCACGTTACAATGGCCCGTGGCGGAATGTCAGTGGGCGACAACTGCCGAGGCAGATAAGACGCTATCGCATCGAACAGATACGCAACATGAGAGATGATGAATATCGTGTGTATCGCAATCGTCATGATAACAGCCGAAGGGATGACCGTCGCTATGGACCGGGCAATGGTCCAGGCCGTCCGAGATAGGTGATCGGGATTGAACGAAAAAAAACCGGGCTCTACGAGAGTCCGGTTTTTTTTCGTGTAAAAAGAGCCTTTTCTTTCCCGTTACGTGGTTTTATCCCTGAGCTCCATGACCTCTCTCTCTTCAGAGAACCCCGGGGTTGAACGTCTTGCTCCGGTTACTCCTCCTCCGCTGGATTCTCCTGCCAGAAGGAGTGTATGCCGATGATCGATTCATCGAGCATCGAGGTTACCTCATCCCTCTCATCCTGTGACATGCTTTCGTAATCGTCGGTAATCCTGCCGAGGATGAAGAGGGGTCCGGCAAGCATAGCGGTGGCTTCAGTAGCGAACAACGGCTGCCAGGCCTCATGAGAGAGTTCCATGCCGAGGATGAAGCCAAGCGCCCATTCTTCGATGGCAAGTTCCCGTTCGTCATCCTCTGAATAACTGAACATCTCATAAATGGGAACAAAGGCTTCGGGATCATTTTCAAACTGTGCCTCGATGGCGCTCACATGCCGCAGCAGCAGGCTGGTGATTTCGGCCTCCTCTTCGGGAGAGTTGAAAATCTTTTCCTGTTTGTTCTCAGGATCGAGCAGGTACTGAATCCATCGGTACTGGGCGACCATTTCGGGTCCGATAACCAGTGCCGTCATGTAACCGTCGATCATCTCAAGCGACGACATGCACTCTTCTGGAGTCTTGTCAGATGTGAGAAAGATTTCAAGTTCGGTCAGCTCTTCCTGTGATAAAGGAATCAGGGATGGGTCAGACTGTATCATGGTTTGCTATGGTAATGGTTGAAGGTTTGTTTCGACTCGGACTGCGGTCACTGACCCTGTTACCGACAGGGATGTCGCTCTGCCTTGTTTACTCTTTCGGAGCCCAGTAGCAGCGTTTCGGGGAGACGATCAACTCCTCATCCTTGAGCACTTTCATCGCCTTGTCTACCTCTTTGCGATCAAGACCGCTTTTTTCAGCTATCTGGCCGGCGCTCATCGGCTCTCCCTCTTTTTTCAGTACATCAAGTACGGTGGCTTTTGCGTCCATTATCGTGAAATCATGTGTTTTAATTGGATAAAAATCTACCAATCATCCATAATTTAACGATTTCAGGCAATTGAAATAACGAAATAGTGCCGAGAAGGGAAGAGTGGCCAGTGGCCGTAGGGGCGAACCTTCGTGTTCGCCCTCCCGTGACGAGAAACAATCGCATCCAAATCGGTATCGAAATCGAAAAAAAATCCGATACCGATACCGATGAACTCATGTCTTCTCCCATCAGTCCCAAGTGTCCCATGAGAATCTTCCACTCTTGCACAAGCCCCATTATTTCATTACTTATCACAATACTCCAATTATCCCATGTAACCGCAAGGGCCTGCTGACGTGATCGAACTGTTCACCGGTAACCGGCTGGAAGAGCTGGTCTCGGCTTTCGGCGACAGGCTCTCCGCCGAACCCCTGTCGTCGCCCTTCGAGCGGGAGATGATCGTGGTGCAAAGCCGCGGGATGCAGCGTTGGCTCTCGATGCAGCTCGCCTCGCGTTTCGGAGTCTGGGGCGGAGCTGAATATCCCTTCCCGAATGCGCTGGTGCAGCAGCTTTTTGAAAAGCTTGAACTGACCGAGGAGAGGGCAGGTGGCAGCTTCTCCAAAGAGGTGATGTGCTGGAGCCTCATGCGCCATCTGCCTGGATTGCTCGATCGCGAATCCTTCTCTCCGCTGCGCTCATACCTCAGGAATGACCGGGAGGGCCTGAAACTCTTCCAGCTCTGCAAGCGTGTCGCCGATACCTTCGACCAGTACACCCTCTTCCGCCCCGAATTGCTCAAGGCGTGGGAAGAGGGGAGGGAGGACGGAGCCCGTGACTGGCAACCCGACCTCTGGCGTGCGATTGTCGCCGAGAGCAGCGGACGCCACAGGGGAGAACTCAAGAGGGAGTTCTGTCGAAAGCTCCCGGATGCAACGTTGCCACCGGAGTTCCCCAAGAGGATTTCGCTCTTTGGCGTCTCATGGATGCCGCCCTACCATATCGCTGTGCTCGATACGCTTGCCTCAAGGATTCCGGTCACCATCTTCCTTTTGAGCCCCACGCAGGAGTACTGGTCGGACATCGTCTCCCGCCGACGCCTTTTCAGAATGAGCGCGAGCGAACGGGAGCTGAGCACCGAGGGCAACCCGCTGCTCGCCTCGCTCGGCAAAAGCGGGAGGGAGTTCGCCGGGCTCCTGCTCGATGCGCAAAACGTCGAAAGAGAGCATGATCTCTCTATCGATCCCGGCGCCGACACCCTGCTGAACGCCATGCAGTCCGACATGCTCACCCTTCAGGGTACCGGCGAGGAGGGGGAGCGTCGCCCCGCGCCCGATGCCGCTGATTTTTCGGTGCAGGTGCACTCCTGCCACAATCCGCTGCGCGAGGTTGAGGTGCTGCACGACAATCTGCTCGACCTCTTCGACCGCATTCCCAAACTGGAGCCACGCGACATTGTGGTGATGACCCCCGAGATCGAGCTCTACGCCCCCTACATCGCCACGGTCTTCGGCGCCACAGGGGAGGGGGTTCCCCGCCTGCCGCACTCGATCGCCGACCGCCGGATGCTCGACGAAGGGGCCATCACCCCGGCTATGCTCAAGCTGCTGGAGCTCTGCGGCAGTCGCCTCACCGCCCCGGAGCTTTTTGACCTGATCGCCTCGCCGCCGATAAGCCGCCGATTCCGCATCGATGACGAGGAGCTCGACACCATCCGCCGATGGATTGCCGACACACGCATCCGCTGGGGCATGGACGAAGGGTCGCGGAGCCGCCTCGGCCTGCCCCCATTCCGCGAGAACTCGTGGCGGGCTGGCCTGGAGCGCCTCTTGCTCGGCTATGCCATGCCCGACGAAGGGGTGCTCTCTGACGGCATCCTGCCCTTCGATGTCGAGGGGGAGGCCGAAACCCTCGGGAAGCTTGCCGATTTCATCGACGCGGTCGGGCAACTGTCGTCGAGGTTCGAGCGACCGGCGACCCTCGACGGATGGCGTGAAGCCTTCATCCGGATGCTCGACACCTTCATCGAAGCCGACGAACTGACCGAAAGGGAGCTCAAGCACATCACCGCCGAAATCGACAAGCTTACCGAACTGGCAGCAGAGGCGGGTTTCGAGGGTGAGGTGTCGGCCCCGGTGATCATCGCCTGGCTGCGTGAGCGGCTCGAAAAGGCGGAGATGGGGCTCGGCTTCATGACCGGCGGTATCACCTTCTGCGCCATGCTCCCCATGCGCAGCATCCCCTTCCGGGTGGTGGCCATGATCGGCATGAACGACGGAGCTTTCCCGCGCCAGATTCGTCCGCCGGGTTTCGACATGATGTCGAGGGAGCCGCGCAAGGGTGACCGCTCCGTGCGGGGCGACGATCGCTACCTCTTTCTCGAATCGATTCTCTCGGCTCGCGACGTGCTCTACCTGAGCTATGTCGGCCAGAGCATCCGCGACAACAGCGAAGTGCCCCCGTCGGTGCTGGTCAGCGAACTGCTTGATGCTGTCGATCGCGGATTTGCCTTTCGGGAAGGGGATGGGGCTGCGTCGCGTCTCCTCAAGCGGCACCGGCTTCAGGGCTTTAACCCCCTCTACTTCACCGATGGGACGGGCTTCTTCAGCTACTCGGCGGACAACTGCCGGGCGCTGGAGGGGCGCAATTCTGCAGTGCCTCGCCCCTTTGTGGATGCACCCCTGCCGGAACCTGCCGATGAGGAGCGCATCGTAACGCTCGACGATCTGGTGAAGTTCTTCGCCAACCCCTCCGCCTTTTTTCTTGAACGCAGGCTCGGCCTCAAAGCGGCGGCGGCGCTTCAGCCCCTCGAAGAGCGTGAACCATTCGAGGCCTACGGACTCGATGCCTACACGATGCGTCAGGAGATGCTTGAGGAGGTGCTCGACGGAGGCGACGCGCTCGGGATGTTGCCGCTTTTCCGCTCACGGGGCCTCCTGCCACCAGCCACGCATGGCGAGCTGCTCTTCAGGGGGCTACTTGACGAGGTGCGGGAGTTTGCCGCAAAGGTGCAGGAGCTGCAAGGGGGCGGCATATTCACGCAGCTCGACATCGATCTCGACATCGGCGGATTCCGCTTCACCGGGCGGCTCGACCACCTCCTGCCCACCGGCCAGCTCCTCTACCGGTGCGCAAGGCTAAGGGCGCAGGATCGCCTCCGCTCGTGGATATGCCACCTCGTGCTTCATGCCATGAGTCATGACGCAGCGCACGACACCCGGCTCGTCACGCTCGACCGCGCCATCCGCTACCGACCCGTCGAGGGTGCAACCGAACGACTCGAAACGCTCATCACCCTCTACCGGCAGGGCCTCTCGGAGCCGCTCCCGTTCTTCCCCCGCGCATCGATCGCCTGGGCCGAAAAAGCGGAGAAGAGCGAACGCGAACGCATTGCCGCCGCCACTGCCGAATGGCGTGAAGGTTACGGAGGCCGCGAAGGCGAGGGAAGCGACCCCGCATACCGCCGCTGCTTCGGCCCCGAGCCCCCCATCGGCAACCGCTTCATGACCATCGCCGAATCCGTGCTCCTCCCCATGCTCGAATCCGGAGCCAAATCATGACCATCCGCATCCTCGACCACACTGCCGTGCCGCTTTCGGGCATGAATCTCATCGAAGCGAGCGCCGGCACCGGCAAAACCTGGGCCATCGCCTCGCTCTACCTCCGCCTGTTGCTCGAAAAAGAGCTGCGTCCGGAACAGATTCTCGTCGTCACCTACACCGAAGCGGCCACCAAAGAGCTTCACGCCCGCATCCGCCGCCGCATCCGCGAAGCGCTCGACGCCATGCGCGGAGCAGCCACAAGCGACCCCGTCCTTACCGTCCTCCGTGATCGCGCCACCCGAACCGGCTCACTGGAACACGCAACCATCCTGCTCGAAGCGGCCCTCGCCGAGTTTGACACTGCCTCCATCTTCACCATTCACGGTTTCTGCAATCGCGCCCTGCAGGATCACGCCTTCGAGAGCGGAGCGCTCTACGACACCGAGCTGGTCACCGACCAGTCGGCTCTTGCCGGAGAGGTGATCGACGACTTCTGGCGTGAGCATTTTTTCGGCCATGCAAACCGCCTGCTCCCCTGCGCCCTGCTCAGGGGATACTCGCCCGACACCCTCACGGCCTTCCTGAAATCGTTGCAGCTCTCCGAGCGGGACGAGGTGATTCCCCGTTACGGCGAAGCCGATGTCGACCGGATCGAAGCCGCCGCCGAAGCAGCCTTCGGCGAGGTGTGCCGTCTCTGGCAGGCCGAACGTAAGCCGCTGGCAACGCTCCTCGGCACCGCCAAAGCCCTCAGTCGCTCCGAAAAGAGCTACCGTGCCGACAGGGTCGTGCAGTTGCTCACCGCGATGGACAGCTTCGTCGCCGCCGGAAACCCCTTCGGCCTGTTCGACGGCTTCGACAAGCTGACCGCCTCCGGCATCGCAATCGGCACCAAATCCTCCGGCACCCCGCCCGTGCACCCGCTCTTCGACGCCTGCGAGCGCCTCCTGCAAGCCGCCGATGAACGCCTGCTCGTCCTCAAGGCCGAACTGGTGGCCTTCTACCGCCGCCGCCTGCCCGAGCGCAAACGGGAGAGCAACATCCGCTTCTTCGACGACCTCCTTTCCGACCTGTATCATGCGCTCCAAGGTGGCTTTCAAGCCACCGCGAATATCAATGCTGGCGAAGCCACTGCGAGTATCAATCCCGGCTCTGAAGCCGCCGCTCTTGCCGCCGCGCTGCGCAACCGCTACCGTGCCGCCCTCATCGACGAGTTCCAGGACACCGACCCCGTCCAGTACGACATCTTCCGGAAGATCTACGCCAGTTCTGAGGCTCCGCTTTTTCTCATCGGCGACCCCAAACAGGCGATCTACAGTTTCCGTGGGGCAGACATCTTCGCCTACCTGCAAGCCGCCGCCGACGTCGGCCAGGAGCACCGCTTTACCCTCAACACCAACTGGCGCTCCGTGCCGAGGCTGCTTGACGGCTTCAACCGCCTCTTCGACGAGGCCCGCACCCCCTTCGTCTTCGCCAACATCCCCTCGCCGCCCCTCGTGGCAGGCCGACCCGAACCCGCCGGAACCCCTTCCGGCCAACCGCCCCTTGAACTCTGCCTCCTCCAGTCGGGCGAGGGCGAAGGCAGCCTCAAGAGCGGCGAGTCCGAGCGCTTCGCCACCGAAGCCTGCGCTTCGATGGTCGCCGAAACCATCGCCGGAGGCGCCGAAGCGGGCGACATCGCCGTCATCGTGCGCACCCACCGGCAGGCCCGCATGATCCAGTCAGCCCTCCGCTCCAGCGGCATCGTCTCGGTCATGCGCAGCGATGAGAGCGTCTTTGCCTCCATCGAGGCCGAAGAGGTGCGCATCCTCGTCACCGCCCTTGCCGATCCTGGCCGCGAACCCCTCGTCCGGGCCGCCCTCGTCACGCCCCTCTTCGGGCTGAACGGCAGCGACATCGCCCGCCTCAACGACGACGAAAACGCCTGGGCCGAACGCTTGCAGGAGTTTCGGGAGTACCATCGCCTCTGGCAGGAGCGCGGCTTTATGGTGATGGCCCGCGAGCTGATGCGCCGTGAAACCGTGCGCGAACGGCTGCTCGCCCTTGCAGGCTCCTCCGGCGAACGCGCCCTCACCAACGTGCTCCACTGCTTCGAGCTGCTCCATCAGGAGGCGCACCGCCGGGGGCTCGGCATGGAGGGACTCGCCTCGTGGTTCAGCGAACGGGTGGTCTCCCGAGAGCCCGGCGAAGAGTACCAGATACGCCTCGAAAGTGACGAACCCGCCGTGCGCATCGTCACCGCCCACGTCAGCAAAGGGCTCCAGTACCCGGTGGTCTTCTGCCCCTTCCAGTTCGGCGGAGCTGGTGGCAGCGGGGAGGTAGTGCTCTTCCACGACGACCGGGGGCGCATGACGAGGGATTTCGGATCGCCCTCGATCGACCGCCACCAGGCGCTCGCCGCCCGCGAATCGCTTGCCGAGAACCTGCGCCTCTTCTACGTCGCCCTCACGAGGGCCGAACGGCGCTGTATTTTCTTCACCGGGCGGATCGTCGATGGACGCAACGCCGGACGCCCTCCGCTCCTTTCGCCCTCCTCCTACCTGCTCTACGCCTCGGACGAAGCCAGGCAGAGCCCTCAGCCGGTCATCGAGGCCAGGAGCGAGCTTTCGGGACTCGACACCGCCCTCATGGCGGGCAGGCTTCAGGAGCTGGCCGATACATCGGAGGGAGCGATACGCCTCAGAAAGCTCAGCCTCAACGACGATCTCCGGGTGCCCCATATTCGCCCCGGAGCCTCCCAACGCCCACCGCTCGTGCTCCGGCAATTTGACAAGAGACTCGACACCGACTGGCGCATCGCGAGCTTCACCACCCTCAGCCGCCACCGCACCACGGCCTTCGAGCTGCCCGACCGCGACGAAAGCACCGCCCAGCCAGCCGCCGCCTCGGTCGCAAGCGCCGACACGTCGGAGCGCACCATCTTCACCTTCCCGAAAGGAGCCGGAGCCGGTATACTCATGCACTCGATCTTCGAAACCCTCGACTTCGCCACAGCTACGGAGAACACCATAGCCGAGGCCACAACCAGAGCGCTCGAGCGCTCTGGATACGAAGCCGAATGGCAGCCTTGCCTCAGCACAATGGTACAGCAGGTGCTCTCGACGCCGCTCACCGCGCCCGATGGAAGCTTCACCCTCGGTGCCCTGAAAAAGGGAAGCTGGAGCACCGAGTTCGAGTTCTTCCTCCCACTCCGGCTCATCACCGCCCCGGAGCTTGCCAAAGTGCTCTTGAAGCACGGCCTCATCCCCGGCGGCACTGACCCCGCCACAGCCATGCAGGCGCTTGACTTCAACCCCGTCAAAGGGATGCTCATGGGCTTCATGGACATGCTCTTCGAAGCACAGGGGCGATACTGGCTGCTCGACTGGAAATCGAACCACCTCGGCAACACCATCGAAGAGTACCACCGCCTACGCCTCGACAAAGCCATGCAGGAGAACCTCTACCCGCTCCAGTACCTCCTCTACACCGTAGCCCTCGACCGCTACCTTGCGCTCCGCGTCCCCGGCTACCACTACGAAACCCACTTCGGCGGAACAATTTACGTTTTCCTCCGAGGCGTCAGCCAGGAACACGGCGAACCCTACGGCTTCCACCGCTCCCTCCCCCCAATCGCCCTCATCCGCGAACTACAGGAGCTGTTGATTGAAAGGGGCGAAGATGCGAAATGAAGGGAGTGTCATATCATCAGGAAAAAGCAGCATCTCTTTATTCCATCGAAATCGGTATCCAAACCGGTATCCAAATCGCATTTTTCTTTGTGAATTCCAACGGCAATAATTTACAGGTAATCTCCATGATCGTGTTAATACCTCGTTATTTGCTCATGTTTTCTCAAAACAGGAGTCCCGTTATTATCAGCAGAATCGATTTCGATACCGATTTCGATTTGGATATGAAAGAACAAGCTTTCCGAGGTGCCCATGCCTGACTTCCTCGAACGCCCCATTGACCGCCAGTCCGCCTCCTTCCTCACCCGAGGCGCAACGGACGACACCCGCCTCCTCCGCACTACCATCTCCCTGCTCAGCCAGGCAGCAGGCCAGGGCCACGTCTGCCTCGACCTCGAAGATATCGCCGGTCAGCCCGTTCGCACCCCTGGACGCGACGAACCCCTGCGCCTGCCCGACACCGCCCGACTGATCACCACGCTCCGATCCCTGCCCACCCTCGGCAGGCCGGGGGAGCACCGCCCGCTCATCCTCGACGACGCCGGACGCCTCTACCTCTACCGATACTTCCGCTACGAAGCCCTGCTCGCAGAAGCCATTTGCACCCGAGCCAAATCCGACACCGACATCCCCGACGAAGCCGCATTCGCCGAAAGCCTCGACCGCTACTTTGGCCCCGAAGAATCAGGGGAGGATCGCCAGAGGCAAGCAGCCCTCACTGCCCTCCGGAAAAGCTTCTCGGTCATCTCCGGCGGCCCCGGCACCGGCAAAACCACCACCGTCGTGCGCATCCTCGCCCTGTTGCTCGAACAATCAGTCGGAGCACGAATGCGCATCGCCCTTGCCGCCCCCACCGGCAAAGCAGCAGCCCGCCTCGCCTCATCGATCGCCTCCCTCCGCGAGAGTCTGCCCTGTACCGAAGAGACCCGACACGCCCTGCCCGGCCAGGTCACCACGATACACCGCCTGCTCGGCACCATACCCGGCTCGACCACCTTCCGCCACAACGCCCTCAACCCCTTACCTTGCGACACTGTCATCATCGACGAAGCCTCGATGGTCGATCTGCCCCTCATGACCGCCCTCGTCACGGCCCTTCCGCCGCAAGCCCGGCTCATCCTCATCGGCGACCGCGACCAGCTCGCCTCCGTCGAAGCCGGAGCCATCCTCGGCGACATCTGCCGCGCCGCCGAAACCCCCGGCTCCGCCATCGAAGGCTGTGTCACCATCCTCTACCGTAACTACCGTTTCGGCGACGGCTCCGGCATCGCCGCCCTCAGCCAGGCCATCAACACCGGCAACGACAGGGAAGCCCTCCGCCTCCTCTCCGATTCCGTCAGCAGCAGCACCATCGTCATCGAACCAACCCCGACACGCGAAACAATCAAAAAACGTCTCGCGACCAAGGTACTCGAAGGCTTTCGCCCCTGCCTCGAAGCCGAAACCCCGGAAGTTGCCCTTCAACTTTTCGACCGCTTCCGCATCCTCACCGCCCTCCGCGAAGGCCCGTGGGGTGCCACCGGTATGAATCACGCCGCTGAAACCCTGCTCCACGAAGCAGGCCTCCTCACAGCCCACACCCCGTTCTACCGAGGCCGCCCCATCCTCATCACCGAAAACGACTACATCCACAAACTCTTCAACGGCGACACCGGCATCATTCTCCCCGACTCCGAAACCGGTAACCTGAGAGCCTTCTTCGCCACCCCCGACGGCGCCATAAGAGCTATTCCCCCAGAGTTCCTCCCAGCCCACGAAACCGCCTTCGCCATGACAATACACAAAAGCCAGGGCTCCGAGTTCGACCAGGTTCTGATGGTTCTTCCCCCTGAGGATACCCTGTTACTGACAAGGGAACTAATCTATACTGGTATTACAAGGGTACGACAGGCTGTAACAGTATTGAGCGACGCGCAGGTTTTCAGTGCTGCCGTGAAGCGCCGGACGGAAAGGAGAAGCGGATTGAGGGAAAGGCTGGCAAACGGGTAATTGGTTTGACAAAATTAACGATAGCATGATATACTTA